>CAZECU010000110.1:0-1560 GCA_964510755.1 uncultured Candidatus Peribacteria bacterium | reverse complement strand
TATTACTCCTATTTACTAGTGGATTTTGCACCTGAATTTTCTATAAAGTTACTATTTATTAGTCACTAGGCAAAATATGCTCTTTGAATTACAATCCACCTACAAACCCGCTGGAGATCAAATCAAAGCTATTGATCAGATCAAAAAGCTTTTTGAACAAGGCAAAAATAAAGCTACGCTTTTGTGAGCTACAGGTACGGGAAAAACCTTTACTATGGCAAATATTATCCAACATCTCCAAAAGCCTACTTTGATCATCTCACACAACAAGACCTTGGCTGCTCAGCTGGCCACAGAATTTAAGTATTTTTTTCCTAATAATGCTGTACACTATTTTGTGTCCTATTTTGATTATTATCAGCCAGAAAGTTATTTGCCCGCTCAAGGATTGTACATTGAAAAAGAAGCAACGGTCAACCAAGAGATAGAAATGTATAGACTCGCTACGATGGCATCATTACTTACGAGAAAAGATGTAATTGTGGTAGCTTCTGCATCTTCGCTCTATGGATTGGGACAAAAGAGATTTTTTGAAGAAAATTGTTTACAATTTGAGATTGGCAAACAATACAAATTTAAAGAGCTCAAAAAACAACTTCTCCATATGCAGTATAAACCTATCGTTTCCAAAATAGAACATGGTATGTTTGAATTCAAAGGAGATATGCTGGATATTTTTTCCAGTACAGAAAAATTTGTGTATAGACTCCATTTCAACGAAGAAACCCTTGAATTGATCGAACTCAAAGATTCGATTAGTTTTGAGCACAAAGAAAATAGAAACAAAGTAACTCTACGACCAGCAACCCAGTTTTTGCAAGATATTTCTGATATAGATACTATTCTTGAACAAATGAACGCAGAAAAAGAGCTGAGAGTCAAAGAATTTGAAGAACAAGGTATGCTCGTTGAAGCAGAAAGGATCAAAAAAAGGGTGGAATACGATATTAGGATGATCAGAGAAACTGGTTTTGTAAATGGTATCGAAAACTATTCGCTTTATTTTGACAATAGATTGCCTGGCGAACCACCAAACACTATTTTTGATTATTTTCCTGATGATTTTCTTTTGATTGTGGATGAATCTCACATGACTATTCCTCAGCTGAGAGCTATGCCAGGAGGCGATAGAGCTAGAAAAGCCAATTTGATCAAATATGGATTTAGACTTCCTTCGGCGGTAGATCATAGACCACTGAGATTCGAAGAATTAGAAGGTATTTTAGGACGAAAAGATCTCAAAGATATCACTCTAGACCAAGCGTTTGATATCGATTCTAATGTCTCCAATACCCACATAGAGATTTACAATGCATACAAAAAAACGAAAGAAGCTCGTGGAGAAAATCAGCTTATTACCTTGGTCAAAAAACACAAAAAAGATACCAAATCTATTTTTTTGTCTGCAACTCCTAGTGAATATGAGATGAAACTTTCTGACAAGATAATAGAACAAGTTATCAGACCCACCGGTCTCTTGGATCCTATTACCTATGTATATCCCAAATCAGGAGATTATGATGCACTGATTATCAGTCTAGAAACCCTTATGAAACAAAA
>CAZECU010000109.1:0-1605 GCA_964510755.1 uncultured Candidatus Peribacteria bacterium | reverse complement strand
TTGAAATTCCTATGTGATAAAAAAATCAAGCGCCATTGGGCAGTATCACGTTGATATTTTTCTATCATATTCTATAAAATATCTGGCTCGGACTACTTTTCTTATTGATTTGGTAATGGCGCATTTTGTTACAAAGTTTCTACTACAACCGCCGTTGGTAGGGCAGAGCTATGTAATTATTTTTTGCTTTTGAGTTCGTTCCAAAGTTTTTCTTGGTCTTTACTGAGTTTTTTGGGTATATCAACATGAGGGATAACATAGAGATCTCATTTTTTGGAAAATACTCCACCTGCTCCAAATCCCTTTCCTCCGATTTTGATCATATCTCCTATTTGAGTTCCTTTGGGTACTTTGATCTTCAATTTGCCTTCGGGATGATCGACCGAGATTTCTCATCACAATACCATATCGAAGATACTGACCGCGATTTTGGTATACAGATTATCATCTTTTCTTTCATAGAGTTTGGATTTGGCTACATTGATTTGGATATAAAGATCACCGACATGATGGCCGGCAGATTCATTTCACTTGGCGGTAAACTTGATATAAGCACCTGATTTGATCCCCGCAGGTATCTTGATATCGATAATTTCTTTGGTTTTGTCCAGGCCTCCATTACCAAGCAATCTCCCTCATTTGGAGTATAACTTTCCTGTCCCACCACACGATGGACATGTTCAAGAGCTTTGCATTACCCCAAAAGGTGTCTGTATTTGTTGGACTACACTTCAGCGTCATTTACAGCTATCACAAGTTTTTTCTTCTACGCCATCAATTTTTTTCATCCTCGTATAAGAGATTTTTTTGGCAACTCCAAGATAAGACTCTTCAAAACTAATATCTATCGCTACCTGAATATCTTCACCTCAAGGTGATTTTTTGCTTCTTGATCAGCCACCGAATCCACCTCCAAATATTCCTCACATAATATCTCCAATATCAAAATCACCAAAATCAAAATTTCACTGACCACCACTAAATCCGCCAAATCCTCCAAAACTACTGGCGTCTCCATATCATCATTTTCTAAAACTATCATACTGTGTTTTTTTCTTATCATCTCCAATGACTTGATATGCTTCGTTGATTTCTTGAAATTTTTTCTTATCTCCACCTTTGTCAGGATGGTGTTTTACTGCACCTTTTCTAAACGCTTTTTTGATCTCTTCAGGAGTAGCGTTTTCTCCAACTCACAAAATATCATAATAATTTTTTTTAGGATCAAAATCCATAGCTATCATAAAAATATAAAATAGTTAAGAGTGCGAACTAGCTGCTATATACTCCAAAAAAGTAGAATAGCACCACAATCAAAGGAGTGATATTTTATAGAAAAACAATAAAATTGCAAATAAAAATTATATTCAATGACTCTTTTTGTATCCTCTATAGGTACTTATCGGAAGTAATGCAAATATCTGGAGATGTTTTTTACCAGTCATTGCGAGCGGTTGAGCGAAGCAATCTGTAGTTACATATTTACTTATTTTTTTCTCATCGCCTCGCCGGCTGGGCGTTACTTTTTTGCTTCCAGATCAAAAAAGTAACCAAAAAACTCCTCGTCGATGGTACTCTTTCTGTTGGGAATAGAAATGGACGTAG
>CAZECU010000108.1:0-1699 GCA_964510755.1 uncultured Candidatus Peribacteria bacterium | reverse complement strand
CTAGAGCGCCTGCTTTGCACGCAGGAGGCGAGGGGTTCGACTCCCCTAGGGTCCACCATTATTTAATACCGTTGCAATTATGGTACATTACGATAATCCATAATGAAACTCATACCGTCATTATCAATTATCAATTATTCATTATTCACTACACTTTATGGGGAGATGGCAGAGCGGTCAATTGCATCAGACTGTAAATCTGACGCCTCACGGCTACGTAGGTTCAAATCCTACTCTCCCCAAATTATTATCTATCACTTAACCATATGGTAAGTTGATTTGTTTATGTACTTTCCATGCATAATGGAAAATATTATGTTTGAAGTACCACTGATTTGGACAGAAGAATTATCCAACATCAAAAGTGATATGTCAAATCCACTAAGCTATATGTTCCTATTTGATTATTGTACTCCAAAAAATATGATACAATAAAAGAAGCAAGACAAGTAGAATATTTGCTCAAGAAACAAAAAGATAGAAAGCAGATTGAAAAATTTATGCAAAATTGTTAGTTGCGGTCAATTGCACCCGCGGTGAAACCGGGGCGCCTCACGCCTGCCTGCGGTAGGCAGGGCTACGTAGGTTCAAATCCTACTCTCCCCAATTAAACACATCTACCTTACTCCCTAATGTATGTTTTACTATCCAGAAGCATATTAAGTGTTTAGAAGCTATGCTCCCATAGTTCAATGGATAGAACAGCAGCCTTCTAAGCTGTGGATGTAGGTTCGATTCCTACTGGGGGTATATTACAATAACCAATGACTACTTCTTACATATATACAGATACATTGGCAATCCTTTATAAAAAAGACCTGCTCTCGTCGTCTAGTGGTTTAGGACATCACCCTCTCACGGTGGAGATCGCGGGTTCGACTCCCGCCGGGAGCGAATGTTTTTTATCTTTGATAGTGGTATATGGATACAAGACCAAATACTAATGCCTTCAACAAAAATAAAGTCTTTATGGTATACCTTAACGAACAAATTAAGGCACCAAACATTGTCATTGTAGACGAAGAGTGAACAAATTTGGGAACATTTCCTAGAAAGAGAGCGCTTGAAATGGCAGAAGAACAGGGCAAAGATTTGGTACAAATGAGATATGATGCCGACACTATGACATCTACTGTCAAATTGGTAGATTATGGAAAATATATGTATCAAAAATCCAAAGATGAAAAAGAAAAGAAAAAAACACAAAAGCCGACCGTTTTGAAAGAAATCAAATTAAATTATGCAATCGGTGAAAATGATCTTCAAATGAAAATGAAAAAAGCTATCGAATTTTTCAAAGATAGATATAATGTAAAGTTTTTCATCAAGTTGAAGTGAAGAGAAAAAATTTATGCTAACAAAGCTATCGAAAAACTTGTTAAAATAAAAAACGACCTAGCGGAATATGGAAAATCACAATTCGATACTCCAAAACAGGAAGCACAAGGATACAGTATCATTTTATTCAGTAAATAAGCATTATGGCAAAAGCCTGAACACTCAAAACTCATTCATGAGCAAAAAAAAGATTTAAGATCACTGCAACAAAAAAAGTATTGTTCAAAAAAGCTTGTAACAATCATTTGTTGACCAACAAAGGTGACAATAACAAAAGCGACTGATATGGCGTATCATTAGACAAAACTTACGTCAAAAAAGTAAAAACTTTATTTCCTTATAACCAATAGTTCCTATGACA
>CAZECU010000107.1:0-1708 GCA_964510755.1 uncultured Candidatus Peribacteria bacterium | reverse complement strand
ACAACCATGAATCTGTTTCTTTGGCTATATTGGTCAATCCAAGTGCCAATCTTTTGCCTTTGGCTGCTTTTTTGCCTTCTGCTTCCAATGCTTTGTTTATTTGGATAAACTCTTCGTACTTGATATATGTGCCTGGGATGAAACTACTATTTCCTGAATCTTCGATAAAGACTTTGGAGAACAACTGTTTGACGACTACTTCGATATGTTTATCGTTCAAATCTTGTCCTTGTGCTCCATATACTTTTTTGGTCTCTCTGATAATATATTTTTGAGCTTCTAGATCTCCTACAATATTTTTGTATTCTTTGACAGACAAAGAACCGTTGGTCAGAATTTCTCCTTTGAATACCTCTTCTCCATCCTTTTTGATAGGACTCAATCCCGTCAATGATTTGACATATTCTTCTTGGACTCCCAAAACGATATGATCTGGTTTGATTTCCAATACTTTTCCTGACTCTTTGACTTTGAGTTTACTCTTGCCTTTGGAGGCAAATATTCCTCATTTTTTGATCTCTTCTCATTTTTTGACATCTACTTTGTATCCATTTTTGAGTAAGTACGTTTTCTTTTGATATTCTGATACTACCTTTACGTAATTGTTTTTGTTGGCTTCATAGAAACAAACTTTTCCATCAAACGGTGCGATAATAGCCGGAGTTTTTGGATCTCTTACCTCAAACAATTGTTTTACTCTATCTATACCTGTAGTTTGTTCTCCTCATTTTGCGACTCCTCACTCATGGAACGTATCTAGCGTCAACTGTGTAGATGGTTCTCCGATAGACTGTGCAGCAATAATACCAACAGGGACTCCTATTTCTACTATTTTTCTTGTAGAGAGATCTGTTCCATAACATTTTTGACAGATTCCACTGATACTAAGACAAATAAGTGGTGTTCTCACTTTGACTTCTTCTATCTCCAAATCTTGTAATAATTGGATACTTTCTTTGTCCAACAAATCATCTTTTTTGAGTATGACCGTTTTGTGCTTATCAAGGACATCTTCTGCGAGTACTCTACCACTAATCAATGTGTAGAAATTTTCTCCTTTGAGCTCTGATTCTTGTTTTGAGAAGGAGACATATTTTTCTGTACCACAATCATGTTCTCTAATAATAACTTCTTGTGAAGCATCACACAATTTTCTGGTAAGATATCATGATTCTGCTGTCCTCAACGCCGTATCTGCTTTTCCTTTTCTTCCTGCATGGGCAGAGATAAAATATTCGATTGGTCTCAATCCTTCCACGAACGAATTTTTGATAGGAAGTTCGATAATATCTCCTTGCGGGTTGACTACTAGTCCTTTCATACCTGCAATCTGTGTCATATGTGTTTGTGATCCTCTTGCTCATGAATCTACCATGGTATACAAATCTTGTCCTGGTCCTGTAATGGACTTGAGACTCTCCTCTATCCTTTTTTTGACTTCACTCCAAATCTTGATCACAAATCTATGTTTTTCTTCTTCAGAAAAGAATCATTTGAAGAAATATTTGTAGACTTCATTGGCTTTGAGATCACCGTTTTTGAGTTCTTCTTCTTTTTCTTTTGGTACTTTCATATCCAAGATATTTACGGATGTTGCTCCCAATGTCGCATATTTGAATCCATAATCTTTGATTGCATCTGCTACGTGTACAGTAGTCTGCATATCATATTCATCAAATATTCTACTTAGCAATTTTTTGAGATCTTT
>CAZECU010000106.1:0-1711 GCA_964510755.1 uncultured Candidatus Peribacteria bacterium | reverse complement strand
CATGATGGAGAGGCAGATATGGATTGGATGGAACAAGAAAAAGAAAGAGGTATTACTATCACCTCAGCGGCTACGACATGTTTTTGGCATGATAGTCAGATCAATATCATAGACACCCCAGGACACGTAGATTTTACCGTAGAAGTAGAAAGATCACTCAGAATCTTAGACGGTGCTGTTGCATTGCTAGATGGATCACAAGGAGTAGAACCTCAGACAGAAACAGTTCGAAGACAAGCAGACAAATATAAAGTACCAAGAATGATTTTTGTAAACAAGATGGACAAAATTGGTGCAGATTTTTACATGTCTTTGGAATCTATCCAATCAAGGATCACGGACAAGGGAGTAGCAATAGAGCTTCCTGTAGGACAAGCTGACGAATTCAAAGCAGTAGTGAGTTTGATTACTATGAAAATGTATACGTTTAGTGGAGAAAAAGGTATCCAAATCAATGAAGAAGAAATCCCAGCAGATATGCTAGAAAAAGCAAAACATTATAGAGAAATTATGATCGATAAAATATCTATGTTTGATGACGAATTGGCAGAAAAATATCTTGCAGGAGAAGAAATATCTCTACAACTTATCAAAAAAGCAATCAGAAATGGTACGATAAACAACAATTTATATCCTGTACTTTGTGGTTCTGCACTTGGTAACAAGTGAGTACAACTAGGACTTGATGCAGTGTTGGATTTCTTGCCATGTCCGTTAGATAGAGTAGCTATCAAAGGACTTGATCCTGATGATTCAACAAAAATGATAGAAAGAAAAATCGATGATAAAGAACCAGTAGCAGCTATCGCATTCAAAATCGCAACTGATCCATTTGTAGGTACGCTTACTTTCGTAAGAGTATACTCAGGTATCATCAAATCAGGAGATACCTTACTCAATCCTATCACAAGACAAAAAGAAAGAGTAGGAAGGTTGTTGCTTATGCATGCCAACAAAAGAGAAGAAATATCTGAAATACATGCAGGTCATATCTGTGCGTTCCTTGGACTCAAAGACACTAGGACTGGACACACGCTTTGTGATACCAAAAATCCTATCATCTTAGAAAAAATGGAATTCCCAGCACCAGTTATCGATATCGCTATCGAACCAAAATCCAAAGCTGATCAAGAAAAAATGGGTATCGCACTTGGAAAACTTGCTTACGAAGATCCTTCATTCAACTATCATTCAGACGCAGAAAGTAATCAAACTATCATCGCAGGTATGGGAGAGTTGCATCTAGAGATTATCGTAGATAGACTCAAAAGAGAACACAAAGTAGAAGTAAATACAGGTAAACCACAAGTAGCATACAGAGAAACTATTACCCAAAATGCAGATGGAGAATGAGTATTCAAAAGACAAACAGGAGGTAGAGGGCAATTTGGACATGTATTGCTTCATTTGGAAAAAAATATGGAAAAAGAATATGAATTTAGAGATGAAGTATCCGGAGGAACAATCCCTAAAGAATTTATCCCAGCAATCGATAAGGGAGCAAAAGAAACCGTAGCACAAGGAGTATTGGCAGGATATCCTATCATCAATGTAAGAGTTATCCCATATGATGGATCATATCATGATGTAGATTCTTCAGAAATTGCCTTCAAAATCGCAACATATAGAGCATTCAAAGATGCATTTATGAAAGCTGGTCCATGTATTTTGGAACCTATCATGGATGTAGAAGTAGTGACTCCAGAAGATT
>CAZECU010000105.1:0-1726 GCA_964510755.1 uncultured Candidatus Peribacteria bacterium | reverse complement strand
AAAGTCCTACAACTTTACCTACAGATGATTCCAACATCTTTATATCATAACTTTTTAATTTAATCCTCAATTTAGTTTTTTGGGTTTTTTTATCCGTCATACGATAAGGGTATAAGAGTAAAATTTTTCTTATAATTTAGATCTCCGCACAATGTGTCATTGTGCGGAGCATTAAACAATAAGAAAGTTATTATAAGATCTTAGTTACAACTCATGCTCATACTGTTCTTCCTCCTTCTCTAATAGCAAATCTCAATCCTTCTTCCATAGCTACTGGGTAGATCAATTCTACATCAATCTTTGCATTATCTCCAGGCATAATCATTTCTACACCTGATTTTAATGTCGCAGTTCATGTAACATCAGTAGTTCTCAAGAAAAACTGTGGTCTATATCCAGTCATAAATGGTGTATGTCTTCCACCTTCTTCTTTTTTCAATACATATACTTCAGCTTCAAATTTTGTGTGAGCTTTTACTGTTCCTGGTTTGCAAAGAACTTGTCCTCTTTCTATTTGGTCTTTTTCAATACCTCTAAGAAGCAATCCAACGTTCATACCAGCTTCAGCTTGATCGAATTGTTTGTGGAACATTTCTACTCCTGTAACAACTGTTTTCTTTGGTTCCATTCCAAGTCCTAAAATTTCAAGTTCGTCATTCATTTTTACAACACCTCTTTCAATTCTTCCTGTAGACACAGTTCCTCTACCTTTGATAGAAAAAACATCTTCTACTGGCATAAGGAAAGGTTTGTCATTGTCTCTTTCTGGGACTGGTATATATTCATCCAATGCTTTGAGAAGATCCCAAACACATTTAGCATCACCATTTTCATCACTTGGATTTTCTCCAGCTTTTAGAGCTGATCCTCTGATAATAGGAGAGTTTGCATCATAGTGATTTTTTTTCAAAACATCTCTAATTTCTTCTTCTACAAGTTCTAGTTCATCTGGATCTGCAACCATATCGCATTTATTTAGGAATACAACGATTCTTGGTACGTTTACTTGATGAGCAAGAAGAACATGTTCTCTTGTTTGAGGCATTGGTCCATCAGTAGCAGCTACTACAAGAATAGCTCCATCCATTTGGGCAGCACCAACGATCATGTTTTTGACGTAATCGGCATGTCCTGGACAATCAATGTGTGCATAGTGTCTAGTTTCGCTTTCGTATTCTACATGTCTGGTATTGATAGTAATACCTCTTGATTTTTCTTCTGGAGCATTATCAATTGCATCAAAAGCCATAGATTTAGCAAAACCTTTTGTAGACAATACTGCTGTCATAGCAGCTGTCAATGTTGTCTTTCCATGATCTACGTGACCAATAGTACCAACATTAACGTGAATTTTGTTAGCCATAGGTAAATATATTAAAAGTTAAAATAAATATACATAATTACAAAAAAAACGCGTGGACTGAGAACTTATGGATTTGGACATCAATTGCAAGTGTTTTTTTAGTAATTTTAAACAAAATACTGATTTCGATCGACATAGTAGTCAATAATTTCAAAGAAATTATGCTATTACGCTATTCAAAACCAAGAAGCTGTACATAATTAATTCTTAGAGAATCATTGTATTTACAGCGAATAATAAGGTCAATAGACCTTCAGGGGATGCAGACACACTACGAACAAGATATAGTCATCTTTAGTCATCCACCCAACTAAAGTATATCTTTGTGTAGATTTTCGGGAATGCGGGACTCGAACTCGCGAC
>CAZECU010000104.1:0-1730 GCA_964510755.1 uncultured Candidatus Peribacteria bacterium | reverse complement strand
TTGCGAACACCTCGCAATGACTTACCTTGTTTACATAGATGACGCTATATATTTTTTGGTTGCAAATTTTTTGCAAAACATTACCATCCTCGTACATTTTATTTGCCTATATATATAGTAGTATGAAAAAACTTATTATTATCTCTCTCACCTCATTACTTTTTTTGGCATGATGCAGCCAATCTACTCCTAACGTCAACTTGGATGACTTCGCCAAATGCTTGACACAAAAATGAGCTATCATGTATGGTAGTGTCAACTGCTCTCATTGTCTAACTCAGAAAAAAATGTTTGGAGATAGTTTCCAATATATCAATTATGTGGAATGTACCGAGGAATTTGATCGTTGCGCCAATATTTCTGGAGTCCCTACATGGGAAATCAGCGAAGGAAATTTTTTGGAAGGTCGTCAAGAATTGGCTGTACTAGCCAAAGCAACCAACTGCGAACTTCCTAAAGAGTAATATTTCATTTTTTGTTATACCCACATATGCAAGAGACCAAAGCCAAAATTATCAATCGTCAGATGTTGACAGATAGTGTCATCCAGTTTACTGTGGAGACCTACCAAGAGACCAAAGTCATACCTGGACAACGGGCATTGATTGCTTTTGAGGATGCTGCAGGACCGTTTCAAAGATGTTATTCTGTCTTAGATCAAGATACCGACAACGAAAAAACTATGTTGATTTTTGCTATCAAACTTTTGGATCAAGGCAGATGATCAGCTGTTTTGCGCAATTTGCGTATTGGAGACGAAATGACTATCAAAGGTATTTTTGGTCACTTCACTCTCCAAGATACTCCTTTTCCCAAGGTGTTTATCGGAACTGGAGTAGGTATTGTTCCTGTACTCAATATGGCCAAATATTGCAATACCGACAAACAATTGTTTTTTTCCGTCTCTTATCACAAAGACTTATTTTACGAAGAAAAAATCAAAAAAATTCATGGGTTAACTTCTCATATCTATCTTTCTAGAGAAAACATTGACTGATATAGCTCAGGTAGATTAGATATTAGCGCATATCATTTTGCACCAAATACGGAGTTTTACCTCTGTGGCAAGCCAGAAGCTATACAAGATATCATCAAAAAAATCAATTTTTTGGGATTCAAAAGCGTCTATTTTGAAAATTTTTAAAAAGTGCTTGATTTTACGTCAAATATCTATATATACATCCCGCGAAGTTTTTTTGTAATTATTCGAATTCCCGTTACGCGGATATGATGTAATTGGTGTAGCATAGCAGACTTCAGCTCTGTTCGTACGGGTTCGAGTCCCGTTATCCGCTACTTACTTCTTTCATGACATTATGGTAAAACAACTCATTCTCGGATTGATTATTGCAGCGTTGGGTGGCTCTATTATGTATTTTTCTTCATATATAGCAGACATCTTTGGTAGCATTGCTTGGTTAGAGAAAAATTTGTGAGGCACAAGAAATGGATTGATTATCTTCGGATTTGGCATTATGATTATCGGATTTTTGATTTTGTTTGGCGTGATTCCCGTTGCTCCTCCTACAGAAAACTTGGGATGATTTACTACTTCGTAACCAAAACAATATTTTATTGCCCATTTATGGGCCCTTAGCTCATTTGGCTAGAGCGTCCCGATTTATCGGGAAGGCGAGCGGTTCGAGCTATTAAAAGTTATATTTGTTTGTATTATTGCCCATTTATGGGCCCTTAGCTCATTTGGCTAGAGCGCCTGCTTTGCACGCAGG
>CAZECU010000103.1:0-1819 GCA_964510755.1 uncultured Candidatus Peribacteria bacterium | reverse complement strand
ATAGGTAGGATATCTTTGATGATCATCATGTGGGTAAAATAAAAAAAAGACTACTATGATATAGCAGTCCTCAAAAATTATGCAAGTGAAAATGTGTATTATATTGTTGCTTTTTCTTTCCAAAATTTAGGTGTAATAGCATTGAGATAATCACAATACTCTTGTTTGTAGGTATCTAGTATCGGAGAAACTTTTTTGAGTGATCCTCACCATCATGCTGACATAATTTCGGTATCGAAGCTTGTAGAAAATAAGCTTGCATTATCAAATGTTATATCTCTTCCTACTGTAGATAAGTAGAATGGCTTATCAGATTTTGCTTCTTTGGTTTTACAAAGGAACTTGATACGATTAGTAAGGTTTGCTGCTTTGAATGTCTCTGCATAGCTATCAAATCTTGATGGTGTGAATCCGACCAATTCTTTGTTTTCGAGATTGATGGTTGATGACTGTTCGTATGTCTTGAATGTTATTGTTGGTCGTGTTCATCAAAGTTCTATCTTTTTGCTTGCGTTTGGCATCTGATTGTAGAATGTATTGATGGCAAGCAAGAGATCTTGTTTTTTTTGGATATTCGTTCCCACAAGGGTAGTTATCTGGTCTTCAAGTCCTGTCTTATCAACGAGTGTTGTCTCTTTGTAGAAGACATCTCCTCTTGCATCTAAGTCTTCAAGCTCATTAATATTTTTACCGCTAGCGATGTATCTGTCCACTAGTGGCTGTGTTTCTGGATTTATCTTATTGTATCCTTTTGTCTCCATATATTCTGTCACTGAACGAAGTTTTATGATAGCTTCGCTAGCAGTCTCGTTGAATGTTGAGGTTGGACTGTTTTTGAGATATTCTACTGATTTGATACCCATTCCTGTCAATGCAAGATCCATTATGCATTTATCATCATTTTTTCCAATAGATTCGAGAAATGCTGCAGCAGCTTCATTTTTTTTCGATCCATTCTTGAAAATATCTACAAGCGTATCATATTTGTTTGGATCTATTTTTATTTTATCTCCATCTTGAATGAGGAATTCTGACATTTCTCCATAGTTCAATCCGTTGAATACGGCTGTAGCTCATGGAAATCATTCAGCATATTTCAATCTTGTTTCCGTATCTTGTGTTGTTTCGTTTTTGTTTATTATATTCTTTCATCCAAAAATTCCAGCTATTTTTTGAGTAAGTGCACCACCATTTAGCAAATGTAGCGGTCATTCTCCACTGTACATCTGTGATCACATGATTAATGCTGTAGGGATTCCTAATCGAGCTAGATTTGTACCCAAATTTTTTTCGTTTCTTCCCTCTTTTGTGAGTAGTTTGACTGCACTTGAGAGCATTTTCCATCCTACAAAAAATATTCATCACATAACGGCAAGATTTCCTACACCTCACCAGAATTGTTTTTGTTCTGGTTTCATGTTTGTTTGATCTAAACCATATTTTACCATACCTCCTATTCCTCATTTTTCAAATGCTTCATTTATATTCGTATATGGGTTAGTAGTATATTCTGTTGTGGTATTTGCTGTTTCTGTTCCATTTTTTGTGTTGTTTGAAGCGTATTTTTGATCTTGTCCTGTCTCTTGTGAATTTTTTGGTGTGTTTTCTCAACTATAATATTGTTTGAGTGTAGGATCCATTTCACATAATTGGTTGAATTCTGCTACGTGAGTAGGCACAAATGGTGGTCTAAAATTGTTTGGATCCTTAATAATAGCTTTCAGATACTGGTCAAATCTTTTGAGATCTTCGTTGAGTTCTTTCTGTTTTGCAGTCTCTAGGTTGATCTTGTTGAGAATCTCGTATTCTCCATTTTCTT
>CAZECU010000102.1:0-1832 GCA_964510755.1 uncultured Candidatus Peribacteria bacterium | reverse complement strand
TTCTCGCTTTTTTCAAACCTGGTTTTTTTCTTTCTTTGACTCTTGGATCTCTTTTGAGCAATCCATATGGTTTCAAGGTTGGTCTAAATTCAGGATTCCATTCGATCAAAGCTCTAGCAAACCCTAGCTTGATAGCATCAGCTTGTCCAGATATCCCTCATCCATTGACAACAATATCTGCGTCAAATTTTTTGAGATATTCAGCCCCAAGGGTAGTGAGCGGAGAAAGCGCAGCTTCGAGAAGGTAGAGATTACCACCAAAATAGTCTGCCAATGGTTTTTGAGATCCATTAGAAGTCTTTATGGTGAAATTACCAGTTCCTTGTCCAAAAAGCTTAACAACCGCTGTTGTTTCTTTTCTTCTGCCTATAGCATAGGTATACTCTTTGTTTGCCATTATTTAGATAGGGTAATAGGTTTAAAATGATCGTATTTCGTTGTAGTTCAGACAACAAGTTTAAGTCTTTTGATTCTTTTGTCTCTAAGTTTGTTTTTGGACAACATCCCTCTAACGACAGCAGTAAGTAATTTAGCAGGATTTTTTTTCATCACGATATCCCAACTTACTTGTTTGACATTACCTTTATACCCACTATATGAGTACATAAAATTATCATGAAGTTTTTTGCCGGTTACTTTGATATGCTCGATGTTTTCTACGACAACAAAATCTCCTGCATCCCAAAAATCTGCATAATATACTTTGTTTTTGCCAAGAAGAAGGTTCGCAATATCTACCGCCAATCTTCCAAGAGTTTTTCCATTAGCATCGATTTTCCACCATGTTCTATTTTTTTCCATGTCGGCTGGTTTTACTCGGAGTGTCTTGTTGAGATCTTTTTTTGTAAATTCCATGATTAAACATTCAAATAATTAAATAATTGTGGGCAAAGAGAAAGGATGAAGATTATAACAATTTGAGTAATATCTTTTGTACACCATCACCTACTCTAAATCATAATTTGTAATCAGCTACAAAACTTGATGTAGCTCATGATGCTTTGTATTTTGGCAAGAGAATATTCAACACTTTTTTGCCTTCTGCTTCACCAAAAATCAAAGATTTGATATATCTGATAGATTCTCTTCTAGCATCCTTTTCATCAAGTTTGGTATTGATTTTGATAAGACGAGCAAAAAAAGTATCGACCTCAGATTTGAGTACTTTGGCTCTCTTTGGGGTAGTAGTAGTCTTTCCATTTTTGATCAAATTCGTCAACAATTGTCTGACAAATATATCCTTTTTTTTTGCTCCTGTTTCCAATTCGAGCAATCTGTTGCATTGATGTCTCATGATACCAACATATAATATAATTAAAATAAGTATTATCCAATAAGGGTCTTGTCAATATTTGCCAATGCACTGTTGATCTCGTCGATAGCTTTTCTACCTACTCATTTCATAAGCAAGAGTTCTCATTTTTTCTTTTTTTCCAAATCTTCTACATACAAAATATTGTTTTTGATCAACGCATTTCTTGTTCTTTCGCTCAATGGAAGTGCATCAATAGGCATAGTTTTGATGTTGGCTTCTTCATGAAACTTGTCTTGTACTCTATCTAGATCTTCAAGGTCTACGAGGAATGATCTATCAATATATACATTTTCAAAGATAAACAACTTAGCATAGGAAGCCAAGACTTCACCAGCAAACATAATGATTTCTTTTGGGGAAACTCCATTGAATCGAGATTTGATTTCGATAACCAACAAATCTTTGGTAGATCCTGTAAAGTCTTCAATAACTTCTTCAACATCATATTTTACATAATCAATAACCTTGAATTCATTGTCTATGAGCAACATATTACTATCCATATCATCATCTTTTT
>CAZECU010000101.1:0-1834 GCA_964510755.1 uncultured Candidatus Peribacteria bacterium | reverse complement strand
GTCAGAGTTTCTTCTTTTGATAGTGAAAAGAGATATGTTGCATCTATTATGCTTCAAAAACTTATCAAAGATGGAAGAATCAACCCTTTCTATATAGAAAAAACTTATAACGAAGTAGTGGCAGATTTGCAAAATCTCCTTACCGAAAAAGGTAAAGAAGCGTTGGCTATGCTCAATATACCTATGATGAAACCGGATCTTGTCAAAATGATCGGACAATATTATCTAAGATATAGTTATGGACAAAACCTTTGGTCTCATAGTATAGAAGTTGCCAAAATCTCTGAATCTATCGCTACAGAGCTTGGACTTGATCCTATCTTGGCCAAGAAAGCTGGTCTGTTTCATGATATCGGAAAGATCGTGGCTACTACGGGACAATCTCACTCAGCTATTGGAGCTGAGGTATTGAAAAAGTTGGGTATGGATCCTATCATCATCAATGCTGCAGAATCACATCACTATGATGTACCTATCTCCAATCCTATTTCATGGGTTGTTGCTGCTGCTGATGCTATTTCAGCTTCTAGACCTGGTGCAAGATTCAATACTAAAGAACTCTTTATCGAGAAGATGGGAGAACTGGAAAAACTGATTTACGAAATCCCTGGAATCGACAAAGTACATATTATGCAAGCAGGTAGAGAAATTATGGTGTATGTAAACCCAAAAGAAATATCTGATCTCCAACTTGAAACTTTGCTCAAAGACATCGGAACCAAGATTGAAGAAAAACTTGATTATCCTGGTATTATCAGAGTGACAGGTATTAGAGAGACCAAGATTATAGAGTTTTTGAGATAGATAAACTAAATGAATAATGAATAATGAACAATGAAAAATGTATGATTTGTAATTTTATAGACTATAGTAATTTACAAGAGATTATATCAAGAGAAAATCCGACATGATTCATTATTAATTTTTAATTATTAATTAGTTGTATGTATCCTTATATTATGTTGTGGTGATCGAAGTTTTATATGACAGGAATAGGAATTATCGTTGCATTTTTGGTATTTTTGGGGGTCGCTAAATATCTTACCAACAAGTATCATCAAAACTTTTGGAAGTTGTTTTACTGGTTGCCTATGCTTATCATTTTGACATATTTTTTTGGTTCATATATCAATTTTGCTTTTACGGTGGGTATGTTGCCTACCAACGGATCCGAGATGGTTACTTTGTTTTCCCCTCATGGATACAACTTTCATTTTGTAGGAATATTGATAGGAATATTCATCTCCATCTTGTTGTTTATCAAAAAAAGTTCGAGAATAGAAAATAAAAAAGTGTGGTCAGATATTTTGTTTTTTTCATTGGCCATTTCTTTCATTCCTCTGGGTCTGTTTCTCTTGATGGGAGATAATTTTATCGGTAGTACAACCAATTCTTGGATGGGAATCAAATCATTACATTCTGATAGTCAGCGAAATAAATTTAATTTGGTGTATCCAATAGGTTTATTTCTGTCTGTAGGTTCTTTGTTTGTGGTGATTTTTATCAAAAGTATCAAGAAAAAGTTTTTTGGATATGGTATGCTTGGATTTGCGCTTCTCTTGATATTGGTAAGTTTGATTTTGATAGGACAGCAATATCCTAGACATGCAGTTGTCTCGATTGGCAATATTATGCTTGATATCAAACAATATGTAGCTTGGTTTGTGGCATTTGTTGCGTATATGACCTACAAAAATTGGAAAAAAACTGCAGATTTGCAATAATCGTCTCTTTCATTTGTTTTATAGCTTGTCGGTGTCTTTATATGAAATTATTTTTTCTCAAAGAACATAGTTTGTACAAAATATTTAAAACTATAGAGAAAGTCCCTAAC
>CAZECU010000100.1:0-1888 GCA_964510755.1 uncultured Candidatus Peribacteria bacterium | reverse complement strand
TCCCATTTGTAGATCATAACGATGCGGTACGTGCATCTATCGCTACCAATCAACAGAGACAAGCATTACCATTACTCAAAAATGATCCTCCATTGGTGGGGACAGGATTGGAAAGAGATATTGTACAAATGACGCACGCCGTGATCAAAGCAGAAGCAGAAGGAGAAGTCATTTACGTCGATGGAAAAAGAGTCAAAGTCAAATACAAGACAGGGATCAAAGAATATCCATTAGTGGTATTTGCAAGATCAAATAGTAAATCATGTATGACACAAATACCTAGAGTATCATTGGGTCAAAAGCTCAACAAATGAGACCTTATCGCAGAATGACCATGTTCAGTCAATGGAGAAATGGCATTGGGTAAAAACTTGAGAATCGCGTTTATGCCATGGAAAGGATACAACTATGAAGATGCGATTGTTATCTCTCAGAGATTGGTCAAAGATGACGAATTGACGTCTGTCCAGATAGAAGAATACGAAATCGAAGTTGCAGATACCAAACTCGGACCTGAGGAAACAACAAATGATATCCCAGGAGTTTCTATGACCAAATTGAGAAATCTAGATGATGATGGAGTGATTAGAATAGGATCTATCGTCAAATGATGAGATATCGTTATCGGAAAGATCACACCAAAATCTGAAGGAGAACTTACTCCAGAAGAAAAATTGATTCAAGCGATTTTTGGAGACAAATCCAAAAACGTAAAAGATACTTCATTGTACGTACCATCTGGTAGTGGTGAAGGAAAGGTTATCGATGTAGTGATTCTTGATGCCAAGAAGTGAGACAATTTGATGGCAGGAGTCAGAAAAAAGATAAAAGTATATGTAGCAAGTACGAGAAAGATTGAGATAGGAGACAAACTTGCCGGAAAACATGGAAACAAAGGTATCATCTCTATCGTAGTAGCAGAAGAAGATATGCCATTTACCGAAGATGGAAGACCAGTAGATGTAGTACTCAATCCACTTGGAGTAATCTCTCGTATGAACATGGGACAGTTGTTCGAATCTCAACTAGGATATATAGCCAAATATTTTGGAGTAAAGTTTGCCGTTCCTACATTTTCCAATTTCTGATCAGAAGATTTGGCAGAATTGACCAAAATGTGCGGATTTGACGAGCTCAAATTCAATATCTACAACGGAGAAAACGGTAGAAAATATGACCAAAAAGTTACTGTAGGATATATGCATATCCTAAAATTGGTGCATATGGTAGAAGACAAAATCCACGCAAGATCAGTAGGACCATATTCATTGATTACTCAGCAGCCATTAGGAGGAAAATCTAGACAATGAGGTCAGAGATTCGGAGAGATGGAAGTGCGAGCATTGGAAGCATATTCAGCTGTATATACACTACAAGAAATGCTTACCGTCAAATCAGATGATGTTATTGGAAGAAACAAATTATATGAATCTATTATCAAAGGACAAAAACCAAAGATTGGAGGATTACCAGAATCATTCAACTTGTTGACCTACTTATTCAAAGGATTGTGTCAAAACATAGAACCATTGACCGTAGAAGAATTGGAAGTAGTCGAAGAGGATAGAATCAAAAAGATAGTTAATCTCTGATTGTCATGAGTGATGAAGAGTACAATCCCAGGAGAAGGAGATGAACTTGCAGCCGAAGATGATGGTTTAGGACAAGAAAAAGAAGAAATTATTGACAATGTAATCCAAGAGATGGAAGATTTCTGAGAAATAGAATAAAAAAATATAGTGAAAAACTCAAAGTGAATAGTGAAAAAATGGGAATTATGTAGTAAAAAAATACCAATACTTTTCACTATTCACTATCCACTAAAATTTAGTCATTTATTTTCTTACTAAGGAGGGTAGTATGAATAAAACAAAATTTGAAGGATTGA
>CAZECU010000099.1:0-1915 GCA_964510755.1 uncultured Candidatus Peribacteria bacterium | reverse complement strand
AATTAGTAGAGCAAACATGTCCCTACTAATTTTTTTATTATACGCTAATCATCACCTCCAAGAGAAATATTCAACGATACTACTCAAAGTGTCGATGGTATATTCTGAGTCGTAGCCAATGTATAGAATGCGATATCAGATAGAAGCTCTACATGGGCCCACAGTTTTTCACTGGGGTTGTAGAGCGATTCGTATATGTTACATCGACAACAATATCCAACAGAAAGAGTACCATAAGACAGCCTGTCCCGCAAGGCGGGAAGGGTTTTTTGGTCCCGAAACTTTGTTCGGGACGCCCCGCCGGCGAGGCGATAGAAAAAGAATAATTACTAATTTGATTCGCTCAACCACTGGCAATGACAATCAAAAAAACAAAACAACCACTACTTATTTAATGTGTTTACCATTTACCGAAATCTTGATTCTAGACTTGAGCTTGGAAACAGTGGTATACCGAGGCGGTCTAATCGTAATATCAAATGAGGAAATCTCTGGATAAGAAAACAAAACATCTCTTGTTTTAGCTTCTGTCATACCAACTATATGTTCTTTGATATCAGGCAAAATATTGTTGATATCTTTGGTAAAATCATATGACTGTTTGATATCTACTTTGGTAGGAATGATAAATATGTGACCAGTTTCTTGTTTCATATCATCAAAAAACACCACAGAAGAGGTATCTATATCAAATACCTTCATCTTATCGTACAATCTTTGTTTGACATAGGTATCGACCAAATCAATAAGATCAGATTTTTTGATATAATTAAAATTGAAACGAGCAATGATTGATCACTTCAGCAAAGGAGTATTTTCTCCTGGTTTGGTATGGATTTGAATATCTTGGATTTGGGTAACGATAAGGGGATCAAAAGTCAAAACCATATTATCCACAGATTTGAAATTGGTAAATACAATATTTTTCTTTTGTTTATAGAGCGAGTCTACAAGTTTTCCTGATAATAGAGCAATATCTTTGGCAGAGACAACTCATGCAGACTGAAGATTACCTCCAGTAAAATCCGAGATCGCCAATCCATAAATATTTTGTGCGTAATAACTATTTTTCATGTTTTTGACAAACACTTTGGTTCATTTGATGATATTACCTCTAGATCACATAAGCACTCATTGACTATCTTGCTCCATAGCTTTGATATTGATAACGACTTTACCAGGATTAGACTGGGTACCTTGAGGGACTACAAAATCAGCAAGAGCGACAAATTGACGACCATCATCAGTTACCAGCTTAGTATTTTTGACCAAAGAATAATCTTGAGGGATTTTATTAACGATTTCTATACTTCCCTGAGATGGTTGTTGCATATATTTGATATTGGAAGTACTGATAGTCATATCATATTTATAATCGATATATCACGTATAATACGGGATGCTCAAATATCTAGAAGTCTTCTCAAAAGTAGTATCAGCAAAAGGGTAATAACGAAAATTGTAAATAACACTTTCTACTTGAGTGACAGGCAAGATATTGATACGAGTACTTGGCAAGATAAGGGAGTACAAAAAGTATAGGATAATCAGTACAAAAAGAATTTCAAAACCAAACACAGCGTAGAAGATATAGTTTTTTTGAGTATACACCTGAAGATGAAATTTTTTGATATTAAAGAAAAAGTCATAGATGAGTCTGATATATTTTATGATTTTATGTTTTTCTTGATGGAGAACCGTTAGTCACAAACTAGAAAAAAAATACTTAGACTTTTCTGTTTTGGTAACAAAAAAAGCAGTAAGGCTTTTGGTTTGGAGGAGATCTTTAATCTCTTTGCCTCGTCGTTCGTTGTCAAAAAAAGAATGTTCAGGATCAATATAAATATAGATAGTCCTTCAGTTAGGGACTTTCTCTATAGTTTTAAATATTTTGTACAAACTATGTTCTTTGAGA
>CAZECU010000098.1:0-1978 GCA_964510755.1 uncultured Candidatus Peribacteria bacterium | reverse complement strand
TCTAAAATAGAGGAAGGGACAAGTCCCTCTGTTTCAGAGGGATTTAGGGAGTAATGCAGGACAGAGGGATTTAGGGAGTAACACAGACCCCACCGACTTGTCTTTGCAATTTTATCCAAAATCCTTACTACTCTCCACAGAGACTTTTATCGTTGTAGCCAATCATACACGTGAGCAAACTCGCAGAAGATATTTTGTCCAATGTCGATATCGTAGATGTTGTCGGTTGATATATGCCACTCAAAAGAGCCGGTGCTAATTTTTCTGGTAATTGCCCATTTCACAACGAAAAGACACCATCATTTATGGTATCTCCCACCAAACAAATTTTCAAATGTTTTGGATGCGGCAAAGGCGGTAATGTCATCACCTTCGTCCAAGAGATCGAAAGGATAGATTTCTGGGATGCTGCCAAAGAGCTGGCTAAACAAGCAAATATCGACCTCTCTAGCTATCAGACAGACCCCCACAAATATGATGACCGAAATGACGAAAAAGAAAAAATCAAACGTATTCACAAACTCGCCCAAAAGTTTTTTGTAGAGCAACTGGACAAAAATCCTGAAGCCAAAAAATATTTGATAGAACAAAGACATCTAGACCCCAAAATCATCACAGAGTTTGGCATAGGATATGCACCAAACTCTCATTATATGATGATACAAGAACTCAAAAGCAAAGGATTCACCGACCAAGATTTGATCGACGCATCATTGGCCAAAAAATCACCCACCGGAGTATATACGTTTTTTACGCATAGGATCACGTTTCCTATCTATGATACCATGCACAACATCGTAGGATTTAGCGCAAGGATTGTAGACCCCAATGACAAACCAAAATATCTCAATAGTGCAGAACACAAAGCATTTGAAAAATCCAAACTTCTCTATGGACTCAATCGAGCCAAAAACAATATCAAAGAGCACAACACCCTCTTTATCGTCGAAGGACAAATGGACGTGATAGGATTGGCTAGACTAGGATATAATTTAGGTGTAGCTACCTGTGGTACAGCACTAACCCAAGAACATATCAAGCTCATCAAAAGATATACTGAATGTGTCTATCTCCTCTTCGATAGTGATAGTGCAGGACAAGAAGCTAGTCTGAGAGCACTTACTTTGGCCTATCAAAACAATATATTTCCCAAAATCATCACACTACCAGAAGGTTTCAAAGATATCGATGAACTCGCAAATACGGCAGAAGGCAAACAAAAATTCGATATCCAGCGAGAAAAAAGTCAGGATGGATTTTCTGTTGTTTTCCAAAATTTGAAACAAAAATTTGACATCACTTCACCGATCGACAAACAAAAGATCGTAAACATTTTGTTTGGGCTCATCCTCAACATCAGCAATATGACAATGCAGGACCATTATATCCAGCTCCTCGGAGAAAAATTTGGCATCAGAGGGGAAATCATGCACGCCCAATATATCCAGTTTGCCAAAAACGAAGGCAAATTTGTACTTCAGCAACGCAATAGAAAAAAAGAAAACACCTATCAAATAGATAGAGAATCACTGGTTGCCGCATTGTTTTATCAAGATTTTGTGAGAGGATTTATCGAGACACAAGAAAAACGAACAGGACTCTTGGACTTGGTAACCCACATCATCACTGCCCTACCTACTACCGGCATCGCGCAATATATAGCTGACACAAACCAACACGAATCTCTCCAAGAATTTCAGCTACGACGAGACAAAGAGCTCAACGATGGCAAAGAAGAAGACAAAAGATATCAGCATATCAAACAAATCGTCCTACCGATACTCCAATGATATATCCAAAGGATCACCAAAGATTCGAGTATTTCTAGCGATATCAAACAAGAAATTCTCAACCTAACCAAAAAAATATAATTCAATACAAAATACAAAGTACAAAGTACAAAATACAAAGTACAAAGTACAAAATACAAAGTACAAAGTACAAAATTAAAAATAATAGTAACTCTACTAAAAGACTA
>CAZECU010000097.1:0-1996 GCA_964510755.1 uncultured Candidatus Peribacteria bacterium | reverse complement strand
TAACACAACAGTCTTCGGAACTGTTGTCGGGGGTTCGATCCCCTCACGCCCTGAACTAAAAAACATGGATACTACACATATATTACTCTTCGCAGCTGTTGTCGTCACGTAGGTCTACGGAATCACGCCCTGCCATAACATTAGCAAATCTGCTAATTTTTTTTAATAAAAAAACATCAAACAGATATTGTATTGACATAATATAATAAATAATTATAAAATATGTAATTTTATCTTATCAATATCCTCTCACCATGACTACAAACAACAGAGAGACATCACAACATATACCATTAGACCACACACCAAAAAGATTTGTAAAACCCCAAACACCAAAATACAATCAAACACTTCTACTAACCGATGAGGATATAGCAGATATTTTTGTTCCTCACAAAAATATGGCACAAAATGAAGAAAATTTTTATAATTTTTTAACAGAGATAGTACAACATATCTACAAAATAGTACAAAAAGCCAAAATAGAAAATACCGATATCCAAAACAATATAGGCAAATCATCTGCGAGAGAAATACTGTCCCATGGTAAGATATTTTTTCTCAATCCTTGTTTGGATCTCTCATTGGCAACCATAGAGTGACTCAAAAAAAGCTGAGTAGACAACACCTTTCTTGTTATCAATGAACTAGAATGCCCATGAAATATCTACAAAATACATTTTGGGGTAGAAATAGTATACCAACAACAAAACTACTACATAGACTACAAAAACAAAAACAATGTACATATAGGAAAAGGGAAGTTTGAAAGTGATTATACATATAAACAAGAATACACAGTAAATGCGATACATATACACAGTAGCAATATAACAACCGATGACAATATTTATGATATCATCCAAAAGCAATCTATTACCTTGCAAAATTTTGATCTAACATCATTGCAACTCCTACAGCAAAAACGAGTAAAACACAACAACGAAAAACAACGAAATAGATTTCGCAATGAAGTAGATGACGTACAAAAGCCAAAGATATATAGACAAAAATAATTATGCACTGAGCATCTTAGCTTTCCAATCTTCCACGATCTTGTGGAGATAAACGATATTGTGCAATGAGAGAAGGATGCCACCAAGCATCTCTTTTTCTCTAATCAGATGATGGAGATATGCTTTGGTAAAATGTTTGCAGGTATAACATCCACAGTCATGAGTAAGCGGGGAAAAATCTTTGATATACTGAGCATTGGAAATCTTGATATTGCCATCAGCAGAAAAAGCTTCACCATGTCTACCCAGTCTGGTAGGCAACACACAGTCAAACATATCAAATCACTGCTCGATCGCGTGAGTAATATCCTGTGGCGTACCGACTCCCATCAAATATCTTGGCTTGTCGACAGGCAATTTGGACGCAGTAAACGCTACTACTTCATTGATGAGATCTTTACTTTCACCGACGCTCACTCCTCACACCGCGATACCATCCCACGCATACTGACTCAAAAAATCTATCGACTCTTGTCTCAGATCCAGATAAGTCCCTCATTGGACGATAGGAAAAAGCACACCACGAACATCATCATATTTTGGAGCAAGATGATCAAACGCTCTCTTGGCTCGACGATGAGTCATATGCATATGTTTTTCTATAGTATTTTTGTCTGCTCATGCAGGTGAACACACATCCAAAACCATCATAATATCTGATCACAAATTACACTGGATATCGACGACATTTTCTGGCGTAAATTCATGTTTGGTTCCATCATACGGAGAACGAAATTTGACACCATTTTCCAACAGCTTCATTTTAACATCATGAGATCATGGAGTCGAAGGTCCAGCAAGTCTAACGTCTATCACGTCAGTCGTAGAAACATTCATCGCTGATTTTTGACTTTTGACGTTCGACATTTGACTTTCAACATTTGACATTTGACTTTCGACTTTCGACTTTACAGACTGTTTAGATAGTCCTAGAGAAAAGACTTGGAATCCACCACTATCGGTCAGGATCAATTTGTCTC
>CAZECU010000096.1:0-2015 GCA_964510755.1 uncultured Candidatus Peribacteria bacterium | reverse complement strand
AAGCAAACTCTTTAGATGAGTCATGTGCTAACGATACGGTATATATTATACTTTCTAGCACATTTTCTTTTGTCTCCATATCTAGAGAAATATATACATCTGCAACATTTTTCACTTGTCTAATAATCTCATCCATCCCTTCTTGTGGAGATATATACGCATTTTTAATGAAACAACCTGATTCTTTAAAATAGCGGTCATCTACCAATTCTTTGTCAGGATTTGCAAGATATTCATCAAAACACTGTTGAAAGATATCAAACATCAGATCCCAAAGTAAGATACCAGTCTTTTTCCTATCTGACAAGATCTGCGTAAAAAATTCGAGATCCCAAGGGTTGGTATCAGTGTTTTTTTTGTCCCAGATTTTTTTTGCATATTGATATGCAATCTTGCGCAACAACAATGTCTCCTCATCCGTAGCATCTACACTGACCACTACGGTATCTAATGTCCCGTTAGCTCCAAAAAACATAAACGTTGCAATGGGAAATCCAGAATCTCTACCAATAATAATCGTTGCTAAATTTTGTTGTAAAATAATCATGTTTTCTTTTGTTTTATATTGTTTTATTATTTGATTTTGTTTTTCTGACGTTCCGTCATTGCTTGATAATGTAACTATTTATTAGTAAATGTCAATCTTATTATGGATATACAATTCTTGAAGATTGGATCATAAAAAAAGAGAGAGCGGAAATATCCGTGTTTTTTTATAAAAAATTTTTATTATTTATTCCATCAAGAGCAAGAGAGCCATCACTCCTATACCTGCCAAGAAAGCGAGGATTTGTAGTATTGCTTGTCCGGTTTTATTTCCCCGTTGGTCGGGACCGAGGTCTTTGTGTAGTTCTGGAATCAAATCAGAACCTGCTATATAGATAAATCCTCCCATAGCAAAAGGCAGTAATATTTGTTGCAGATGTTCTCCATTTCCTGCCAATACATAAGCGACAACCAGTCCTATCACTGCACTGAGTGCCGTCAAAAAGTTCATCAAAATAGCTTTCTTTTTGCTAAATCCTCCATGGACTAGTACGCCAAAATCGCCTATTTCTTGAGGGATTTCGTGTAAAATGACTGCGATAGTTGTAGCTATTCCGAGAGGGATATTGACGAGGTAACTTGCTCAGATAATCAATCCATCTATGATATTGTGGACAAAATCTCCTACCAAATTCATCAGCGCAAAATGATGGACGTGCTGTTTGGTGATAGGCATATGACAATGATTTCGATGAATTATTTTTTCGGTAATCAGACCAAAAACTATTCCTCACAAAATCCACAGAGCTGTTTGTGTGGTAAACCCTGCCTCGATAGATTCGGGAAGTATATGCAAAAAAGCATCTCCAAACAACGCTCCCGCAGAAAAGCTCACCATATAGATCAGAATTTTTTTGAGTTTTTCTGTTTTGATAGCCAATGTTACTACTCCTATCAATGAAATAGCGCTCACAATAAGTACGCTTACTAAGCCATACAACCAAATAGTTCCCATACTCTTTTTATATCAAAAAAATAAAATCAATTATATACCGTGATTACACTCCGGACATGTTTGTTTGTGATCACGGCTCCGTTTGATCAGTGTTCTACTGGAGATACCATAGTGATAAAGCATCTTGGCTACTGGTTGTTTTCTATGGCAATAATTTTGTACTACTCTTTCTTTGAATGATTTTTCATACGTTCCTCTTGTCCCCCCGACAGCAAATGTACGCTGACAATCATGACATTTGTATCTTTGTCCTCATGATTTGAGGATACCATATTTCTTAGTTCTGTTGCTATTGCACAGCAAACAATCTATCGTTTGGTCTATCATCATAAAGTATATCTCTATATATAAATATTTTACTTTTGTGTCTATAGTGATTTGCAAAATATTAGCAAGAGTAAAAAAATCTTTGTTGTCTCAATGGATTTATAAATTTTATCTTGATGCTTTATTTGGAACATTAAGCCGGCGAGACGATAGAAATAAAATATTTTTTAAACGCTCCGCTGGAGTT
>CAZECU010000095.1:0-2029 GCA_964510755.1 uncultured Candidatus Peribacteria bacterium | reverse complement strand
ATTTATTTTCTTACTAAGGAGGGTAGTATGAATAAAACAAAATTTGAAGGATTGATTGTAAGACTTGCATCTATGGAAGACATAGAAAAATGGTCACATGGAATTGTAGATAATCCTGATACCGTCAATTATAGAACAGGAAAACCTAAACAATGAGGATTATTCTGCGAATCTATTTTTTGACCTGTCAAAAATTACGAATGTAGTTGTGGAAAATATAAATGAGTCAGATACAAAGGTATCGTATGTGAAAGATGTGGTGTGGAAGTGACGACATCAAGAGTCAGAAGATCAAGAATGGGGCACATTGAATTAGCAGTGCCTGTCCTTCATGCATGGTACAAAGCTAGTCCATCAGGATGAGTCAATCAATTGCTTGGTATCTCAGCAAATGAGATAGACAAGATATTGAGCTTTGTAAAATATATTATGGTACAAAAGATCGACAAAGATTTTGAAAAAAAGATCAAAGAGCATATCAAAACAGATTTTGATGCAAAGATAGAAGAATTAGATCAACTATACAAAACAGAAGTAGCCAAAGAAAAAGATAGTCCAAAAAAACTCAAAGAATTAGAAAAATTATTCAAAGACAACAAAGAATCTTTAGAAAAAGAATTCAATAGAATCAAATCAATTATTGCTGATTTGGAAGTAGGTTCAACGATCTTCGAAAACGATTTCAGAAATATTTTTGCCAAATTCTCCAACATGATCGTATTTCTTTCATGACCAGAATCTATTTTGAGGATGTTGCAAAATATACAGGTAGAAAAGGAAATCACCAAAACTATCGAAATATTCAAAAACACCAAATCAGAAGAACAAAGGAAAAAACTTATTGCACTGATCAAGTTGCTTATCAACTTGCATGTCTCTGGAGTCAAACCAGAAAATATGGTGATCAGAAAATTGCCAGTGATTCCACCTGATTTGAGACCAGTAGTACAACTTGAAGGAGGTAAATTTGCATCATCAGATGTAAACCTTTTCTATAGACGTGTACTGATGAGAAACATTAGATTGAAAAAAATGATTCAAGTAGGTATGCCTGATGTCGTCAAAAAAAACGAAATCAGATTGCTACAAGAATCCGTAAATAACTTATTAGTAGGAGAAAAAGCAGGTGCTGCAGGAAGTGGAGCAGGTATCAAAGTATTCAAATCACTTTCTGATATGCTTTCAGGTAAAGAAGGTATCTTTAGAAAAAACCTCTTGGGAAAAAGAGTCGATTACTCAGGAAGATCAATTATTACTGTTGGTCCTGAACTGAGATTGGATGAATGTGGATTGCCGATTTATATCGCGGTCAAAATGTTCACCCCATTTATTATCGGAAAACTTATCGAAAAGAAAATCGTATATACCCCAAAACAAGCAGAGAAACTTATCAAAGAAGAATCACCATTGGCACTAAAATTTCTTGAAGAAGTGATCAAAGACAAATGGGTGTTGCTAAATCGTGCACCAACACTTCATAGACTGTCTATCGAAGCGTTCAAGATTATTCTCATGCCAGGCAAAACAATCAGAATTCATCCATTGGTATGTCCGTCATTCAACGCCGATTTTGATGGAGATCAGATGGCTATCCATTTGCCGATATCTGATGAAGCGCAAAAAGAAGCCAAAGAATTGATTGCAGCAGACAAAAATATTTTGAAACCAGGATCAGGAGATCCTACTATTACCCATTCTCAGGATATGGTATTGGGAGCATATTATTTGACAGATTTCTTTGATCAAAGAGATCCTTCTTATACTACAGAGGAAGAATGGAAAACTAAGCCAGTTACAGGTATATTTCAAAATATAGAAGAAGTCCTCAAGAGCTATGATAATGGAGAACTTTTTGTCAAAGACAAAATCATCCTCAACTACAACAATGACGCTATAGAAACAACAGTAGGAAGAGTTATTTTCAACTCTATTATGCCGGAGAGAATTAGATTTATCAATACAAAATTAAAAAATAAAGATCTCAAAAAATTGCTAAGTAGAATATTTGATGAATATGATATGCAGACTA
>CAZECU010000094.1:0-2066 GCA_964510755.1 uncultured Candidatus Peribacteria bacterium | reverse complement strand
AACAGTTTTTGATCAGACAATGATGTAAGTTGGTCAAGTGTGCTCAAGCCGGCACGAGCGAACATCAAGCATGATTGGCAGTAGATATCAAAGTAGTCACCAAATGAGGCAAAACATATGCTTTGGATCTTGCATATCCCAACAAATATTATCTCTGGCTCCAGGCTAATGCCGCATCTTTTGGATTCCACAATACCTACCAAAAATGAGTGGAGATAGATGGAAAAATGGTAGAGGGACGACATCGAAGATATGTATGAACAACATTGGCTACATTACTCATGGATAATAAGCAGACGTTTGCTGAATACTATAAAAACAATGATAAAAGATAAATGATAAAAGAGGAAGGGAGGAAGATGGAGGAAGGTATCTTATGAATCATTACAGTATCTTAGATTACAGGTGTTTATTAGTTTTATAATATATTTTATTTTGTTTGTTTGCATAGTATGAAAAAAGAAGAAAAGCAAAAAAAAGACGAGCTCCAAGAAAAGTTGGAAGCAGCTCAGCATCATCAAGAGGATAAAAAATATCGTGAATTGGAAGCCAAGATCATCCAATTGGAGCAAGAAAAAAAAGAGCTAGAAGAAATAGCGAAAAGATCTCAGTATGAATATTTGAATCTTAAAATGGATTTTGATAGATATCAACAGCAAATTCAACAGTCTCACAAAACTATGGAATTGGATTCGCTTATTCTCGTAATCAAAAAATTTTTGCCGTTTATCGAAGACTTGAGAAAATCGTTGGAAAATATTACTGACGAGCATGCTCAGGATCCTTTGACTCAGTGAGTGCGTATGGTGTATGATAAATTTCTCAAGACCTTGGAACATTTGCATATCAAAGCTATTGATGCTGTTGGTCTGACTCCAGATTCTTTTTTGCATGAGCCAGTAAGTCTAGAACCTGTGGATGATGAAACCATGAAAGGTAAAATTGTCAGAGAATTTGAAAGAGGATTTGTCTATCAAAAGGATGGTGAAAAAAAAGTTATTAGAGTATCCAAGGTGATTGTAGGAGGATAAAAAATAATGAAAAGTGAAAAGTGAATAGTGAATAGTGAAAAATGTAGGACTTTGTATGTATGGACTATAGTAACATTATCCTATAATCATATAATAAAAAAAACAGGAACTAATTCCTGTAGAAGAGTATTTACTCAGGAGGGGACTCGAACCCCCAAGCCTCACGGCATACGAACCTCAATCGTACATGTATACCATTCCATCACCTGAGCATAAACGCATTATATATTATCTTTTGTAAGTAGAATCTTTACTTCTCACGGCATCCCGACTCGTCGGGACATGTACACCATTCCATCACCTGAGCATAGTGATTGCTGAAAGAGCATAGTAATTGGGAAGCTATAATCAAGATTATTTTTATTTTTATATATTTGTCTATGACTATTTATGATCGTCTGTTTCAAGACTACAAAGAAGCTATGAAAAACAAATTAGAGATCAAAAAAAACGTCCTCAATCTTGTGATTTCTAAGATAAAAAACAAGGAGATAGAGATACAAAAAGCTCTTGAAGATGTGGATATTATCACTATTATCAAAAAAGAAGTCAAAGAAATATTGGAAACTATTGGGTTTCTTGAAAAAGCTAATAAGCTGGATGACGTTGCGTTAGAACAACAAAAAAAGACATTGTTGGAGTTCTATTTGCCTGCAGCAATGACCAAAGAGCAAACTATTGAAATAATAAAAAAAACTCTATCTGATCACAACATCACAGACCTTAGAACTCAGAGATGATTGCTGATGAAAGAGTTGATGGCCAATTATAAAGGCGAAGTCGACGGGGGATTGGTAAATGAAATTATCAATGAAATGATAGCATAACTCACTAATGAAAAGTGGATAGTGAAAAGTGAAAAGTTAATAGTGAAAAGTGTAGGAATTTGTTGCTTTATGAACTATGGTAATATTACGATTGTTATACATTAAAAATTCTCTTGAGCAACCTGTTATGTGTTTTTAGTCGTTTAGCTGTACCTATGAAAAAATATATGTTGGGTATCTTGGTGAGTGTTGTTGTTTTGTGATTGGG
>CAZECU010000093.1:0-2117 GCA_964510755.1 uncultured Candidatus Peribacteria bacterium | reverse complement strand
TTTTACCTATCATCCCCTCATATGAATAAGACACTGATAGTCTTCTACTCATTAGAAGGATTTACCCAAAAGATTGCCCAAGAAATCGCCAAACAAACCAATGGTGATCTCCTCCAACTCTTTCCTCAGCAAGACCCCCTCTCCACCCACAACAAATGGATGAAATATTTCCGATGAGGCAAACAAGTCATCATGAAAGAGACACCACCACTCAAACCATATATCTGCGATATAGACGCATACGAGACCATATATATCGGGACACCTGTCCGAGCATTTACCTATACTCCAGCGATCAGATCGTTTTTGCAACAGACAAAGATTCACAACAAAAAGATTGTCCTGTTTTGTACCCATGAATGATGACCAGGAACGACGCTACAAAAACTCAAAGAAGCGCTCAAAGACAACACGATTCTCGCAACCAAAGATTTCAACAAAAGACTCTGGACTCATGATCCCAAATTTCTCCAAGAAGAAATACAGACACTCATCACACCAAGATAGACAACGCTACCAATATTCCCCTTCCTTGATTTTATCCCACAAATACATAATGATGAGAATAAGAAAGGTCATTTTATTTATTAGCTGCATAAGATGGGAAAGATAGTGCTTGTATGAGCATGATGAACAGGTATGTCAGGTATCGCTGGAATATTACAAGAGATAGGATATACCAATATCGTCTGTATTGATGCAAACCAAAGCCAACTCACCGACAAACTCAAAGCCCAAGGACTCAAAGTTATCATAGGACACAGCAAACACAAGATACAACTCGGAGATGTCGTCATTTATTCAGAAGCGACCGCGGAATCACCAGAAGTCCTAGAAGCGAGAAATATCATGAAAACAAACAAAAAGGTGATGGTCATCCTCAATTATTTTCAGTTTTTGGGAGAATTGTCCAAATACTTTATCACGATCGGATTTACCGGAACCAATGGCAAAAGTTCCTCTACCGCACTCGCAATCCATACCGCCAAAAAATTATTGCCCAACTTTGGTATAGGTATCTTGTGAGCATTAGTGCCAAGTTTTCATACCCAAAGTTATACGATCAATCACAAAGCCAAAAAAGATATCAAAACCATATTTGACTATATTTTCACAGGAAAATGATCTTCGGAAATCTTTGAAAGAAATCTTCTGAAGTCATGGTTCTTTTTTGTGGAAGCATGTGAATACAAAAGACACTTTCTCTATTTGGATCTAGATTATGCTATTATTACTAGTCTAGAACTGGATCATACCGACTACTACAAAGATATGAAAGACTATGTATCAGCGTTTCAGACACTGATTTCCAAGACAAAATACAAAGTCTTTGTCCCACAAGGACTCAAAGCATGTACCCCTTCATCACATCGTTCACTCATCCCTTCCAAAATCAAACAAGTCCCTATCAAAAAGATACCATTTACGCATATTCGAGGAAAACATAATGATCTCAATGGATCACTAGTACTTGCACTGTTGCAACATATAGGCAAAAAACCTCAAGCATGGTATCGTCCTACACTAGCAGCATTCAAAGGACTACGAAGAAGGATGGAATACCTCACGACTACCAAAAACAAAGCCAAAATATTCACAGACTACGGACACATGGCATCTTCCATTCAATTGGGATATATGGCACTCAAAGCCAAATTCCCCGACAAAAAACTCATGGTTATCTTCCAACCCCACCAAATAAATAGGATTGTTACAGGATGGACAGATTTTATCAACGCTATGCAACCATACGATCACAAAATCATCTTTGATATCTACGCAGCGAGAGAAAACCTCCAACAGCTTACCCAACAAATCCCCGCACTCAAAAACATTCACACCATCAAAGAGTTGGGCGAAAAATTTGCCAGCGCATGCACATGAACGTACTGTGAGGATTTTGCAACTATCTGCTCAACTATAGAGCAAGCAGACAAAAACACTATCATCGTCATCTACAGCGCAGGAGATATCGACTACAAACTCAGACAATATTTGAAGATATAACGTAAAGGATACATTTGCTGTTTACTTCAAAACACATTAGTATATAGTTCATATCGTTTTATATTTTACCATGCTCTTCATGAAAAAGCTACTACTTGCTATGACTTGTC
>CAZECU010000092.1:0-2208 GCA_964510755.1 uncultured Candidatus Peribacteria bacterium | reverse complement strand
ATACAACAGACTTGAGATCAAATACACAAGGAAGAGCACAATCATCTATGCACTTTGCATCATACGAAAGAGTACCAGAAAACGTAGCCAAGAAAATTATCGAAGAAAGATCTGGTAAGATGAAAGCTATGGACGCTGAATAGACTCAATTATACAATTACGAATTAAGAATTTTCAAAACTCATATACAAAAGAGCTCTGCTGAAAGGCGGGGCTTTTTTTGCTTGTAAAAAAATAAGACATGAGTATCAAGATAAAAAATAATTAGAGATGATAAATTTCTTTTAATTAGAGATGAAAGATGATAAATGATAGATGAAAGACTTGTTTTATGACAAACTATCGTAAAATTATGATAGTCCATAAAGTTGCAAAATCATACATTTAAAATTTATCATTTAACATTAGTTTAATAGTTTATCATTATTATTTGAAAATTATATCATGGGTAAAAAGAAAGTTATCGTCAACGACAAGATGCAACAAAACTACATCTATAGGCCAATACAACTTTATATTTTACTCTATAAGATACATATATGATTGAAATAAAAGATATACATCCTTTGGCTATTTGAACCTATGGATTGTGAGCAAAGAGATATGAATCTCAGCAGCAAGATGAATATAGCGAGTTTGATGATTCAAAAGATATGGAATCATTGGTGTATCAGTATCAAAACTGACAAAATTATATAGAAGCAAGTTTCATTTATGCAGGAGGTAAGACTATGGAATTTTTATGAAAGTTTTTAAAAAACATACCTCGTGAAAATATATATGTAAGCGTAAAAGTTGAAAGTCTTGTTGAAAAACCAGAAGATATTGAGCAACAATTGGATGCTTATTTGAAAATTATGTGACTTGATTTTGTGGATGAGTATAAAATGCATGCACCAACAGTTTCCAAACTTTGAATATATGAAACGTATTATCATATGCAAAAACTTGTAGAAAAGTGAAAAGTAAGGTATCTTTGAGCATGCAATATAAGTCTTGATCAACTAAAAGATCTTCACAAAGCATTTGGCATCAGAACATTTGAATGATTATATAATCTAGAGTGTAAAGTGAATGAAGATGTATGAATCATCAAATATTGTCAGGATAATGATATTCGTTTTATTTGTTATCAACCGCTTCGTCGTAATAGGATTGCGAGTTATAATCACCCTTTTTTAGTGGATCTAGAAAAAAAATATAAAAAGACCCAAAATCAAATACTATTGAATCGAATTATCAAAGTAAAAAAAATATGAGCATTAGTTAAGACATCTAGTGTTGATAATGCAAAAGAAAACTTAGACGCATTGAATTTTACTTTAGAAGAAAAAGATGTCGCTATGCTAAATAATTTTAGGGATGAAAGGTTTGATAATATTGAGGTTGACCGAGATAATAAGGGGTGAATATCTATCCGAAAATATGCTAATCAAATTGACTAATATATTGGTACATGATCATTTATATGTATTGCTAAAATATGTACAAAAAAGTTGTCGTCAACGACAAGATGCAACAAAACTACATTTACTATCTGACTCAACCGATAGGACAAAATTTTGCTCCATTGTTTCAGCCACAGTTGACACCGCAAGAGATGCTCGAGATGGGCGTATTTGGGGGAAAATATATGACCGATTGTCAGCAAGAATTTCCTGCTGCTCGATTTAAAAAAGCAAAATTATGTTCGAGTAAACATGATCCCAAAGTAAATTTTTTTGGGGTAAATGCTTCGCAATCACTCAAAGTCCGACAAGAAAAATGATGGATATATCCAGAAGATCCACGCGGACGATTTCAACGATATTGTAGATATTATATGGGGAGGAGGGGACCAGATGATGAACGTCAGATCAAACGTCGAAGAGCGATCAAAAGGCATATTTCTCAGATCAAAAATAATTGTTATCCCTTGGATCGAGCGTGTAGAAAAAAACAAAGACAAGCAGTGCTCCATCGAGCCTATGACGCGAGAACTCTATAATATACAAAGATAATGATAAATGAATAATGAAAAATGAAAAATGAAGGACTTTGTTGCTTTATATCCTATGGTAATTTACGATAGTGTATTCCAGCAATTCCTTCACTATTCACTATTCGTTTTTCACTTTTCACTAATTTTTAGTTTTTCACTTTTCACTAGTTTCTATAAGCAAGCCTTGATGAGTCCGACAAACAATGGATGTGGTTTGTCCAGTCTAG
>CAZECU010000091.1:0-2215 GCA_964510755.1 uncultured Candidatus Peribacteria bacterium | reverse complement strand
AGCTTTTCGCAGCCAATCACGTCCTTCATCCACCTTTTTACCCAAGGCATCCATTTTTAGCCTTTAAAAAGATTTATTGTTTTTATAATAAACGTAATATACTATACTATTGTTAAATACCTACATCATAATAAACACGCTTTTTTGAATGTACAAAAAAGTTGTGCGGGGTTCTTTATAGGAATTTTGGTCAGCATTGCAAGTCTTTTTTAGGCTTTTTTTACTATTTTTTTAGTATAGGTGAAACGGGTAAAAACTCACCAAAACATACCAAATAAATAAAATATTTCTCAAAAAAGTCAATTAAAACATATCAAAGATAGAGGTGTTTTTATACTAAAAGAAAAAAGTAAAAAAATAAACAAGAGAGTACACAGAAAAAAAATACTACCGACATATCAGATGTTTGACAAAAACCATAGTTATGGATATAATAAACATATGATTTATCTACCCACAAGTATATGCAAAAAATCATAATTATTAGTATCAGTATACTAGTAGGTGCCTTATATGCAATAGGCAATGTTTTTGCATTACAACTGCATTTTTCTGGTATTGATATCCAGTCGTTAGAAAATACTTTTTCTAGCGTCAATTTTGTAGCACCAGGAAACAATTTTGTAGGAAGTATCTTTTGGCTGGATACAAAAGCAATCTCACCGCAAACGATTAGTCTAAACAATCATAGCAAAACATGCACCAAACAAGTCAGATGATTATATTTTAATGCACAGAGAGGCAAAAGATTGTGGCCATTAGACCAAGAGACACTGGAATTATTACAACAACAAAATAGTTGATACAACAATCTAGAGCTGACAGGATGATGGTATACTACCTGCGATAGTGGAGCCAATTATGGGATCTTTGGGGCGATCACGTATACCCGATGACAGCTTACCTCACATGTGATTGCAGGAGTCAAAATAGATTATGCTAACAATCGTTTGTATTCTGGAATGGCAAACAATCTACAATATTTTGACAACAAAACACCTATCGGATATATCTACGATAGCAATGGAGGAGTGGGATTTGTATGAGGAAGTGGAGAGCAACAATGTCATCAAGAATTGATAGATTATATCAACACAGGAGGATCAATCATCAGTGGATTTGTTTATTCGGGTACCAGTATTATTTCTACCAACACCAAATGTCCTATATATATAGGAAGTGGAAATACTGCAATGGAAACAATGCGAAATATGATCATTCACGGAAGTGTAGGAATATCCAAATCTATGGATACTATACAAAGTGTTTCGTTACTAGGCAAGACAAACAACAAGACAATAATCTACAATGGAAGCGATATCAACTCTTCTACGATCATCAACGCCGCAAGACAAAAAAGACAACAACTCTGTCAATGAAAAACCAAAAATCCTGACCTCTCATCGACAAATGACACCCTACTATGTTATGAAAATACCGATATCACGATCGACCTAACCCAAACATCTCTTTACCAAAACAAAACGATTATAGTAAGCGATGGAAATGTAATAATACAAGGTGGTATGCAAAAAAATTCACCATCATTGGATATTTTTATCGACAGAGGAAGACTTTACTTGCCTACAGACCCTGTAGTATTTCAATCATTTGATACCCAAGGATTTCCAGACGAAAAAGGTATAAGTAGAGGAGTCTATCTCAAAGGTATTTTTATCATCAATGGAATCCTACTATGATGAGTGCCATGAGCACAGCAAAGTTTTGGACACAAACTCCATATCCAGGGAAAACTAACAACACTCAATACACCACTAGAACCCAACAATTGAAGAGTTCAACAAATCAATGAAATGTTTAGTTGATCACTCTATCAGCAATATATCAATCTACAAAATATATTTACACGAACATGCAATCTCAATGGAACAGGAAGCGATGAAAATACTTCATGTAACCAATCCAATACAATTGCGACTACCCCAATCGTCATCATCAATGGCAATTATCCGTCTAGAATACTACAATAATTTTGCCCCGGGTGGAATCACTTTAGCACAAAACGCGCCATTTTCAAATCAACAAACATCTTCAACTACACAACTAAAAGTATCGATGCTCTATTCTGATTGATAGAGTACTTTATTACCAAAGGCGGTTGCACGACAAGACACTGCCCAAGATCGAAGCATTCCAAACATTCGAGCCAAGGCGAGTCCCCGTAGTACTACGGGGGGAGCACGGCGAGATAAAC
>CAZECU010000090.1:0-2245 GCA_964510755.1 uncultured Candidatus Peribacteria bacterium | reverse complement strand
ATTGGAAGTAATATAGCCGAGAAAGAGTGCTAGTATACCTATATATCACATAAGCAAATATCGTGTTTGTAATTGGTCTCAGAGTGTAAATTCCGTTCCCATCCATCCCGCGATATAGATACCTGCATGGGTAAATATTGCGAGAAATGTAGTAATCCCCAATAATCTTCTCAGCTTCATCCCCCATCAAGCGACGAAGTATACTATGCTTAGTAGCATAAACAGCCATCATTTGAGTGACCTTCATTTGACTGTTTTGAGATAGTCTCGTAGTCATGTAAAACTAAGCGTTTTGAGCTCAGTATATTTCATCAATATCATAAACACTGGTTTGACCAATAAGGTAATCCGCAACAATGTGAGTCCAAGATTGGCAAATCGCTGACTAGCTTCATTACCAAGAAATGCTAACGCACTTGGGACAGAATAACTAATTAGCACCATACAACAACTGATGCATGTAACGAAAATGTAATAAAACATCATGAGAAGATTTATTTAATTTTAAAGCCTTTATCCATATCAACCACCTCGTTTATAGATATAACAATTGCATTTTTTACCGTATAGCCATAACTTTTTTTGACAGCCGTATCAAAATATTTTCCGGAAGTAGATATTTTAACATTACCACAAATTCTATAATAATCAGCAATAATACAAATAGAAGGGTTTTCTTTGAGATTTTTTATAGTCGTTACCATCTGACAATCTGCCACAAGCAATTTATCGTCAACAAATCATAACGAAATCGCTATATTCGCATGAGGAATTCATAATTTAGAACTTGTAGAGAGTACCAATTCCTTTCATTCTTCAAAATATTTTTTTCGATCCATGCAGATAATTTATTTTATAAAACCTTTATCACTCACATAGTCAAACCCCAACTGTCTATTATGAAAATCATTGAGTGAATGCAGATCACTATTTATATATACCCCTGCTTGTATACTTGATAGTATCTTATCTAGTTTTTCTAAATCTGTCCCATTTCCAGCCAGATATGAACAATTGATTTCTATTGGTATTTGATATTGATTGAGTACCTGCACTATAGCGTCAATATCTAGATATTTTGATGTATCTTTTTGACAAATATGACCTATAAATTTTATTTTGTCATGATATTTGTGGAGAGCATTGATATATGCTTGTGTAATATTTTCAAGTTCCCCCGTATATATATGAGCATGACATGAAAGAATACAAAAATCAGATTCTATTCATTGAATATCAAATGAGCAGTTTCCTTCTTCATCGAGGAGATCTCATTCAATCCCAAACGATACCTCTACATCATTATGTACATTTTTTCGTCTTTTTGCGCTAGTTCTTCGATTTTTTAATGCTAATCCATTACGATCCATTACTACCTGACTATGATCAGTAATTACTATTTTTTTCATACCAATCTTGCCTGCATACTGGACTATTTCATCGATAGTATTCATTCCATCAGAATAATTGAGACTATGGATATGATAATCTTCTTCCATACTATTTAATACTTTCACCATTTTAGAAACATATATACAAAGATAAAATTACGCTTTGACTATTTCATATCAATTTGCGGTATCTTTTACTTGAAATCATAATGCTGTTATTTTGTTTCTCAACTCGTCAGCTAGTGCAAAATCCTTGTTTTTCTTTGCTTCGATTCTTTGGTCTGCGAGTGTAGTAACTTCAGCTGGGATGTCGAATGTTTCTTCTACGATAGTTTCGAACAATCAAAGCTTTAGGTAATTATCTTCCAACCAAGTAATAATTGCATAGGTATTTTCATTGACTGCAGCTAATGCTCATTGCACTACTGCTAACAATTTCGGTGTGTTCATATTGTCACAAATAGCTTCCATAATACACTGAAATAAAGGATCAGCGTCAAACTCTTTTTTTTCTTTCACTATTTTTTTTCATTGAAGTTTTTTGATTAATGTATGTCTTGTGTTTTTTGCTGCTTCTAATTGTTCCCATGTAAAATTTTGGAAGTTGCCATATTGTGCCATAAAGTAGAAATATCTCAGATCAAGCGGAGAATATCATCTCGTTTCGATATCTTTCAATGTATATACATTTCCCAAGGACTTGCTCATCTTCCCGCCATCGACTTGGAGGAATTCGTTGTGTACTCGATATTTTACTCGAGGATGAACGTCGAAACCACACTCAGATTGTGCTATTTCGTTGGGATGATGGATGGTGATATGGTCAGCTCCTCCATGATGGATATCAAATTGAT
>CAZECU010000089.1:0-2272 GCA_964510755.1 uncultured Candidatus Peribacteria bacterium | reverse complement strand
GCGTAGCTGAATAGGAATTGTTTTGAAATTCCTATGTGGCGAGATAAGCCCCAAGAAGAAGTTGAGCAGTAACCCCAGCGGAGCGTTTAGAAAAAGCCAAGCCCCAAACAGAAGTTGAGAAAATAAATTTACTCCATCTCTACCCCTTCCTCTAAAATAGAGGAAGGGACAAGTCCCTCTGTGGAACTTGTCCCGCAAGGCGGGAGAGGGATTTAGGGAGTAAAGCGGGAGAGGGTTTAAGAAATAACAGAGTATTTAACAATCTTTTATCAAAAATGCCAACAAAATGTTAATAAACCCCAGTTCGACACTCGTCTATCTTGTCTATGTAGTCAGATTTTTACACGATAGATAGACATTTTTGCTACTTATTTTTGTATCATCACTCACCACAACGACATCTTCCTGCATCACAAGCACCTATTACAAGTTTTTTTGGAAAACTATTAAGCACTTTTTGTACAGAAAATTTTCTCATTTTTTTATCCTATATATAGAGATATTGATGGGTATCTATATATTACCATAAAATATCATCACAAAAGCAACTATTTTCTGTTTTCTATTTTTTTGATCATACCCTATATACTAGATACTCTCTGGTCTTTCGTCTCACTCTCCTTCTCAAACAGGGGGGTTTTGGCTTCATGCGGTGATGGTGTTTGTTTTTTGCGCCATCTCACAAAAAATACTACAAATCCCAACAAAATGAGATATTTACATCGCAAGCCTGATACGCTCAGATATACACCATATCCACCCAAAATTTCAGAAATTGTATAAATATATTGTACCAATATCGTCTCTATTCGTAGCAATCGTTCTCGCTGCAAGATGACAAACAACCAGACACTTACAAACCCATAGATCATGACAAACGGAACGATCGGCAAAACCAACACATTCCCCAAAATTCCTAACACATTTATTTTTCCCATAAAAAAAATCATGATAGGCAATATTCCTATACTCGCTCATATACTAGGTGATACGTAGTTTTTATAGACATACGACAAACACGTTGTTGCTCGACTCTTTGCTTTTTTCTCCTCTTGAGGGGAGGAAGTAGTTGTTGTTTTCCTCACCGTCTCAAAGTAGACAAGCCCAATCAACGCACTATACGACAATAAAAACCCCGTATCATACAGCAAAAAGTATGGATTAATTATCAACATGACAATACAACTTAGCGAGAGCAACCTCCATATATTCACTTCTCTGCCTCGAAACAGCGCGATTATGCTCATCCCACCCATCAAAACTGCACGAAATACACTACTATCTAGTCCACATAGCAGACTATAGCCAATTATGGTGAGCAATACTAGTCCCAACCTAACATAAAATGGCAAAAATCACAGCACAAATTGCAAAAACACGACAATCATGAGAATATTTCCTCCACTGACCGCAATCAAATGTACCAACCCCGAATCTATAAAATATTGATATTCTGATTCTGGTATCTGTGATTTGTCTCCTATGATCATCCCTAGTATCAGTCCGGATACACGATTTTGTCCATATGCTTTGATTACCTGTTGTTGAAGCGATTTTTTGATCTTTTGGAGCATGCCTACTTCAAGCACTTCCTGTGTGGTACTACGTATAGCATTGGTTTCATATATACTGCCTTTCCATCCTTTCATTTTCATCCATGTCGTGAAATCAAACGATCCAGAAAACAGCGGCACATCAAAGGTCCCCGAGCATATCCTGACATAACACCCTTCAGATTTGATGTTTTTTTGGAGATTGCCTACGATCCGAAGCTGATCCCCGATAGCGTACTCTTTGGACGAATACAACAGATATTCTCCCCCTTTGTAACTCAAAATATATTTTCCCTGATTGGCTATATCCTGGATTATCCCCTCTCCCGCGAACAGATTATATGATGACGTTTTGCTTCCTATTTCACTTTCTTGTTCTTGACTGCCTCGCTCATAATATCTCCATTCTTTGACACCAAAACTTATACCAGCCAAGACAAATCCCAACAACATCATACCAATAGCTTTGGTGACTATAATTTTTTTGGCGCTTATCCACTGGACTATCATCTGTACCATCAGCACCACCACCAAAGCACCTATCGCCACCACTATATTTTCAAACAAGGTAAACACCCCCGTAAATACCAAAAAATATATGAGAAACATCATCACTCCATATAACTAAAAAATTTATTTTTATGTCTCACTCTATTTTTACTCCATCCCTGCCTACCGCAGGCAGGCCCTACCCCTTCCTCTAAAATAGAGGAAGGGAG
>CAZECU010000088.1:0-2433 GCA_964510755.1 uncultured Candidatus Peribacteria bacterium | reverse complement strand
GAGGAACATTTGATGTAACTATCTTGGAAATCGGATCAGAATGAACATTCCAAGTACTTTCTACATCTGGAGATACTCATCTCGGAGGTGCTGATTTTGATCAAAAAATTATTGATTTCTTGGTAGAGTCATTTAAGAAAAAAGAAGGTATCGATCTTACCAAAAACGCTATGGCTATGCAAAGAATCAAAAACGAAGCAGAAGCAGCAAAACACGATCTTTCTCAAACAGAAAGGACAGATATTTCTATCCCATTTATCATCACGGGTGAAGATGGATTGCCAAGAAACTTAGAAGAGACGCTTACCAGAGCGCAGTTTGAAAATATGTGTAAAGATCTTTTTGATAGATGTAAGACACCTTGTCTCAATGCATTGGAAGACTCCAAACTCAAAAAAAGTGAAATCAATCAAGTGATTTTGGTTGGAGGATCTACAAGAATGCCAGCAGTTCTCAAATTGGTTAAAGATATCTTTGGTATAGAACCAAAAGCTACCGTCAATCCTGATGAAGCAGTATCACAAGGAGCTGCTATCCAATGAGGAATTATCCAAGGAGATGTCAAAGATATCCTCTTGCTTGATGTGACTCCATTGTCATTGGCAGTAGAAGTAGAAGGTGGATTGGCACACGTGATGATTCCAAGAAACACAACAATCCCAGCCAAAAAGGAAAATGTCTTTACGACAGCTGCGGACAACCAAAGTGCAGTAACGGTACATGTTACTCAAGGAGAAAGACAATTTGCTAGAGACAACAAAGATCTCTGAATGTTCAATCTCGAATGAATTCCTATGATGAGAAGAGGACAACCTCAGATCGAAGTGACCTTTGATATCGATGCAAATGGAATCCTCAATGTAACTGCCAAAGAAAAATCTACCGGTAAAGAAATCAGTCACAAGATAGAATGATCTACCAATATCTCAGATGAAGATATCACCAAAGCCAAAGCTGAGGCAGAAAAATTTGCAGAAGAAGATCGCAGAAAAAGAGAACTCGTAGAATCCAAAAACAGATTGGAAGCATTGATCTACCAAATGGAAACTATGCTCTCAGAAAAGAAGGATCAAATCCCTGATGAAGACAAAGAAAAAGTAAACAAGTTGATGGCTGATGGAAAAGCAGTTACGTCCAAAGAAGATGTCACCAAAGAAGAAATCGATACAGAGATAGAAAGAATCCAAAAAGAATTCGCTGAGCTTTACAACAAATATCAAGCAGCTCCATCACAACCAGCCCCAAATGCAGATAATGAAATCGGCAAAGAAGGTAATGGTACTGTCGAAGGTGAGGTCATCGACGCAGATGCTAAGTAAACTAAGTAATAGTTACCATAAAAAAAGCCACCCGAACGAGGGTGGTTTTTCTATAATTATTTTCTGTAATCGTTGAGTCTATCCACGACAAATAGTTGACTTTTGTATATTTATCTGTATAAGATATAAAAATACAAATAAAACATATATGAAAATATTATTATTAGGTCGTCATGCGAGTACCGCTGATTTAGAAAGTGCACTCGATTTACCATGGTCAGAAGGAGGTAAAACAGAATCACAAGATATGGCTATGAGAATAAAAACCGTAGTCAGAGACCTTCCATTAACCATTTGGAGTTCTTCTTCACAAAGGGGAAAAGAGACCACAAACATAGTCATAGAGATAGTAGGACAAAGATGTACTATTGTCGAGATAAAATTCTTTGATGAACTTTGGTTTGATTCCACTCATCCATATGAAGAAAACTGGTTGAAAGACAATATAACTACTTTTGATGGAGAAGCATTATTGGTTATCTCTCATGCTGAGATATCCGAATATGCTGTATCTTTGGGATGTGAATATATTCCCTTATCAACAGGGCAATGTATGATGGTCAGAGGAGATTGGGCTATAAAAATTTAAAACGTATAGAGGTCGTTCGCTATTTGCGGATGATCTTTTTTTAAAATTGATTTTTGTCTCAGGAGGGTTTTCTGGTGTAAATAAAAATACAAATAAAAAAACAGACTGAGAAACACAGCAGTCTGTTATGATCGATAACGTGTGTTTTTGCGAGAGAGATACCAAGAGAATAAAAGTATAATTCCCCCAAATGCTATCATACCTATCCCGACAAGGGATACGTTTACTATATTTTGGTGGATATGTACGGATTGTTGATGATAACATATTCCACAAAATACTGCCCCGAGTATGATAGAGGCAATGCCGATAATGTACAACAAATTTTTCATATATATTGTTTTTATTTCTCTCCCAACATAGCTATACGCCAACCAAAATCAACGTAAAAAAGTTTTGAGATGGTAATTGCCAAGAGAATCTATACACTACAAAATATATATTGTTTCAATTATATAGCACCCTCATGTATTTTGTCCTTACCTGCCAAGCAGGATTAGAATCTATCCTCAAAAAAGAAATACA
>CAZECU010000087.1:0-2438 GCA_964510755.1 uncultured Candidatus Peribacteria bacterium | reverse complement strand
TGAGATCTTGCATAACCAGAATATAAAATATAAAAGCGCAAATATAAAATTTTTGTATTTTGTACTTTGTATTTTGTACTTTATACTTTATACTAGCATTAAATTATTGGTTCTGCAAATTCTTCGATAGTCTTCATAACGTCTGATTGTTTTTCTACCACCATTTTTGCTTCTGCGAGTGATCTTGAATATTTTGCTCTAGACAGCTCATACAAATTGGCTATATGATTTCTATCTACGGTCACATCAGGAGTCCAGCATGCCTTAAGACTAAATGGATCTTTTACTTGTCCTTTGACGAGTAGTTTGCAATAAAATTCTCTCATATTGAGATTTCCCAAGTCGTATCCATTCAAAAATGGCTGAAAATGCTGTTTCATATATTCTGCGTCTTCGGATGAAATTCTAAAACTGACTAAAGTTCCTACATTTCCAAACAGAGAATCTGATATATTTTCTGGGATTTGTTTGATATATTGATGGGCTACGGACAGTGATAATCCATATTTTCTCGCTTCTGAAAGTATTTCGTTGAAGGTATCTGTGGCAAAATTTTGGAATTCATCCACATACAAAAAGAACGGAATTCTTTCATTTTTTTCTACTGATTGTCTGCCCATAGCAGTCTGGAAAAGCTTAGTCACAAACATCGCTCCGAGGAATCCCATAATCTCTTCTTGGAGTTTGCCTTTGGGAAGTTTGATAAGCAATATTTTTTTCTCATCCATAACTTTTCTCAGATCTAGTTTGTTTTCTGGTGAAGCAAAGATATTTTTGATAATATCGATAGACAGCAACTGACCTACTTTGTTGAGTATCGGCATAATCGCTTCGGTATTGAACTGTTGTGACCATCCAGCAAATTCATTGGTCCAGAAGTTTCTGACTACATCATCCTGGATAGCGTTGATCATCTCATATCTGAAGTCCTTGTCCGTCAATGCTCTAATGATATCAAACAGTGTAGATTTTGGTTTGTCGAGCAATGCAAGGAAAATCATTCTCAAAACGTGTTCGAGCTTCGGATTTCGATTGGCTCAGAAAAATTTTTTGAAAATATCGATAAATCATTTGGCTAGTATTTGTTTGGATTCATTTTCTTGGACATCAAGTGGATTCATACAAAAAGGAAATTGATCATCTGTCGGATCAAAAATAATCACGTCTTCTTTGCGCGACATAGGGATATGGGTCATGATTTCTTCTATCGCGTCACCATGAGGATCGATCACCCCTATACCTTTGCCTTGGATGACATCATTGATCATGAGATTGAGCAAAAATTTGGACTTTCCGGTACCCGTTTTACCGACTACGTACATATGTCTGAGTCTATCTTCGTCATAAATACCGATAGGTACAGTGATAGATCTATAATCTGAAATTCACAAAATGTTTGCATCTTGAGGATAGTTTTTGGCAAAGACTTCATTGTTTTTGTCCAAAGTATAATCAAACGATGGCACGCCAACTGGCAATGCAAGCTTCCTGGATTTGACCGTGAGCAATGAAGTTTCTGTTTTGGGATTTTTGGGGAAATGGAAAAAAGATGCTATTTCTTTGGTATTGAGAATATGACTTGCTATAGTACTTTTGGATTCTTTGAGTTGTGGGATCAAATTGCCTACATTGTTGTGTGTTTTGAGGGTAAATTGGTTGGATGGATAGTTTTTGAATACGGAAAAATTATTGAATACTGATTTGATTCTTCATTCTGCCATGGCTTTGTTTTGGGACTGTGCAACCATGTATATCTTGATATCAAAGAGATTGTCATGCAATTTGGATTTGAAATATTTGTCTCCTTCTTCTTTTCGGTTTTTGTTGGTGGTATGGGAAAAAATATATTTGTAAAACTGAAATGCTATTTTTTTTCTCAGTTTCCAGTGATTAAATTTGGATTTCATGAAAAAGAAAAAATTTTCGTTTTCTATAGGTTTCATCTCTACAAAAAAGCTAATCTTGTCGTTGATGACATCAAAATTTTCAAATGTCCTAAATAAGTTGGAGATAAAATCACTATCATCACCCTCCTCTATCTTGAACGGATAAAATCATTTATTGGTCAAACTTAGTTCTCCGACTATGGTTTTGTACTTATCATACTCTCGAACGTCTTTGGTATCAGGAACAATTTGAAAATCATTGAAGTGAGTATAAAATTGAGATTCAAATCAAGAATAGGTCGTTTTGGCAGTATCTAGTGAATAGCAAATTTCTCCTTTGATATAATGGATACCGATAATAAACGTACTTTTGGAAAGGGTTTTGGAAACATCATCCAAAAAATCTTGGAAGCTCTTTTTGCCTTTTTCAAATGAATGATATACTTTGATGAGATGAGACATACACAAAAATTATGGAGGATAAAACCATCTTGTCTGTATATACTCATTTTAGCCAAAAAGTAAAGAAAATATCTAAGTTTTTTAGCCATA
>CAZECU010000086.1:0-2446 GCA_964510755.1 uncultured Candidatus Peribacteria bacterium | reverse complement strand
ATTTGGCTCCAAGGAGATTCGAACCCCTGACCTTCCCGATCTTATCGGGACGCTCTAACCGACTGCTTGATCAGTATCTCTTCAGATAACTATAGTGTGGTAATATTTGGCTCCAAGGAGATTCGAACCCCTGACCTCGTCCTTATGAGAGACGCGCTCTAACCGACTGAGCTACAGAGCCATAAAATCTTTGATGATTTGTTTACTTTTTTGTTTTTTTAACCAAAGTTCTTTTGTATGTGCTTCTTGTTTGGTAGCGTATTGTTTGTAATAAAGCAATTTCAATGGTCTATTATTTTGTGTTGAAATCGTTTTTCATCTTTGGTGCTCATGAAGCCTTCTTTCAATATCATTTGTACTTCAAATATAATATCTTCAGTTGTTCATCTCAAGGATATATACATATCAATACATACACAAATATCACCAAATAAAAGGACCCCTGACCTTCCCGATGTATCGGGACGCTCTAACCGACTGCTTGGTCCGGTATTTCATCGGACAGCTACAGAGCCATAAAATCTTTGATGATTTGTTTGCTTTTTTGTTTTTTTAACCAAAGCTGTTTGAAATCGGTGAGGGCGGGATTCGAACCCGCGAGACGATTTCTCGTCTGACTCGTTAGCAGTGAGCTGACTTCGACCACTCATCCACCTCACCATATGTATTTTGTGTACAAAAAAAAATTCGTGTGGTGATGGTATATAGAATTACTGTTGAATTTCAAGAACAAAAGTATACATTTCTTAGCATATATACGCAAATTTTACTCGTTAGTATACACAATGGCTGATGAAATAGGAGGAATGTGACTTGATAGTGGTGAAATTGGAGGACAAGTCAGAGAAGATACCAACAAGGTCACAGAGGAAGCGGTCCAAAGAGTACAAGACAACCAAAAAAAAGCACAACAGGTACAACAAGAGATCAAAAAAGACAAAGCCACCAACGACAAACTGGCCAAATTTCTCACATTTTTGCTCAAAGACATCAAAAACGATACCGTAGTAAAACAAATTTATCATACATTTTTCAAAACAAAAGACGAAGAGACAGACCTTGTACATCTGAGAAAAAACATAAATACGACTATCATCGTAGGGATGTTTGCTCCTTTTTATGCTACACAGATGAAAGAGCTAGGATTGGTAGATATCTATCAGGACCTACGGGATTTTGATCAAGACGTGTATCTGACAGGATATATCAGTTATATCAAACAGTTATTGCCAAAATATCATGATGGTGTTGTTATAGACAGACAAGATTTTATCAGTTTGCTCACCAGTGTATCCGAATATTATGAGCTGATAGAAAAACTATCTACAGAAAAAGTGGGAGAGTTTAAAGATACCCTCAAAAAAGAGATCTGATTTACCCAATAACCCACACCATTACATACTACAAAACATAGAGGTTATTTGTCAACCTCTTTTTTTAGTGTAAGACATTTTTTTTGGTAATTGACACAGTTGCGGCTATACTTGAGTATACAAATTTTATTTTTACTATAGGCGATGCTAAATATAGAAAAACAAATTATCCAACAAGCAAAACAGGGAGAATCTCTAGGCGTAGAGAGAGTTTGATTATATGACAATGAAAAATCTCCAAAAGAAAAAGGATTCAAAAGCGAATTGGATAAACATGGTATAAAAGATATTGCTAAACAAACTATCATCAAAAGAGAAGGTAATGATTATATTTTTTTCGTAGATGATAAGCCGCTATTTGTGGTAGAAAAAAGTTTGTTGAAAAAATTTATACAAAATTTTTATCAAGATTTGGAAAAAAGTGACACTCAAAACGTACAGCAAGTAACAAGTATCGAACTAAAAGATATACAAGGAGAACAAACATTAGAATATTTCAAAGGAGAACTAGATACTTTAAAAAATGATATCGAACAAAATTTATTATCTGAAGATATCAAAACAACCAAACGAAAAATAGACAGACTGCTCGCATTTTTTGAGCAAGAAAAGGATCTATCCAACGAGAGATCTAGTTGGTTGTTTGGACAAGAATACAACAGATCAGACAAAGGATTACGAAAAATGCAAAAAAAAGAAATAACAAATCGCATCAACCAATTGAAAGACATCAAGAAGCACATCGAGTGGCTAGAAAAAAACAAAGACAAAAAATATACTACCAAATGGGATGATGGCAATGGAGAGATCGAAGTCAAAATGGATGATATCAATGGATATGATGCAAACATTACCGTAAGACAATTTAGTGCAAAAGTAGAAGAACTGGGCAAAGAAGCTCCAGAATTTATTCTACAAAGAAACAGAATTATCGAAGGCACAGCAACTACTCCATCAAGATACGGTATATCCATAAATACACCAGAAGATGCACAAATCCTTCAAAAAATACTCAAAAAAGAAAATGGAGAATACGAGATTCTCAACAAGATCAACCTAGAGACTGCAAAACA
>CAZECU010000085.1:0-2606 GCA_964510755.1 uncultured Candidatus Peribacteria bacterium | reverse complement strand
CTCTCCTGATCATGATGTGGTAGTAAGTACATCTAACCCTAGACCTGATGAGCTATATCATCCTGTGTCTACTCGTGTCATATCATGTCCATCTTGTACTTCTTGTACTTCCTGGAAAAGATCGCTGGGATTTTCTCCTCATAAGAGTTGAGCCAAAGATGATCCCAAAATCAATATTCGCATACTCGCTCCTATGAGTACATTTCTTCTGACCGACATATCTACTTTGGGCAAAATAAAACTACAGAGCCGTTTTCTCTGTATATTCTGCGCAGAACAAGAAGGATTGTAAAAAATCACAACAGGAAAAAAATAGAAAAAACCAAGAAAAACATATAATCTCTAATCTATCGACAAAAAAAACGCCCAGCAAAGCGTTTATTTCTCCCCTGCCTACCGCAGACAAGCCCTCACCCCCTCTATTTTTACTCCATCTCCTACCCCTTCCTCTAAAATAGAGGAAGGGACAAGTCCCTCTGTTTCAGAGGGATTTAGGGAGTAATAAATGGATTTAGGGAGTAAAGTACTTTATTACCAACGGCGGTTGCACGACAAATCTCTCACCATGTCGAAGCATTCAAAATATTCGAGCCAAGGCGAGTCAGACGTATGTCTGCGAGTACGGCGAGATAAACAAGTGTAAAAATTGAAACGACGGTTTGTTGAGATTGCAACCGCCTAGAGTTTTTTGCATCCTTTTTGTGGCAATGACAAAAAGGATGTCTAGCGAAGCGTTTAGAAAAAGCGACTGAATATAATGAAGGAGTCCCGCAAGGCGGGATAACCCCAGCGGAGCGTTCGTTTGAAAAAAATATGTAATTACAAGATTGCTTCGCTACACCGCTCGCAATGACTGGCAAAATAAACCGCTCGCAATGACAAATACACTATACTATTTTTTATACTGTACTAAAGCTTCTCGGATAGTTATTTTTGCTTGTGCTACAATTGCTTTTTTGTCTTTTGCTTGACGTATTTTTTTGAATCCTTTGAAATGTTTGATTGCATTGGTCAATTGTTGCTCAAAATCACTATCTCTTTGGTTGATCATCACATCGTTATGATATCTTACATATCGTTTGGCATTATCATATTGATCGTGAGTCCAAGGAATAGGGACAATAATTTGTTTGAGATCATAGAGTTTTTGTTCGGCAAGAGATGTTGTCCCTCCGCGAGTAATAGCAATATCGCAAATATTATATAACTCGCCCATCTCTTTTTGAGAAAGAAACGTATAGGTATGCACGTATTCAAATTTGTCAAATAGTGTCAACATGTCCTCATTTACCAGTCCCAATACGACATAAAATTCATATCTCGCAGACAAATCAGGAGTAAACTCTAGTATATGCAGCAAATTTTGATACAGTCTTTTGGATCACTGAGAACCTCCTACGACCAATATCAAGGTCTTGCTGTTTAGCGGTGGTGGCGTCTCTACCAAAATATCATCAGCTAATATTTGTCCCACTGTTTGTGCCTCAGGCAACACCCAATCAAATCCCGTAAAGACATGTTTGGCAAACCTACTTGCGATTTTGTTTACCAAACCCGGACGGGTATCGGATTCATGGAGGACAATCTTTTTGCGAAGAAGTGCTGCAGCCAACACCAACGGCAAGGCGACATATCCTCCTTTGCAAAAAACGACATCAATACGATATCTTATCAACAAAAATAGTGATTGAAACACCCCAAACAAAAACAAAAAGAAGTCTGGAATATTTTTTAGCTGAGATTTTCGATAGCTTTCTCTGCGGTACTTTCACGAGAGAATAGAAATAAAGGTAAGTTTTTGTGGAAAGCTGCTATGTATTAGCTCCTGACATATTTTTTGTTCTAGGCTATTTTTGGCTCCCACCCAATAGAGCTTTTCTATGTTTTGATTATATTCTTCATGAGTAGTAAGAAAATCTAGCATACTTTTGATGGGAAAAACATGTCCTCATGTGCCTCATCCTGCCATAGCTATACGGAGTTTTGTTGTCTTTTTTGTCATCACCAGAGAGAGAAAATAAATGAAATAGGGGAGTTGTCAGAAAGGGTAGAAAACATACTATCCTTTTGTGGCAACTAAAATTCTTCAAAGATTTCACGTTCCTTTGTCTTTTGTTTTTTGGAGACAATATCTTGTATTTTTTGTGACATATTGCTCTTTACCACAATATAGTCAAAGTTGTTTTGGAGGGTAATCCATTTTTGTTCTGGATCATCAAACGCTAGAGACAACAAAATATCCCACTGAACAGTAATATTCCTTTTGCCCTTGATGAGCTCATTGAGTTCAGAGATTTTTTTGTCGATCATATGCGCAAACTCCTTTTGTGTCCATCATCTTTTGGTAAGTTCTTGCTGAAGGAGTTGTCCTGGATGCTGAATAATTGTCATAGGTAATTATACTCTGAAATAAAAAATTATACAATTCTATGAATACATTAATGAATAAGTTTTGAATTTAATGTTGAATTTTAAATGTCGAATGTAGGATTTTGTGATCTTATGAACTATAGTAATTTACAATAGTTTGTAAGTAGACCTGTCTTTCATTATCAATTATCAATTATCAATTATCAATTATCAATTATCAATTATCAATTATCAAT
>CAZECU010000084.1:0-2624 GCA_964510755.1 uncultured Candidatus Peribacteria bacterium | reverse complement strand
CGAAACCACACTCAGATTGTGCTATTTCGTTAGGATGATGGATGGTGATATGATCAGCTCCTCCATGATGGATATCAAATTGTGTTCATAAATATTTACTAGACATTGCACTACATTCTATATGCCAGCCTGGAAATCATTTGCCCCATGGCGAGTCTCGCTCCATTTGTCTGCGTTCGTTTTCGGGAGAAAATTTTCGTAGAGCAAAATCAGTCGGATGTTTTTTTCATTTCATATCTACCCTTTCTCCTGCATTCAAATCTGCCAAACGTTTTTTGTAATTTGGTCACATAAGTTCACCGTAATTTTCCACTTTGCTCGTATCCATATAGATACCATCTCATTCGAGCGTATAGGTATATCATTTTTGTTCCAATGTTTTTACTAACTCAATCTGTTCTTGAATATGCTCTGTCGCTCTTGGCATCTCATCAAACTGGTCGATATTGAGCGCTTTCATCCCTTCTTTAAAAATTTTTTCATATTTCTGAGCCACTTCTCGAGCTGAAATCCCCTCACGTTTGGATCATTTTTCCAATTTATCTTCCCCTTCATCTGCATCAGATACTAAATGTCCTACATCCGTAATATTCATCACTGATTTGACATTGTATCACAAGAGTTTCAAAGTATTTCTGATCAGATCTGCAGTGAATGTCGCTCTATAATTTCCAATACTTGGATCTCGATATACGGTAGGTCCACAAGAATACATCCCAACATGGTCAGTATGCACAGGTTGAAAAAGCTCTTTGGTGCGTGTAAGTGTGTTGTATATAAACAATTGCATCAGCATAACGATAAACTATAAAACCAAATTTACTACGTGTTTTGTATAGGTATCTATATAGTTTTGTTGAAATAATTCAACCAAAATTGGCAGAAATGGACTACAGATTGTTTTTGTTGGTAAACGATTGATTTTTGTTGTGTTTTCCCTATATAGCTTTATGAAAAATCCTCACCGTATTTATCTTGTCTTGTGCCCTCTATGTTTAATTTTGGAATCCTTGGGAACAACGCTAGGAATCTCCTCTACATCAAAAAGTTTAATGACAAAAAAGGAATTCGTTTAGCCAACAATAAATTGCAAACCAAAGACTTTCTGATCGAAAGAGGCATTCCGTTTGCCAAAACTTATGGTATCATCTCCAATCGCAAAGAACTTTATGAGTTTGATTTTGCGTATTTACCCAAAAAAAGTTTTGTTGCCAAACCCAATCAATGAAGCAAAGGACAAGGTGTATATATTGTCAAATATATAGAAGATATCTCTGAAGAACACCAGAAACCTCTCCATAAGCATCCTCATTCCCCTTCTCTCTTGCATCGTATAGGCAGTCGCGTCAAACAAGTTTTTTTTCAAACTTTTAACGAAAAACAATATAGCGGCACCTATCAAATCGGCGACACTGTGCTGACAGATGAAGAATTTAGAAGACGTTTGCTAGATAGTCTAGATGGTAAATATTCTATGACGCTTGGATGAGACAAGATTATCATCGAAGAAAAACTTGTTGCTGGAGAATTATTCAAAGATTTTTGTGAATTTGGACTTGCAGATATCAGAGTGATTGTCTTCAATCTTGTGCCTGTTGCTACTATGATCAGAGTCCCTACCGCCCAATCCAACGGCAAAGCCAATCTCGCTCAATGATGATTGTGATTTGGTATCGAAGTATGAAGCGGCAAAATAACTTCACTTTTTTGGAAAAATAAAATATACAAAACCAGATTTCCCAAAAGATTTGCTCATTTTCAAAACAGGAAAATCCCTTATCGAAACGATATTCTTTTTCTTTCTTCCAAAGTACAATACTTTGTAAACTTATGATATCTTGCACTCGATTGGGTCATCACTAACGAATGACCAAAACTTCTTGAAATCAATGCAAGAGCATGATTGGAGGTACAAAAAGTAAGTGATACCAAGCTCAAAAATGTCCTAGACAAAATAGAAGATCTCAAAATAATCGATCCAGAAAAATGAGTAGAGATAGCCAAAAGTCTTTTTAGTAGCGAAAAATCAGACCTTCTCAATACCAAGCTTCTCTATCTTTCTCAACATGCAAAGCTCATCATCAAAAGCAAAGAAGAAGAGGAAACGATGAATGTTGTCGTTGAAGTAGATCTGAATAAATCATGAAATTATATCTCTCAAAAAATTTTTGATATCATCAAAGAAAGCAAAAGAGAATGGTATCTGGATCTGTATGAAAATGAAATTGTTCTCAAAAAAATTAAATTTTCTAATCTGGAAAGTTTGCCCGACAACAAAGTGATTTTGGGAAACAAAACTTCAAGCAACTATCTTATCAAACCGATTCATAAAACATTTGCCACTATTGATATTGTCGATCCCAAGTATATAGAGCCATTGGAGCACAATGATTTGCATATTATCGATCAAAAAGTAGAAAAACTCAGCAAAAGATTAAATCTCTCTGCTAGACTCAGACCGCTCAATTATTTTGCAGAACTAGATAAATTTATCACTTTTCATGGAAAATATAATCCGATTTTTCAATACAAACGACCCAAAGAAGAAAAACTTTTGGAGACCAAAAATGAAATAGAAAAACTCCAAAAACAATTAGCCAAGTTCAAAAGTCCATTTGCGCAAT
>CAZECU010000083.1:0-2699 GCA_964510755.1 uncultured Candidatus Peribacteria bacterium | reverse complement strand
TTTATAGAAAAAGTATACAATGAGTTTGAAACCATGTATCTCAAAGAATTCAAAAATTTTGAAGAAGAATTTGATGAAACAGATATCCCAGATGAAGAAGATACCAAAAAATAAGTCAGCACAAAGACAACATACTAAAACTACATACGTATAGTATCGATCTTGGTAGCATATCCCACCTTTTCAAGAGCCAGATTTATCTCAGAGAGAATCTGGTTTTTTTGTTGGAAAATTTTGATTTTGAGCGCTTGATCGTCAGTTTTGAGAAACAAAACCTTGAATCTAACATGTCATTCTAAACCAGACCTATCGTCGACAAACTCCATAAGCTCTTCATGCTGACCACTATCATTGAGAGATGTTACAGACTCTATAGACTTGGTATGTTTTTGTATACCAAGAAAATCTCTGACCGTGTTCAACGCTACAGCCCCTATCATTTGATGCCCCATATGCCTACGAGCCAAAGTTTTTCTAAGTGAATCTCTCAGTGATTTCATAGAGTAAGATTACGTATCTTTGTTTGCAAAATCAAGCGAAATTAGTATATTTTGAGAGATTTATCTTGTACAACCACCGTCATGAAAAAAATAATTGGTATTCTGTTAGTTATAATGTTTTTGAGTAGTAATGTATCTTTTTGAATAAATAAGTGCCAACCACGACCAGAATGTAATAGTCCACTTTATACGTGAGAATCAACGGATTTTTGAATATGAAGCCAAGCATGACAAACAAATACAGAAGATGATCAAGATTGTAAAACACCATGTACAAACGGTGAAGTTTGTAGTTGCACACCAAATGGATGTACATGTGGAAAAACTGAAAACACCGAGCATACATCAGTGATGGGTATTACTTGCGACGAAGACTTACTCGTCAATGGACAATGCAAATTTAATATCAATGAAACATTGGGGATCAAAAAATGAGAAACCAATTCTGTAGGTATACTAGTACAAGATATCGTTTTGTCCGCGACATTTTTTATAGGGACCGTGGTCACTATAGCGCTGATTGTATCAGGACTCATGTATATCTTTGCTGCAAGTTCTGGTAAAGATCCTGCTAATGCCAAAAAATGAATTATGTGATCACTGATTGGTTTACTTATAGTAGTCTCTTCATACATCATCATAAGATTGGTACAATACATCGCCAAAGGATTCTAACTACCATATGATAATGAAAAATTAATAAGTAATAATGAATAATGAAAGATTTGTCTTCATACAAACTATTGTAAGATTACTATAGTCCATATATACAAAGTCCTACATTTTTCACTTTTCATTTTTCACTTTTCACTATTTATTATTCACTGCATGATGCATATCCACATAGTCTCCATATTTCCAGATATTTTCAAAAGTTTCATCGAGACTTCTTTGATCAAAAAAGCTCAAGAAAAAAATATTTTGCAATTTTCTTTTGTCAATCCAAGGACCTTTTGTCCCGATAGACATCAAACGGTTGATGACAGTATTTATGGGTGATGAGCAGGATTATTAATGAAAGCAAAACCCGCTATCGATGCCGTAGAATCAATTATAAAAAAACTAAAATCAACTAAAGGCCGCCCTGATAAGGGAGGAAACAAAGGAGGGTTTGCAATAATTTTACCTTCTCCTTCCAAAGAAACTTTTACACAAAAGGCTGCTCACTGCTTAAGCACAGTAGATAATCTTATTTTTGTATGTACAAGATATGAAGGGATAGACTACCGTTTTGAACAATATATGAAAAAGACATACAAAAAACATTTTCAAAAAATTTCTCTCTGACAATTCATCACGTTGGGTGGAGAAATCCCTGCAATGACCATGATCGAAGCCATTACGAGATTGATTCCATGAGTCATCAAAGAAGAAGCAAGTCGACAAGACGAAAGTTATAGCATCACCAAAAATATGAACAATCTAGAATATCCACAATACACACACCCAGAAGTGGTCCTATGAATGAAAGTACCCAAAATTTTACTCAGTGGACATCACAAAAATATTGATGAACGAAGAACAAAAAAAACTAAAAAACTAACAAAGAGAGGAAAATAGAGGAAGATTGAGAAAAAAAAGAGGAAAATAGAGAAAAGGAAAAAGATTTTTAGCTCATAAAAATCACAATGGTAAACAAGACATTTGAGGAATTAGAAATATGGAAATTATGAACAGAGCTAGTATATGAACTATGAAAGATATTTTATGACAAAATGTTTAGAAACTTCGATTTTCAATCACAAATCATGAGAGCAGCAATATCTATAACAAACAATATTGCAGAATGATTTGAAAGATGAACCAAAAAAGAATTTACATTATTTCTTTATTATGCCAAATGATCATGCGGAGAAGTTAGAAGTATGTTATACACAGCAAAAAAATTCGGTTACATTGATGAAAAATATTTCATAGAAAAAAGAGAAAGATGTATAACATTATCAGTAAAAATCTATAATCTTATAAAATATTTAAAAGAAAAAAAATAAAAAGTTCCTCGCCAAGCATTCCTCACGAAGCATTCCTCGTGAGCGTAGCCAGCATTCCTCCACATTTACTTCCTCGCGAAGCATTCCTCGTGAGCGTAGCGAACTTTCCTCAATATTTATTACTTCCTCATCAAAAAATGGTTGGTTTATTATATTTCTGAAGATTAGAACCTGAAAAATGAATCGATGGCATCATCGAGATGATTGA
>CAZECU010000082.1:0-2825 GCA_964510755.1 uncultured Candidatus Peribacteria bacterium | reverse complement strand
AGTTTGCAGAAAAACATCTTGCTCTCAAAGATTCTTTGTACACTACGCTTGAAAACTTAGCGCAAACGTTAGTTTTGGATATGGATACGACCAAAGCATTGCTACAAAAAATGCATCAGCAATGATCTATTATTTTTGTCGCCGTCTCTGATGAGCATGGTATCATTGGAAGTACTACGTTGTTGGTCGAACAGAAACTGATTAGATGAGGTGCTATCGCTGGACACATAGAAGATGTCGCTACGAGAACATGATTTACTGGTCACGGCGTCTCCAAACAGCTCCTAGAAAAAGCTATCCAAACAGCTAAGGACAAATGATGTTACAAAATTATCCTCGATTGCGAGCCAGAACTTGTCCCTATGTACGAAAAATATGGATTTCAACCTGAAGGAAGTTTTATGAGATTGTATCTCAACAAACACTAATCTACGATCAACACTTTGGGAGTTTGTCTCTTGAGTTGTTCTAGTGTTTGTAGCTGTGTTTCATCAAGCAATCACTGTTTTTCATTACACAACATAGTCAACGTAGGTACATGGACTAAGTGATATAAAGCCTCTGCATAGAGTCAGGGGATCCTATTACATCCATGAGATTTTTCTGTAGATTTTACTTTGCCTTGATGGATAAAAATATTATTGATAATATGAAGTGAATATGGCATAGGCGCATTACGATATTTTCTAGATCTTTTGTTTTTGACGGAATAATCTACTCTAAACAATCCTCTTGGAGTATTTTCTCCGGCGCCTATCGTTTCGTAGGTAGCAAGACGCAATATACCTGTCTCATAATAACACAATGCATGTTGTCCGTTGGGTTGTTTGAACTGTATGATCACGGTATCTTGTGCATGTAAGCTATCACGATACGCATCAAATCTAGGATCTTGTAACAATGCTGAGAGTGAGTGAGGAACTGTCTTGTCCAATTCGTCATAAATCAGTGGAAATGTGATAGTAGTGAAATTGTTTACGTTGAGTTGCTGTGGAGTTTTGAGAGAATCAGATAGGGTATCATTGTTGTAATTTTTCAAAATATAATCATACTGATCGTATCACAAATATTCTCCTATATGTTTGCGAGTACCTGACATATATAGTGGTGTATCTTTGAGATCAACCGTATTTCTTTGGATCACCGCTGCACCAGGTGATAGCGTATCCAGTGGAATCATACCTTGATCAGTGATCGTATAGGTCTTGTGTGACAATGAAATATCTTGTTGTAACGTAGTATACAATTCGTTTTGAGCTGATGTATTTAATGGTCCGTTAGCGGGAGTAGTAATCGTCAACATTCCTGTAAACAACAGCTGTTTGGCATTTATCGACATATCTTCTTCATAAAAAAAAATAAAGTAGTGCTTCTTTATCAAAAGATACTATACTCTTTTGCTTTTATAAGTCAATATATGTTTTCTCATATAAGATATTGATAGCGCGCAGGATTTTAGTATTATCCTGGCTACGAGGAAGGTTGGCAGAGTGGTCGATCGCGCACCGTTGGAAACGGTGTTCCCGATTCATCGGGACGGGGGTTCGAATCCCCCATCTTCCGAGATAGTTAATGAATCCACACTTTATTATACAGTTTCTTTTTCTATTATTATCAGTATCAGAATACATTTACTCATAAGGTATATATACATATGCACGATACAAAACACACAAAAATATATCGCATTGCTTTGTCGATTTGACTCATAACCACATTTGTTCTTCTCTGGGCTAATGGTGCTGTTGGTATTATCGGAAGTGAAAACAATCCAGCAAACTTACTCTATATGATAGTTTTTTTCATAGTAATTATCGGAAGTATTGTGTTTCGTTTTAAACCCCATGGAATGGCACGAACATTTTTTGTAACAGCTGTCATACAATTTTTGATTCCCCTGTTTGCTCTCTTCGTTTGGCCAGCCAAAACATCTTGGTGAGCTGCATGAGTCATTGGTGTGCTTATGTTCAATTTCATTTTTGTTCTCTTGTTTTTGGTTTCTGGATTATTGTGTCGTTACACAAAAAATCACTACATTGCAAAATAACCTATGTACAACAAAGATAGTAATGCTTTATCATCCTATTTCGAGTCCCCTTATCTTACGAATGAATATAACTTGCGAACCAGTATATCACCTATCAGAGGTGATCTTTTTTGAATCATAAAAAAAGCCGCCTGCGATACGCAGCGGCTTAATGTTATTGTTCTTTAAAAAATCCAATCCAATTTTCTTCATAGAACCATTGTGGGATATATGCTTCTTCAAGTACACCTTCCTCTTTTAATACATCGTATGTCCACATACAATGTGATTCGGTTCCTCGTAATTCGCTACATGGAAGTTTTTTTCCTGTATGATCAGCAATAGCTTCAGGTGTATTGTATGGGGGATAAAAACCTCCACAAACACCAACGTAGTAACCATCATGATTACCAAGTGCGGTGAGTATCAAATTCACTGCAGCATCAACTAGTTCTTGGGAATACTCATACGGCTTGTACAAAGCAAACGTAAATGATTTGCCTGCTGCCTTACAAGCATGTTTCATATTTTCCCAGCTTGAGAAAAAGAACCGTTCTTGTTTGCGTGCCTCTTTCGGAGAATACACACTGGCTATGACAGATGAATTGAAAAGTGTATTACTATCTCCATTGATCATCAGTTCACAGGATTTTTTTCCTTGGGATGAACTTGCTGGATGATATCCTGGCACAATGTGAAGGTTGTGTATAGTATTTTCTTCTTGTGGCCAAGGAGCATACCAAAAAGCAAACTCTTTAGATGAGTCATGTGCTAACGATACGGTATATATTATACTTTC
>CAZECU010000081.1:0-2924 GCA_964510755.1 uncultured Candidatus Peribacteria bacterium | reverse complement strand
TCAGATAACTTAAGACTCAATATTCTTGATTTCTAATCATTAAAAAGTAATATAATAATATGAAATGTTTTTTATAGTAGCACTGCAGTATCACTTTTCCCAACTTGTTACTGTCAGTAATTTTTTTATAACTTTCCTCATTCAAATATTTAATAAGATATGGATTGATTCTCATATCCTTTAGAATATGGATTTTTTGAAACACATTTAAATTACAGCATTTCCTATTCAAATTCCAAAAGCAGAAGTATAAATAGAACAGAACTATATTACTCCAGTATCCTTTTGCATACTTCTCAACATTTCTAATCAGATATGTCTCATATTCTACTTTGATGGAATAGTACATAGTACTAATAATATTCATATTAAACTTATCGGATGTACTATGCTCTTCACGTCTGATCCACTCATAGTAAACTTTTGAATTTAAAACAATACAATCGCAATATTGGTATGCTTTGATATTGAATATCTGATCCTCCTCTCCGGACTTTGCTTTTTCGCAAAAACGAAGTTGATGGCTTTCTATAAAAGTCTTTTTATATAGTGCTGACCAAACTGCATAACCGCATCGTCTAATGCATGGATAATTCTGATCAATCTCACTTCCACAAAAGGAATGAACTCCTGAAGGAATAAAGTTTACGTCCACTTCTCTTTTCCCTTTACTGTTCGTTTTTACTCTTTTTCTTTTAAACCTCACTATATCCGCATTGTATTCTTTTCCAATCGCATAATTATCTTTTAGTAAATTTGGAAGAAATTTATCATCATTATCACAGAAACCTATATATTCACCTTTTGCTAATTCTATTCCGATATTTCTCGCGGAACAGATTCCCCCGTTTCTTTTATGTACAACCCTGATCCTTACATCACTGTCCGCCAATTGATTGCATATTTCTCCGCTGGCATCAGTCGCCCCATCATCTACCAAAATAAGTTCAAATTCTTCAAAATCCTGAGAAAGCACGCTTCTAACCGCAGTTAATAAATACTTTTCAGAATTATAAACCGGCATTATTATACTCACCTTAATCATATTCATTTTCTCCGGATTGCTATTTTTCCTCATAACACTACTCAACCTTGTTTACTACATAAGCATTATAATCATGTGTATTCATCCGATCTCTTTCTGGCGGCAGCTGCATATAATCACCAAACATCCTACTCAGATAATCCACATAGCCTCCTGCTGCCGCAAATAAATCATTTTCAAATTTCAGATGTACATAATCCTGATAAATTGCTCTTGGCATGATTTCTTTCTCTCTATACTTTGATAATACATTACCAATCCATTCACATTCATCAAAAGAATACTGTTCCATCATGTCTTCTATTTGTCTTTGCAGATTATGTCTCGTCGATATTACTTTCTGTGTATCCTTATCATTTTCAATATAGGTACTGATATACCTCTCATTAAGGAGCCGAATCGTCTTGTAAAAAAACTCTCGCTCCTTTTGCTGTGAAGGCAGACCAAACAACGGAAAAATATCTATACTGACTCCGGTCGTCATCAAAAATGGATATTCCCAATACTTCAAATAAGTATCCTGATTAATCAATCGCATAAAAAAATTGTAGTAATCATCCGGATAATCAAATATATTAAGAGATAAATACTGCCCCTGATTCTTAACTATCTTGATGAATTTTAAATAGTCCGGCATCGGCATAGCCAAATCCACATCATCGTCCCATGGAATATATCCGCCGTGTCTTACTGCTCCTAAAAGAGTACCGCCACACATATAATAACGAAGTCCGTTCCTTTCACAGGTATCTCTCACATATCTCATGAGTTCCATCTGCATTTCACGTACTTCTCCCATCTGCAACTTGCAATAACTGTTCATATCCTCTCCTTGGAGCATTTGTTCAAGCGCATAAAAGTCTACAATCTGAAAAACCTGTTTTCCTTCTTCATAGCCCATGTCGTAAAGCTGTCTGCTCATTTGCGGATAATACTTTGAAGCAATCAGTATGACTGCTGATTCCCTATATTCTCCCAAATACTCTTCCGGCATATATGCATATACCAGATGGTCTAGATTCACAGATGTATTTGTATGATGTGCTAATGTAAATTGCAGAAATTGATTGATATCCTGACACTTAATTCTATCATTATCGATATAAGCCGCTATTCCATATCCACATTCACTCAATATTTTTTTCATCAGATGCGAGGTACTGTTTGCGCCAAATAGAATAATCTCTTTGTCTTGAAAAATTCCATGGTGAATCAGTTCGTAAAGGTTGTCGGAGAGATAATGATTTAAATTTTTTAAAGTAATCTGCATATTCTACCTCATGAGAATATTGATACCTATTTGAATTCCAATGCAATTTATACAATGCCACTCGAATCAGCTACCAATTACCTCTCGATATTTTCTAATATTTGTTCTTAAATCACCACCATCAAAAATGCTAGTACTACCAGCTACAAAGATATCTGCACCCATTTCTTTAAACATCCTAGCATTTTCATAGCTGATATTTCCATCAACCTGTATCTCAAGTTCTGAATAACCTGCTTCACGAAGATAGTTTTCTAATTTATCAACTTTTGGCACACAACTTTTTACAATCTTCTGTCCTGCAAATCCAGGATTAACTGTCAGCATTGTGATTCCATCTATATAATCTAGTACTTCCTCTACTGAGTAAATCGGCGTTCCTGGATTAATCGCTAGCATAACCTTACAACCATAGCTCTTGGCTCTTACCAGCGTTCGCTGTACATGAATTGTGCTCTCGTAATGGATAATAACCCTGTCCTGTGGGCGTAATTTCATCCATTCTAGTTTATCTTCTGGTCTCATAATCATCAAATGCATGTCCAAAGGAATACTTGTCATCTCTCTGACACCATTGATATAGTCCATTCCAAATCCTAGGTTTGGTAC
>CAZECU010000080.1:0-3057 GCA_964510755.1 uncultured Candidatus Peribacteria bacterium | reverse complement strand
AAAGCATAATAAGCTCTATACAAAAAACTCGATCAATCAATCAAAAAAAACTTCATACACAAAAAAAGTAAGTAAACGTTGATATATATAGGATTTTTGGTATATATTGCAAGTCAAGGAGAATCTTTTTGTCTCCCTTTGTAAGGGGAGAAGTCCGAAGGACAGAGGGGTTTACAAACAAAAAACACAATAGTCTAGAAATCCTCCACCACTCTGTGGTTCCCCTCCTTTACAAAGGAGGACAGTATCATTTAATCATATAATGATATAGATATGCACACAATTTCAAGCCCCCAACAAATGATAGAGTTTGGAAAAATGCTTGCCCAAAAGCACAAAATTTTGCTCATACATGGCGAACTTGGAGCAGGCAAAACACTCTTGGCAAAGGGATTTACTCAAGGTCTAGGACTCAACGAGCAACAAGTGCAGAGCCCTACCTACACCTATCTCAATATCTATGGATCCAAATTGCTTCATATCGATATGTACAGGATTAAAACATACCATGAGCTCGTAGAAAAAGGTATTATTGACCAAATAAATGAATTTGATTATATCATCATCGAACGACCCAAATTTATTGACCAGCTCCCCTTTGACAATCCGACCCATCTTCACATCCACAAAACATCAGAAACAGAAAGAATGATAGACATAAAATAATAATACAAAATACAAAGTACAAAATTAAAAATAAGAGTAACTACATTACCAACGGCGGTTATTTCGTTACCTCACCCCTGCCTGCGGTAGGCAGGCCCTACACCCTCTCTATTTTTACTCCATCCCCTACCCCTTCCTCTAAAATAGAGGAAGGGACAAGTCCTCTCTGTTTCAGAGAGGATTTAGGAGAGTAAAAAAAACGAGTCATTACAACCCGTTTTATAGACACAGAATTATACAACACAAACTAATCAATAGTAATATCATACAACTCTAATACGTGTTTGAACTGAACAATGTGATAGTTGGACAAATTTTGCTGACAACGATTATCATCATCTCTGAGAAGCTTCAAAACCACCAAGAAATTATCAAACTTGTCTGTAATTTTTTGAATATCAGATTTACTCATACTCGACTTGTTTTTGACCTCGTCCAAAATAAACAACGTAAATGCATTTACAATTTTTTTCATTTGTGATTTTTGGAATTCAGGCATCTGAAGCGTATATGTAGTATTTTTTACTTTTACATCTACATCAGTAAAATCTATTTTATCTTTACACGCATTAAACTTTTTGACCTCAGCTTTCAATACTACAGCCAATTGAGACAAATTAGTATTGAGATCAGCTTCATCCTCACCATAAATCAAAGAGATATGAGAGACGATAGCTCATGTACTCGTCCATTTTACATCTCCTGTTGCCTGTCTGATGTTACCAGCTCTATCAAAGATATCCAAATCAAACGTATATATAGTAGTAGCTTCTAATGTTCCAAAAGAAAGTTTTTGAGCAGTAAGATAAGATGCTCATGAAACGATAGTATCATCATTAGCATTTTTTTGTTGATAGGTAAGACGATAATTGGTAAGTTCTGATCAAGAATATGCAAGATATATTTTACCTCCACTTTGAGAAAATACCAATCCAGTCACTACTGGTGTAGTAGTATCAAATATAAGAGATGAAGTATAAACCAGTGCTCATGTATTACCAGCAAGATCTGCATAAGACAAAGACAATGGTAGATATCCTTCAGGATAAGAAGAAGTGACATCCCATGTATAGGTATAACGCAATCATGATACAACTTCTGTGGAAGGAGCTTTTTTTCAAAGTGTCACTTCTATATCTACAAGTTCTTCACTACCTGTAAAAGCAAACGTAATGGTAGCATCTTCATTGATATATCCACTAATAGCTGAGGTGTTGCTAGTAAGCGTATAACCAGTCACAGAAGGATCTCTATTGTCTATAGTAAACGGAGTTGTTTGATGCAATACGTTGTTGGCATTGTCGACCAATTTCAAAGTATATCAGGTATAAAAATCAGTATATAGTCATGTATAAAGACCTGTATAGACAACATAATTGATTCCACTCATCGTAGTACCCATGACATGATACAATCATGAATTTTGGTACTGAACGAAAGGTAGAGAGTTAAATCGATACGACATACTACCAGTAGTGGTAGAGGAAGTAGACGATAAACTAACTAGACTAGGTAACGTAGTAACATTCAAAGGAATCCATAGTTGATTATGATCCAATACTTGCAAAGAAAGAGCAATCGATCTGCAATCATTTCATGAATATTCCCAAGTAATAGGAAACGAATCTTTAAGAATAGAACCAGAATATGGTGTTTTCCATACAATATCTGCTGATTCACATACTCCATTATCTTTGGTAGTCTCAGGTAACGTATCATCATTAGTATCTCCTGTTTGTTGATCTTGTTGACAAACAACAGTTCCTCCCGTCCAATATCCAGGTGTAGTAGTACATCATGTCCAATATCCAGGAATCGTAGTCTGCTCGGTAAGTGTACATCCTGTTTGAGTTTCTTCTACTCGAGTTTGATTGATAAGATCACCAGACTCATTGACACTACCACCTGTCCAATATCCAGGAATCATAGTACATCACTCCAATGTTCCCTCACTCACCTGTTCGGGTACTCGGGTACATCATGTTTGGACTTCTCACGTATAATATTGCCCTGTAAGGACACAACCTGTATCCAATTGAGCTTGAGTTCACAAAGAATGTTGCACTACAGTAAGTCACATAACCAAAAGTACAAGCTTGACAACTGCATATCAACCAAAAATACCAGCAAGGTATTTTTTGTGATGCTGTTTGACATGACTATGGACACGTGCAACGTGATATTTGATAGTTGGCATGGTAATAAAAAGAATAAATAAATAGCAATATAATTTACCATTCAATTATACCCAGAAAAAATATTTTGTCAAATTTTGAGCAATATATAGTATATATAATATCCTACCCGCACCCGGGTGTAAAATTACTTATATCACCCACAACGGTTGCAGTAGTAACTTTAGTACAAAACGCGCCATGCTTAAATCAATAA
>CAZECU010000079.1:0-3284 GCA_964510755.1 uncultured Candidatus Peribacteria bacterium | reverse complement strand
CCTATCAAAATATGAGACATACTAGATACCACAGGCAAAAAAGTAGGTACTCACGAGTGAGCATATTTTTTCACTATATGACAAAGACACGGACTCAAACTCCCCTTCAAAGCATATGTCATCAAAACAGACGTCACAAAAAACATTGTAATCGTCTGAGACAAAACAGACAAACAACTAACCAACAAACAAGTAACAACGACAGGATGGCATCGAATAAGAAAAGAATATACATTGCCCACCAAAATCCTCGCCAAAATCAGGTACAGACAACAACCACAAGAAGCGACACTTACGTACAACAAACAAAAAGAAATGGTAGTCATATTCAAAGACAAACAACGGGCTATCGCACCATGACAAACTATCGTAGCATACAAAAAAGACGAATGCATTGGTTCTGGTATCATAAGTAGCCAATCATAACAAAAAAGTGATCTATATATCCTGGCAACAAAATTTGACAGGATTTTTTTTTTGCGTATAATTAGATATCCTTTATATTATAGAAAGATAGGTGATGCAAAAAAAACATCAACGATGGAATAAACGAATAAAAATATTTGTGGGAGATACCGTTAAAAAAAGCATAACCATGCTTATTATTTTTCTTTTTGCTTTGACGATTTTATCACGACAAGATACCGCAAAGACAGACATGCAATTTGTACGAACTGTTCAAGAAAGCACAACACATGACGCCGCTAGTTCTCAACGAGATTATCTGTTTGAAAACGAAGGAAATACTTCTTGATGAGACAAACTATATCAAGGAACTATGGATACAGGAAGCACAAGTGTTTCTACCACACATATAGTTACAGGCAAAGTCATAGAGAGCAAAGATACTACCACAACAACATACACAGGAAATATGATACCAACAACAGGTCAAAATATAGCAACAAAAGATATCTTATCAACAGACACCTGTACAACCCCATGGAATGAAACAGTTAAAAACAACGATTTTGTACTCGCATATCAGCAAAGAGATGATGTAGAAACTATGTGTAATGTACAAAAAAGAGTATGTGAAAATGGTGTGCTCAAGTGAACATTTACTCAAAATTCATGTAAAGATGATCTCGTGTATAGCTACAAAAAAGTACAGGCTATTTCATACAATCAAAAAGTACTAAATGAATATATTCAGCCTAATGAAGCTCCAAACAAATGAGCTGATTTTACCAACGATGGCAAGATAGGACAAGAAGATATGCCTACAAATACTCGATGAAACACTACTAGCACAACCACCACAACAAATGAAACCCAACAAACTGCAACACCATCAAAAGCAAATTGTACTACTCCACGATGACAAACAGTAAAACATGGACAATTTATCAAAGCATACAAAGCTCCTCGTTGATTTATTGATGTAGCGTGTGAAGTAGAATTAAGACCATGTGTAAACGGTTCATTAAAAGGAAGTTTTGATTATGCAACATGCACCTATATCAATACTACCTCCAACGATTATCTCCAAAACAAATCTCCTCTAGATGGTAATTGATTCCTATTTTTTCAACGAATAAAATCTACCTTAAGACGAGGAAAATAAGTCAAAAAATAATAAATAGTACAACTTACACATCAATTTCCACAACAATAGGACAATGATCAGATCACTCTACCGCAGTTTGGTGAGTGATTTTTTGGATATGAGCAACGATATCTTGATCAACCCAAAAATAGTCTAGTCTCCATCATACATTGTTTGGTCTTGCTCCAGATCTAAAAGACCACCATGTATATTGATCAGCAAGATCAGGATAGAAATATCTAAAGACATCTATATATCACGCATCTACCAATGCATCCATTTCTGCTCTTTCGATAGGAAGAAACCCAATAGAGTTGGCATTTTCTTTGGGTCTTGCAATATCTATAGGATGATGACAAATATTAAAATCACCGCACGTTACGATGCGTTCACCTTGTGCTCTCAGCTGAGTAATATATGAGATAAAATCTTTATAAAATTGTAATTTATAGGTCAACATTTCTGTGCCATCTGCTCTATCTCATCCATTGGGAAAATAAATATTGAGAAGAGTAAAATTTTGAAACTTCGTCTCAACTACTCTACCTTCTTGATGAAAATGTTGCAAAGACGCAAAAGTAGAGGTGGAAGAAATCAAGGAGAGATTTTTTTTGTACAAAGTAGCGACTCATGCATATCATGGTCTTTCTCATGCATGCCAAACCCAATGATAATCTTTCATATAATAACGAAAATCTGGAGGCAATTGAGATTCAAATGATTTTACTTCTTGTAAACAAATAATATCAGGATCGTTTTGTTGTACTCGAGTATAAAATCATTTTTGTACGACAGCCCTAATACCATTTACATTTCGCGAGGCTATTTTGAGAGACATAGGTATAATTAGAGTATAAAGTAGATAGGCATAAACAACCTACACAAATAGGAGATTTATAGACTATAGTTTTATCCAAAATTTACAATAGATTGTATCTCGACAAAAAAGATATGTAAAAATTTGACAAATATAAAAAATAATATATAATTATTATACACATATATTTTATATGGTTATCAATAGTATGAAAAACTATATCAATCATCTTATTATTATCCTCATAGGAGGGTTACTGTGTACGTGAGTAGCATTTATCTTAGAATGAAACTTTAGTACAGATGTAACATTAGGTATTTTGCCATGATCCTTATCGTTTACTAAAGATACAGGAAGTAGTATGAATAGTTATTTTGGTCACGAGCCCGACAATACCAATAGTATAGATATAGGACAACACGCACCAAGCTTAGAAGCTATAAACATTTCTTCTGTAGGCAATCATAGATTTACTATATCAGATATGCTAGGAAGTCCGTTTATCATAACTATACAAAGCTCTGCCTTTATATCTACATGATGAGATAGTATAGCAGCCACAAATATCGGGTATACAGGAACAAATCGATTGGGTACAGGAAAAACATTGACTGCAGCACCTACTATAGTAGCTGATATAGGAACAAGTCCCGTCACCTTTGTAGCAAGAGAAAACAATAGTGGATTATCATTGTTTTCCCAAGAGATAACACTCAAAGTCATCATACCATCTGCCCAAAAACCATGATCATATACAGGGACACTTACGTTTACCTACTAAACAACAAAATATATGCTCAAAAATTTGACAAAACGACATATTTTGAGTATAATAATATTATAGTTTTTTATTCTTTTATAGATTCATATGAAAACATCACATCTCAAAACATTATCAATAGTCGCACTGATGGTAGT
>CAZECU010000078.1:0-3288 GCA_964510755.1 uncultured Candidatus Peribacteria bacterium | reverse complement strand
CCTATGCTAGAAATCTTTAAAGTCGCTATCAAAGCACTCATCATCAATAATAAAAACCAAATATTACTGATCTACAAAAGTGATAAAGATGATGTAAATCCCAATGATTATGATATTCCAGGCGGAAGATTGCAATTTGGAGAAAAAGCAGATGTATGTCTGCAAAGAGAAATCCATGAAGAACTAGGGATTCAGGTAGAGATTGGGAAACCCAACAGAGTACGATGATATATCAAAGAAAATACTCATTTGGTAGGTATTACGTTTATGGCAAAATATACAGGAGGAGAAATTAAGCTGAGTTTTGAACATACCAAATATATGCGAAAGACAAAAGAAGAAATACTGACAGGAGAGTTCCCCGATCGACTAAAAAACGAAGTAAATAATATATAACATAAACTCTTTCTTGCATTCAAAGACGGATTTGGTAAGATACACAACGTTTTATCAGTCGTTTCATCGTCTATGAATATACGCAACTTTTGTATCATCGCACATATAGATCACGGAAAATCAACACTGGCAGATAGGATGCTAGAGATTACCTGAGCAGTGAGAAAAATTGATCACGCACAAATGCTAGATCGTATGGATTTGGAACAGGAAAGAGGGATTACTATCAAGTTGACCCCTGCAAGAATGCAATGGAAAGGATATGAATTTAATCTGATAGATACTCCAGGACATGTGGATTTTCAGTATGAGGTTTCTCGTTCACTTGCGGCCGTAGAAGGTGCAATTTTGCTCGTAGATGCATCACAAGGTATCCAAGCTCAGACACTTTCTACCTTATATCAAGCGATAGACCAGCATTTGACGATTATCCCGGTACTCAACAAAATAGATCTGCCTGCAGCCAATCCAGAAAGAGTAGCACATGAAATAGAAAACATGATTGGTATCGACAAATCAGAGATTATCCAAGTATCCGGCAAAACATGAGAAAATGTAGACCAAGTATTGGATGCTATTATAGAAAGGATTCAAGATCCAGAAATATTCAAAAAATCACATCAAAAAAAATTCTGGCCTATTGGACAAGATCAAACTCAAATACAAGGTATGTCTAGAGCACTGATTTTTGATTCGGTATACGATCCCTACAAATGAGTATTGGCATATGTAAAAGTTGTAGATGGTGAAATCAAAGCAGGGGAGCCATTACATCTGATTTATACAGAAAACACTATTTTTCCTACAGAAGTAGGTCACTTTACGCCTGATTATAAGGCAGACAAAATACTCAAAGAAGGACAAATAGGATATATTGTAACAGGAGAAAAGTCAGTAAGAGATGTAAGTATCTGAGACACTATGATCAAAAGAGTAAAACAGCAGTCAGGAGAAGTTAATATGACACCATATGTGATTCCAGGATTCAAAAAGGTAAAGCCATTTGTGTATGCAGGAGTATATCCCATAGATACCAATGATTACGATAAGCTCAAAGATTCATTGGAAAAATTATCGATCAATGACAGCTCCATCGAATATGAGTTGGAAGATTCCAAAGCTTTAGGATTCTGATTTCGTTGTGGTTTTTTAGGAATGCTACATATGGATATTGTCAAAGAAAGATTGGCGAGGGAATACAATATGGACACTATTTTTACTATTCCTACCGTAGTATATCTTATCAAATCCAAAAATTTGTCTATCGATACAATCAAAACATGAGCAAATACTGCAACATTGCTCACTACGGGTATGTACAAACATATTCTTGGTACACAAACAACATACGAAGAGGCTATGCAGAGAAAAACCGAATTATTACCATGGTTGGTAGTAAAGTCATGATCAGATATGATAGAACAATGATATATAGATGAGCTATGGGAACCCGTAGCCGCAGTAGAAGTGGTAGGACCAGAATCATATGCAGGCAATATTATGGCACTTTGCCAAGAATATAGAGGCAGACTGATTAATATGGAATATATTGATGAGACAAGAGTTGTTCGACATTATGAGCTCCCTATGGGGGAAATTATTATAGATTTTTATGATAGACTCAAATCTGCAACCAAAGGATATGCGACCATGAGTTATGATTTCAAAAAATATCAACCAGCCGATTTAGTCAAATTGGATGTTTATATCAACAATGAAAAAGTAGAAGCATTGAGCCGAGTTATTCACAAAGATAAATCCTATTATTTAGGCAAAGAAGTGGTAGAAAAACTCAAAACCCTGATTCCAAAACATTTATTTGTGATTCCCTTACAAGCAGGTATTGGGAACAAAATGATTGCGAGAGAAAATATTGCTGCTATGAAAAAAGATGTGCTGGCCAAATGTTATGGAGGAGATGTCTCGAGAAAAAGAAAATTGCTAGCCAAACAAAAGGAAGGTAAAAAGAAGATGAAAGCAATCGGCAATGTTAATGTCCCTAGTGATGTGTTTATCAAAATGGTAGCAAGAGGAGATTAATAAGCATAAACAAATCTTTCAGAAACATCAACGTATAATCCATTACTTATAAGGAAAAACCAATTAATTTGTAATGAGAGTTCTCTGATAAGAAGAAGATGATCCGGTGATCCTGAGTAGAAGTGTGAAAAAATAAAATAAATAAAAAACCCGCTTAATAGATTAAATATATTTTCCTTTAAGTTGTAGTTTTATTCCATATAGAAGCTAAATACAATAGTGCCACTATAAATACCTGGAGGTGTAGTGCTAGGAATTGATATTTTTAGTCGTGGTTTATCTCAATATTTATTTACAATACCCAAATTACTAATATTAGTCTCTTTATAGAGATATGTAATAGGATTGATGATATTTGTGTAGTTTAATAAAGTAGTATTTATCTTCACATTAGGGCTGGTAATTCACATAATAAGCTCGGGGGTAATATTCCCAGCCATAAGTTCTACTCAGGTAAGTTTATATCCATTTTGATGGTATACGCCATCGCATTGGATAGTCGTATAATGACCAGTGATATATCATTGAAGGTCTTCTATCCAGAAAGGTTCAGTAAATTGGCTATTAATATATTGATCATTAAGTGAAGAAGTAATAGTTCAAAGAGATAAATTCTCAGGCGTGCCGTGTCTGATACCGAGACCAGTGACTTCTAATGAAAGTATAGCTTCAGCTGCATAAATATCATATATGAATCATGAAGCCAATAAAAACAGTACAGAAGCTATTCCAAAAACTATTTTTTGTTTGTTGTGCATATATATATCAAAGAGCAAAGTAAAGATAATAAATATCTATGTAAATAATGAGAAAAATCAACCACAAAAAGCACCTATCTACATAGGTACTTTT
>CAZECU010000077.1:0-3292 GCA_964510755.1 uncultured Candidatus Peribacteria bacterium | reverse complement strand
TATAACAAATTAAACGCTATCTCCAAATAATGAAAATTATTTTGAACTATAGAAATTCACGATTTAGGTCGTGTTTTTTTATTTAAAAAAATGAGGGGACAAAATATCCTCCTCATTATTAGTTATACAAATACGCTACTGGAAAGTAACAATATTTTCAATTTCTATTTCAGCATCTTCTTGTTGTATGTGCCAATTCTTACCAAGCTCTAAATAATCTTCAGGAGATATTTGTATTTGATTATTAAATATTACTTTAGCTCTGTTGTCATCAGTATTACTTTCTTTATCAAATTGTTTTAAGAATGGAACATAATTTTCTATTATATGCTTTTCAGCAAAGATAATAGGGAAAAAAGATGTTTCAGAAGTAACTATAGCTCCAACATTATTACAAAGATGTTCTCTACCCGAAGGGAATACATCCAGTTTTATGGAGTAGATAAAATACCAAAAGGTTTTCATGTTTTTTATTTTTACGATTTATACTCAGAATTTTATTTTACTGCTTATAACTATTTAGAATAAAATGTCAAGTGTAATAATTTACCAAGTTTAACTCTCCTCTTCTGTCAAATTACTACAGCAAAACCACAAAGCTTTGATGTGTGTTTAATTATCACTAACAAACAGACTCTCATACAAAGAAGCTATCAGAAACCGCTTAGTGGTTAACTCATGTTCTAGAGAGTATAACAAATTAAGTGTTATCTCCACCAAATGGAAATCAGAAAACAAATACATCTCACAAAATGTGAGATTTTTTTATTCTTGTATTTTTTTTCTTAAACTTTATTGTGCAGTTGTTATTTATCAATAAGACAAACATGAAAAAGTACACTGCTGTTATTTTTGACTTTGATGGAGTTCTCTCAAAAGATTATTTTTATAATAATCTTCCTTGAAAACACGATGACGTTTATAATTTTATTCAAACAAAAATTTTTAGAGGCAATAGTGACATTCCAGATAAATGGATGAAAAACGAAATAAATATGTATGATGTAAACAAGTACATAAGTAAAGAGAAAAACTTTGATTACGATATATTACAAGGACTATTCATAGAAAGTATAAAAAATATGTGAATTAATCATGATCTATTAGATATAGCAAACCAATTAAAACAAAAATGAATCAAAATTGCTTTGGTTACCAATAACATGGATGTTTTTAACGAAGTAACTATTCCTTATAATAAATTAAATGAAATATTTCCTGTTATTGTAAACTCTTCTGACCATTGAATGATGAAACACGAAAAAGAAGGTAAATTATTTGATATTGCTATGAAACAAATGCAAGAAACTGATTATGCTAAAGTATTATTAATTGATGACTCACAAAAAGCTCGTTGAATGTTTGAATCAAAAGGCTGAAAAACCTATCCATATATAAACTTTGAAGACTTTTATGAACGAGCAAAAACTAATTTAGAAATTATACTATAATATTTTGCTGAGAAAAAATAGCTTTTAATTATATAGTGTGTGTACAATACACATTTCCCTATCTAAGGCTTGACTTCACGTAATATAAGGAGATAGTTATCTAAGTAAGATATTATTTTATATCTTCTCCTCAATCACTATGATCAACACACCAATGACATTACGAGATTTTCTTACGATTATGTGTATACTATACTTCATAGGCAAAATAGGTTACGACTCTGTATAAGAAGTTTCTACGTATTTTCTCAATACAAAAAAAACCAGATGAATAAAAATCCACCTGGTTATTGAATAGAGTATCTATTGATGATTGTATTATAACAAACCCATAGTCACAATAATAAATAAGACAAAGGCTACAATATGCAAAAATTTAGAAGCGGAAGCATCAGAATTAAACATTTCACCTGCAGACAACCATGATGAATCCTCACCAAAGATTTCTTCAGAAGTAAATGATCGTTTATGGATAGCTTTGCCAAAGAGTTTATTTTGTTTTTCAGTAATAAAGACAGTTTTCCAAAAATTCCGTTTATAGCTCCAAATAAAAAAGATCAAAAAGAAGATAATAAAGACAATATCTAATACAAATTTAAATATCGATGGACCTGCTATTTTCCAGGCAAATCCTGCAAGAGCAATTTTGCCTACAGAAGTATTTGGAATATCATTGGATTGTCGGATGACAACGTTGGACAATGTATCCACAACGACACCAAACTGTTCAGGAGAGATAGAAAAATCTTCAAGTAAATCTTCCATACCATCCCGAGACCAATTTTTTCTCAGATTGTCTATTTTTTGAGTAAAAGAAACATCGGTATAAACAACAAATTCATCAATGATTTGACCATTTTTTTGCCACTCAGACAGTTGTTTTGTATTTATATCTTCTTTTTTGATATAAATGATTTGATCTTGTGCAAACATAGTAAACACAAAAATCATAAGAACAAGACTAATAATTATTTTTTTCATAAATTAATTTTTTTTTGTGAATAATACGTAATTAAATGATACAAGACAAAATAAAAAATACTACAAAATAGATGACCAATAACCAAAACTGCATATTAGCATTGACTGGTTTAAGCTCATATTTAATGGTAGATGGAGTGGTTGGTACTTCCTCTTTATTATCAGAGTCGACCATAGGATCAACAGGTACCATTTTAGGTATCCCCTGCTTTTTCCAAAGCCAAACAAACAAAACAGTAAAACCGACAAGAAACAAAAATTTCAATAAATAATTAATTATTTCATTGCCAACATAGTGATAAAACACCCCCCAAACAGTCCAAAAGCCAACAGGAGTAGTATAAAATTTATTAGTATTTTTACTAATAGAAGAAATGCTACTGTCCAAAAGACCAGCCAAATAAGAGAGAACACTCACAAACACATTATTGTTATGACCTTTAGGAGTGGTATAAGAAACCAATCCCTTTTGTTCCAAATAATTTAATGTAAGTGAATCAACTGACGATGCTTTGATAGCAATCCATTCAGTTTCGATTTGTACCACATTAGTGGTATCAGTTTGTGCAAACATACTCAAAGAGCAAAGCACAACAGCAAAAAGCAAAAAGATTTTTTTCATACGACAAAATTTTTAATTTGTATTTGATTATATACTTGTGAAAATGTTAATTATCTCATCAATAGATGAAATATCTTATAAACATTTAACATAAAAAGTCAATACAATAAAAGATACAAATATCTTCTTGGCGCGATTCTCGATTTTACTCTTAAGCGTACTACGACATATATCAAGTAGCTGCAATTTTTGTTGCATAACGAAGCTATTTTCATATAGTAACTTCTCAGATTTTATA
>CAZECU010000076.1:0-3463 GCA_964510755.1 uncultured Candidatus Peribacteria bacterium | reverse complement strand
TATACGAATCGCTCTACAACCCCAGTGAAAAACTGTGGGCCCATGTAGAGCTTCTATATATGTAGCTTTCTATGGATTGGCTACGAACCAGAATATACCATCGACACTTTTAGTTGTATAGCTCAAAATATCTGTTGATTTGAAAATGGCGCATTTTGTACTAAAGTTGCTCGTGCAACCGTCGTTGGTTATCTTTAATATGCACCCGGGTGGGAGACAGATTTTTTGACTCTATTCATGATTGAAAATCCTATGCCTTGTTCTGGTAATGATTGGATATATATTTTTTGGATGTCGAGCTGATCGCATTGGTGATATAGTCAGAACAAACTGTATGCGCATGTAGCGAGATTTGTTTGTGTCCCTCGAACCATGACCTTGAGCGCCTTGTGTGTAGCGAGGTCTTTTTGGTGTTTGTGGATAAATTCTTGGGTAGCGATCAGACATGCTTTGTGTCCATTGGTGTCTATTTGGGTGGGCGAGGTGATGATGTGGACTTGTGCTTTTGGGGCATAATGTTTGTATTTGTTTCCTGGTGTCTCTTGCGAGGGTGTCATCGCGTAGCTTACCGTGATGTGTTGGTTGGCGAAGAGCTGTTGGATGTCTTCTTTGGTGACAAATCATGGTCTGGTGATGATAATATGGTTGTCTTCTACTTTGACTACGGTGGATTCTATTCCGACCTGGCAGATATCGCCATCGATGATCATAGGAATCTTTTCTCCAAAATTATCATAGACCATCTGAGCAGAAGTAGGGGATGGTTTGGTGGAAATATTTGCACTTGGTGCTGCGATGGGCATATTTGTGGTACGTAGAAAATCTAGCGCAACCTTGTTTGAGGGTATTCTTATCCCGACGAGTGAGCTTCCCGCTGTGATGATGTCTGGTATATTATGTTTTTTGGGTAAGAGGAGGGTAATAGGTCATGGCATCAGTTTGTCGATGATCGTTTGTTGTATGTCATTTTGTATATGTGCGTAGGTGGTAATATTGTTGGTGTCTCCTAAGTGTACGATGATGGGGTTGTCCTGTGGTCTTCCTTTGATATCAAAAATTGAGGCAACTGCTTTGACATCCAATGCATGAGCTCACAATCCATAGACGGTCTCTGTAGGAAATGCGACTATTCATCATGATTGTATGATATGTTTTGCTTGGGAAAAGGTCGATGCGTTGGGTTGATATATATTTTTGGGTGTTGTAGTTTGCATAGAAGAACTGATGTGTCTAAAATATATGTCTAGTAAGCGATCTGTATGCTGTAGGGTGTTAGTGGTGTCATAGTTCGTCGAGTTTCTGATCGTCCAAAAACAAGATTCCTATCCCTATGATGATCCCTATGATATAGCTGATTAGCTCATGCTGGGGAAAGAGAAATTTGTCCAATATTCACCATACTCATCTCCAGATCATTACCATAGCAATAGTGATAATGATGAGATGGATATTGTTTTTTTTGCCTTTGAGTTTCAGAAGCTTTTTGAGATATCATGTGATGTTTTTTTGCATGGTTGAAAAGTGATGGATAAAATATTGCCTTGTTGGTATGTTGTGATTCTATTATCGGCAGTATAGGAATACTTCCCCAAAATTCAATTATAAAAAAAGGAGTTAAAAAATTTAACTCCCTCATGATTACTGTTATAGCCATTTGTATTTATAGAGACCGTAGGTATAATATAATTCTCCTATACCAATACAGGTAAATACACAAAAAATACATATTACTTCGTATAACTCTTTCTTTGTGTATAGCATATCGATAAAGACTACCGTACAAAATATAGCCATAAATACTATTAACATTATAATAGCTACTGGTGGAATAGCTCTCACGATGCTATTACTTTTTAATTTTTTCCACAGTTGTATTACTAGAATAATCTGACTTATCTCAATACAGATTATCCATCCATATACGATACTTGTTGTAATAAATAATGTGTTCATTTTTTCAATTTTTTTTACTATTTTTGTTTTATAAAATTGTTTATATGTTTTTTTGTTAAAGGCTGTCTATCAGTTTGTTTTCTCTCAAAAACTCCTGTACTTCTTTGAGAGATTTTTTTCAAAAATTGCGAAATGTTATCATATCTTTTCACTCTTCTTTATATACTTTGATGAGATCTCATAGTGTCTCTATATTTGCTGCACGCAAACAATTTACTGCCCTGATAGACAACTCTACATCTTCTATAGATGTGTGCATAGTATATTTGACTATGTTTGTGAGATTGATTTGTTTGGTTGTTTTTTCTCTATGTTCTGATGTCTGATACCCAGACAAAAAAGCTTCTATGGTCGAAAGTTTGTCCAATGGAATCAAACTTAGGTCTAAATTGTTAAACAGCTCTGCTCTCCTTGCTTCCAATTCTTTGGTGAGAACTTTTATATACTCATTTTGTTTCAATAATTCTTTTGATAAGTCAGATTCGGTAATTTGTGTGCCAAGAGATTTTATCTGTTCTTGGATGTTTCAGACAAAATTGTCCGTATCGTTTTTACTGTCTAGCACTACAGGAATAGTTAACGTATCGACAATAGATTTTTTGATATGTTTAATTTCTCATAAAGTCCTACTATATTCCTGTTCCAATGATGATAAATTTAATGCACTAACATCTTTTGCTATCATGATATTGTATAATTAGATAAAATCATTTATTGTACTATATATTTTTTCTATCAAAAGTCAATCCTATCTATTTTGAGTTGTTGATTATAAAAAAACGACTCTGAAATCAGAATCGTGTTTTGTGTTTAGATTCAAAAAGAACCTTACTAAATATAAATAACATTTTTTTGTGGAATGGGTTTTTTCAAGAATTTTACATTGTTGTTTAGCCATTTAATAGCGTTTTGGCTTTCATCTTTTTCTATCGTGATATAAAAAGAAATAAGATCATTTTCCAATTCTTCTATATCAGATATTTTTGCCTTGAACTTTTCAATCATTACTGATTTAAAGTGTCCATTTTTTATTATATGTGCTGGGGCATTGTTTACCAGAAACGTTTCTGATACTAATTGAATATTCATATGTTTTTGTTTTGATTGTTTATATTTTTATTTTTTTACTATATAGTTTCCCTCCAAAAAGTCAACTCTTCTGATTATTAAAACAAATCTCCCCACTCTGTCTTTTTATGACAACAGGGAGATGTTGGATACGTTTTGTTATAGGTACGTATTTGCGAAGCAATTCTTTAATGTTTTTACTATTTTCATGAGTGTTTCTTTGCTATGAGGATCATTAGTACATGAGAAAACAATTGTATAATTATTATGCAAATTTGCATATTTCTCAATTCCCGCTATAATTGAAACTAGTAATCTTACTTATTTACTATTATCATCATGGCCAAAAAGGAAATTATCATCAACAAGAATGGTGGTATCGAAAAAATACGCCAATTACCTCTTCTAGCTCCTTGAGTAGAAAAATCCAAATTGGAGACAT
>CAZECU010000075.1:0-3571 GCA_964510755.1 uncultured Candidatus Peribacteria bacterium | reverse complement strand
ATATCTGGCTCGGACTACTTTTCTTATTGATTTAAGAATGGCGCATTTTGTCACAAAATTGTACCGTAGGTAATATGGTCTATATTTGTCTTAGTTGTAATTATACAACAATCAGTACGGTGAAATGCCTAATTTTGTAGTCGTATCGTTGAAATGAAGCTGTCCATATTCAAAAGTCTTTCCCTCTCTTCTCATAATCAGTCTTTTTTTAAGTTTGCTTTAAGGTATATAAATATACTGTCTGGGTTATTTTTATTTGATGTTTTTTGTTTCGATGGTTGCTCAACAACAATTTTTGCGTGTTGTCGGTATTTGCTTGGTTTTGGGTATGCTTACGTGATGTCAGCAACAAGATACTCCTATCTCTCAATCATGGGAGCATAATGATGGTTCTACTGTTTCTACTCCTTCTTCCGATACCTGAACTTCTTGAACGGTAGTTTCTGATACTGCAACGCATCAGCAATTAGTGATCCATCCTGGGTGTATAGGATGTGGGCATTGTGTAAGATTCGCGTCTACCAATTTTGCTATGAATGGCCATCAAGCCTATGTTGTCTCTCAAGAAAATCTGGATACAGAAAAAATCCAGCAAGCTATAGCTAACTGTAAAGTACATGTTATCGAGTTGATAGAAGTTTCTTAACTTGAGAACTTGTTTGTATTTGTGTTTATTGCGTTAAAATATCTTCACATCCTGGCATGTCTGGCATCAATTCGCAGTGTTGGATGATGGATGCTTGTGATTCTCCCTCCATTCGTAGTGGGATGCTTTGTGATGAAGGAAACATGGCGATAATCATTCGTAGTGCCATAGCTACCATAGATATGTTTTCTATGAGTGCTCCTCGTCAGATTTTGAGTTTTACGACTTTGCCCATACAGACACAGGCACCTTGTTGTTTTCTGAGTATAGCTCTCGTTAGTCCTATGAGGGTAATTGTACTTACAATACCTGCAACGATACTAATGGCAAAAGTTTGATAATGCAAAAAGTAAAATACCCCTATAATGATTTCTATAAAAGGGTAGAGGTATCCATACCATCTATATCTGCTAGAAATAATGTCATATTTGGCAAAATTACTTGCAAATCGTCACAAATGTATGAGTTTGAATATCCCAAAAAGAGTAAATTGCACTCCCATAAAAATATCCATATAGTACATAAACATTGGATTTTTGGGTTACATATAAATTAATTTCTCTTGCTGACATCTCGTACTCTGACAAGTTCTTTGATAAATTCTTGTCTTTCTGCCTGGTTTTTGGATGAAAGCTTATTGATTCCACAACAATTTAAGTGTTGTTCTAGCAAATCATTGTTGGCTTTTTTGAGTAGTCCAATACTGGCATTTATTTGTTGTGCGATATCTGCACAATATTTGCCTTCTTCTATCATAGATATTATCTTGGTTAATACTCCCATAGATTTTTTGATAGAAGTGATGAGTTTGGTTTTGCTGTCGTTTATCATGTATAATGTGGGTAAATAAAACATCTTGCATTTTGCCTATGGCTTGGTATACTTTTTGGGTTATATGTTTTTGTTAACTTGTCACATAGAAATTTCCAAACAATTTCTATTCAGCTACGCTGGATAAAAACGACGTTAAAATCTCTTTTTTGAGATTTTCGGCGTCTTATTTTAGAAGCTAAGCCCTTAGCTTCTTTTTTTGCACTGGCATGTTTTGCCACATGTGCAGCATTCACATTTTTTACAATCACATGTTTTTCAACATGTACAACATTTGCACTTTTTGCTTTCGCAATCACAATCTTTACAAGTGTTTTTTGTTTTCATTTTTGTTTAGATTATACAAATAAAATGTTTGTACCATAACCATAGGTATAGGTATAATAAAGAAACAAAAATAGATTGCAAGAGATTTTTTATACAACATATATCTCTATCTTTGTCTTGGTGTAGAGCCTTATTTCATGATTTTGCCCAAATCGATCGTGTTGAAATTTTCTAATTGATCGGTAAATCCTTTGTCATGGCTAACCATAATAATCGCTCATTCGTATTTGTTGAGTGATTGAGCAATCACGGGAAGGTGACGGAAGTTTATATGATTGGTTGGTTCATCGAGGATAAGGAGATGCGGTTTTTGAAGTACAAATCTTGCATAACATAGGAGTCCTTTTTGTCCTTCAGAAAGAGAACCAACGGTATTTTGCAATACACTTTTGGTCAGCAAAAATTGTGCTGCGACACGAAAGATATCTTGATCGCTAGCTTCTTCAGCTACTTCTTCTAGAGATTTTCGTACGGTTGTGTCCATATCCAAGGCATCAAAATCTTGGCTATAATAGCCAACTTTGACTTTGTTGTGAATCATAGCGATATTTTCTTCGGGATGTGTGGTATCTGGTTCCTTTATGATAATATCAGTTGCTTTTTTGTCTTTGAATATTGCATTATATTCTTTCATAATGTTTGCTTTGTGCTGGTGGATCATCATCAGTCTTTTGAGAAGTGTAGATTTGCCGATACCATTGGGTCCTACAAACATATATCTTTCGTGCTTTTTGATCGTTAAGGGGAGTTTGTAATTGACTACTTCATGTGCGGCATTCATCAATCCTACTTTGTTTATCGTGACGATAGTTCCTATGTAGTTTTCGAATGGGATGCTAAATGCTGTGATAGTTTTGTCATCTTTTCTGACTTCTACTTTGTTTTCTTGTGCTTCTTCTACTTCGTCTCTCATCTTGCTTGCAAGTTTGCGCATCTTTCCTCATTTGTTTGCAAAGAAATTTATTTTTTCTTTGGCATCAGCTATCTTTTTTTCTGCCCTAGCATTGGCCATTTGATCTTTTTCTATTTGTGCATTGATTTGCTCTACGACGTCGTAGTAATCTCATCGATATTGTTCTACTTTGCAGGTTTGTTTGTTGAGATACAACACTCCATCGGTAAACAGATTCAAAAAATCTGCATCATGACTAATGACGACGACGGTTTTGTCATAGGACATCAAAAACGTAATCAGATCTCCAATACCTGCATCATCCAAATTGTTTGTTGGTTCGTCGAGAAGGAGGATATCGGGATGCTGTATCAATGCGTAGGCGAGGAGTAGTCTTGCTTGTTGTCATCCAGAAAAATCTTTTATCGGTTTGTTCATAGGTGCATTGAAATTGACCGCTTTGAGTACTTCCTCGATTTTCCTGTCTATTTGATAATCTTTTTCCACAAACGCTGTTTCAAAAAATTCTTTGATAGAAAGAGGTAGCTGATCTCTCGGCACGACTTGCCTTGAAATCGCGATACTCTTGCCTTGAACGATATTTATCTTGCCTTTTTGTGGCGTCAGTTCTCCGGTAATCATCTTGAATATCGTTGTTTTGCCTGATCCATTTTGTCCCATGATGGTGATCTTGGTATTTTGACGAATAGAAAAATCACTCTCCACGAGAATGGGATGTTTTCCCTCATTATATGCGAAAGATACGTCGTCAAAACGAAGTATTACGGGGTTTTGATTGCTAGACATAGGTATCATAAACTATAAAATCTGAGAAGTTACTATATGAAAATAGCTTCGTTATGCAACAAAAATTG
>CAZECU010000074.1:0-3669 GCA_964510755.1 uncultured Candidatus Peribacteria bacterium | reverse complement strand
TATCTCCAAGTATAAAAAAATAGAATATACAGCCGTAAAATACGAAAATCCAAAAGTATTGATGAGTCAGATTAGAGAGATTGAAAAAGATATTATGAAAGGTTTAGATGAGATAGAAAAAATGATTTAATTATTGTAATAGAAGTATACCAACAAACAAAGAAACAGGTAATCTTTGAGAAAAAACGTCTCACACCATTTTTTTGACACCACAATCATCTATCTTCTAACGCTTCCCCATGCGATACACCTATATACTCCAGTGTGCAGATCATACCTATTACACCGGTATCACCAACGATCTGACCAAAAGACTTTATGATCATAACAACTCCAAAACAGGTGCTAAATATACCAAAAGCAGACGCCCTGTGACGTTGGCAGGATATCAATCGATGGATGACAAAATCGCCGCTATGCAACTCGAACGAAAACTCAAACATATATCTAGATCTCACAAAGAGCAACGAATAGCAGACCATGCACATCATTCTTCTCGCTCCAAAAAGTCCAAACCACCAAAACGCTAATATATCCTATAGCAACACTATTTGGTCTATCATCGTAGGCCTATTTTTTTCTATCGGAAAATCCCCACAGCGATACTGGGGCAAACCCATGGTGGACTACCTCCACTTTTCAAAGTCTGCTAGAATATAAGTAAGGTAATAAAGCTACAGATACGCTTTGTCAAAAATAATCTTGATACCAAAAAGAAAATAAATATAATTGAGACACAAAGTTGATTTTTTATCCATTGCATAGATCATCATGCCAAACAACGAAGCTAATCTTCTTACACCATCTACTACTGCAGCTTTTTTTGAAGATCAAGAAGTCAGAAGAGAACGATAAAATGATGAACGACGATTTTCTATTGTAGATGTTGTATCGCTTCTTACAGCATCAGAAAGAGCAAGGAAATACCGAAGCGATCTTAAAACAAAACTTGCTAAAGAAGAGGGATTTATTGAGTTGTCCGAAAAAATCGGACAACTGAAATTTTTGGCTTCCGATGGTAAAAAATATTTATGAGATGCTTGCGATACACAGACCATGCTTCGTATCGTACAATCTATTCCATCACCCAAAGCAGAACCTGTCAAACAATGGCTTGCATCATTGGGTAATCAGAGAATGGAAGAGGTAAATGATCCAGAACTTGGTATGCAGAGAGCAAGAGCAAGAGCTATACAAGTCTACAAAAGCAGAGGAATGACGGACAAAGAGATTGAACAAAGATTACAATCTATCGATACAAGACATCATTATACGGATGAACTCAAGGCAAGAGGAATTAAGGATGGTCTAGAATATGCTCTTCTCACAAATATCTCTTATACACGATCAGGCAAAAACGCTCAAGAATATAAAAAGTATAAGTGACTGATAAAAACAGACAACTTAAGAGATCATATGACCAGGACAGAAATGCTTCTTACATGATTATCAGAAGAAGCTGGTGTAGAAATAGCAAAAAGCAAAAATGCAAAAGGATTTGATGAAATCCAAGATGCTCTTATCCAATGAGCCGATATCGCCAAAAAAGCAAAAGAGAATTTGGAAGAAAAAGTAGGAAAATCTATTTTGGATGTCAATAATCGTCTTTCCCCAAAACAACAGATATTGAGAGATCAAATCAACGGGCAAGAGAAATTATGACAAAAGAAAAACAGAAGAAAAAATCAAAAGAAAAAATAATACCGTTTATTTGTTTTTTTTCATGCGCATAACGAAATCTCTCTTCATCGACTAACATAACCACCACAAACTATAAAACTTTTCCCGTATAAAAAAATCCCCACAAAACAGGGGATTAGGAAGGTAGTATCTTTCTCTTTATTTGGTAGGATAAGAGAAGTAGAAATAGGGGTCCGTAGATTTTGCCATATAATCTATGGTGTTGGATTTGTTATATCAAATTAAATCACAAAACATAGAAATGTCAGTTTTATTTTGGCTATTTAACGATATTTTTTGTTTTTTTATAACTTCTGATTACACTTGATTATGTATCAACATTTTTACTTTTTGTATTATTATGAATCAGAAAAAAGAATTACAAATAGTTACCAAATTGAAACTGCCGGCAGATATTACAGAACAAGAAATGAAAGATATACTGCAAGATATACGAAAAGAATATGTTCCATGAGAAACATCAGATTTTGTTAATGAATTAAATAAAGAACAACTCATAATTTTATTTGATCTCATATCTACCAAAGATCAGTCTCAAAGAGAAAAAAAATGGGATATAATTAAACAAAAAATATATGAATCTAACGAATCATTTAAAAGAATTTTACAAAAACTTAAACTTACTCAGATACAATTTGAAGAAAAGAAGGATCATGAAGAAAATGATACCTCTTTGGAAAGTCTTGAAAATCAATTTTAATTTATCTTTTAGCTTATTTCAATGGGAGAATTTTATCAAGACAAGGTGTCTGAACAGATCAAAAAAGATGTTTCAGAGCAATTCAAAAAAGATGATACACGATGATATAGAGATGATCAGGAAATCTATGATTCTGCAGTAAAAGTCATAAATAAGTATATATCTGAAATAAAAACCAGTAAAAAAGAGGTTTTTTGAATCTGAGACATTAAAGTGTTTACTGATTTACAAACACAATTAATCAATGAAAGAAATAATATGAAATGACTAAAACTATTAACAGAAAATAAAAAAACAATCCACGATGTAGCCAATAGAATAGATAATGCAGAAAAAATAGTTGTAGAAAAATTAGCATTACATAGAGCGAATAAAAAAATGATGGATGCAATAAATGCATGACAGAGTAATTATGTTACTGCAGATTGAGTATGAATACTTACTTTTACTGCGCAAGTGAATAAACCTACAATACATGAAGTATTAGGAAATCTTTTCAAAAATAATAATGATGTATATGAGATAGATTATGCGTGATGTAAGAATCAACAAATAAAAAATAAAATCTCCTCAGTTGCTAATGGGAGAACAAAGTTTTATATACGCTATGATACAGCACAAAAAACATATCTTTTGAGTGATTCCAAAGGACAACAAATAGAGCAAAGAGCTCTCATATGGGAGTGAGTTACTTTAAAGTCAGGAGGAGTATTATCATATCAAGCCAAACAAAAAAGTAAAACATGAATAGCAGAAAAAAATAAAACAATTTCTGAACAATCCAATATCTGAAATAAATCAATTGAAGAATTACAAAAAGATCCCAAACGATGACCTATTATCAAAAGCATCAATCCATCTCTAAAAGATCAGTTAGAAAAAGATCATGATGTGTACAAAGACTTTCTATCCAAGACAGAAAAAAGGCTTGATCAAATAATTATAGATGCAAAAAGTAAAAATCGAGAATTGCACGCAGAACCTATAAGTAAAATATGAATACATAGAAATTGACTTATGGAAGTTCATTTGATAAGTGGAACAGCAGAAAAAGACGTTACGTTGCGAAATAATGCAACTCATTTATGAAATAAAAAATTGTATAATCTTTTGGATTGAGAAGAATCTTGATACAAACATTATCTCACCTCTAGAATCAAACAAAAACGACAAGAATATGAGTATCTTACCAAACAAGAGAATGTACTTTCTCCAAATAAAGAAGTTAACAAAGAAAATTTAGCGTGACCACAAGAGAAAATGAACGC
>CAZECU010000073.1:0-3695 GCA_964510755.1 uncultured Candidatus Peribacteria bacterium | reverse complement strand
TTCATCTTCTGGACGAGATAATTGGCGAAGATTTGAGCATCTTGATCCGTGAGGTGAGATGTTTTCCTTTCATAGAGGTAAGTATGGAGGGCGTCGATAGCATATTGAAGCTTTTGATATTCAGCCATGACATTGTGGTCTTCAGAATAAAGTTGAGAGTTTTGAAGTGTTCTGAATGCGGTAGTAAGCATCATCTGCATAAATTTTGCATCAAACTTTTGCTCGGTAAGTGGATGATGAGTAGAGGTAGACAGAGTAGTAGTCTTTTTGGAAGATACATGTTTCATTGGTAATTCTTAGTAGAATAAAATATCACATACAGGTATAGCACAAGCTACACATATGTGCTATTATACACATGTACAAAAAAGATGCAAGATATTTTTTTGAAAAATTTGTCTTCACAAAAGCTTGAAATATCGTAGGTTTTCCCTATAGAAAAGCCTCAAAATACTCTATTATGCAAAAACAAAACAAAATCACAAAATCTGCCTTTTTACAAAGTGAAGAAAGACAAGAGGGGGATTTTACGCCCAAAGAGATATTTGCAGGAGATCTTGCAAATCCCGACAAGTCAGAAAAAATATTACTCTCCCTCAAACAGGGACTGACTGCTGATACCTTGTATAAAGTATGGAATATAGGGTATTGTCTGGGAAAAATGAAAACAACTCCTGTGCTGCATGTATTTTTTGCTGATACGGGAATACAGTTGTTTTTATATCCGAGCTTATTAATGATAGCAAGGCAGTTACCTCTTCAGGACGATTTACCTCGTCTATCTCTGATTATCTTGGAAAATGGGCTCAAGGTAGCAATTGAACCGGAAATTTCTATCGTAAATCTTCAAAAATTTATTGAGCACGTATATCTCGATGCTCAGCGACAATCTTTATTGCGTAGAGGGAAATTAGTTTTTCAACGCGAATCGATTGAAGTCTAAGATAAATATCGGGTATTTCCCGATATTTTTTTTGATAAAAAACCTACAAGACTTCTCCAGTAGGTTTATAGCAATTATTATAACAGCACAGATAAGGTGGGTTTGTTCTACAAAAAGAAAAAACAACTAATCGCTTAGTCGTTCTTTGATATTTTTGATTGATTGTTTTATTATGGTAGACCCGCTTTAGCCGGGTTTTGCATTCGCTACAGTCCGCCGGAATCGTTCAGATATAAAAGTAGGGTTGCTCTACAACTTAACTAAATATATCTTTCTGGATGACAGGATTTTTTGATTTTTAATTCAAGTTGCCTTGCCTCTATTCTGCTTTGGCATGGTAGTGTTTTGATCAACCTCCAATCACCAATTCTTCTTGCTGAATAGCTATTGTAGGAATGTTCTTTCAACCTTCTTTCCAAATCATTCGTACTTCAAACATAATATCTATCTCATTGGAGAATATAGACACATCGTTGATCCATGGTATTTCGGAGAAAATAAAAAATACCTAAGTGATTAAGTATAATTTTATTGGTTATGATAACGAATTCAATGAATATTTTATCTATGGTGGGTAAAGCTGGGTTGCTCTAGTGCATGAATAAAAAAAATACCTAAGTGATTAGGTACTTTCTATTATGTATGGACTGAATTTCATCTAGGGTAGCCGGGACTCGAACCCGGGACCACTAGCTTAAAAGGCTATTGCTCTACCGCCTGAGCTACTACCCCACACTAGATGTTTATATATTATTTTTGTTAACTTGCTACTCGAACTTGGGATCACCCCTGCTAAAGCAGGGTTGCTCTGCCGCCTGAAGAATGTACCGCAGCAAACTTTAGTTAAGTTGTTATATATTATTTTTGTTAACTTGCTACTCGAACTTGGGATCACCCCTGCTAAAGCAGGGTTGCTCTACCTGAGCTACTACCCCATAACGTCTTTAGACGTATCCAAAGACAATGATATAACTAGATAAATCCTTTGAGCTTTTTGTATATCTTAGAACTAATCTTTACTTTTACTTTGGATCCATCTTCCATGTCTAGTTTTTTGTTGATCAAATTGACTTTGAAAGCCCTTTTTGTGGCTCTCATAGAGTGAGATCTCATATTTCCAGATTGTGTTCATCTGCCAGTAAAATCACATATTCTTGCCATTGTTGTAAAGTAATAATTTAAAATAGGTGGATATACGTAGTAAGATATTATTTGTTGTCTTCTTTTTTCTCGTCTTTTGCAGGAGTAGCAGTATCAGTGGTAGCAGCAGGTGTAGCAGCACTTTCTGTCTCTTCTTCTCCTCACATAGTGAGTACAGTAACGATAGCTTGTTCTGGATCATCAAGCATTTCTACTTTGGAAGATACTTTCAAATCTTTAACGAAGATAGTAGTGTTTATGTCAGTAATAGTACTTGCATCGATCACGAATTCATGAGGTAGATCTTGAGGGAACGCTTCAACTTCCACGAAATCTTTCAAGAGCTGTATTTTACCTTCTCCCAATTTTTCAAGAGGAGATTCACCAACGAGCTTGAGAGGTATTTCTGTAGTAACTTTTTCATCTGATTTGACAGCAAGAAAGTCTACATGCAAAAGGATATCAGAGACAGGATCCAATTGGATATCTTGGATCAATACTAATTGTTCTGTGTCCAATCACGCAAGGGTGATAGGAGTAGAATATCCAGCTTCTTTGTATACTTTGATAAACTCGTTTTTGTTGCAGGCTACGCTAATAGCAGCTTCTATGTGTTTTCCATAGATGATTGCAGGTACCAATCCTTCTTTTCTAAGCTCTTTAGCTTGTTTATCTTGGCGAGAGGTGATCGTAAGTTTCATAAACGTAATGATAGATGATAAATGATACATTCCAAAGACTATGTACTAATCCGAGTCTTCGTATTATTTTTTGCCTTTTTTCTTTCCTTTGTTTTCTTTGACTTTGCCTGCTTCTTTGTCGAGAAGATTGATATCTCTATTTGCAGCAGTGATCTTGGACTTAAATCTAGCATCTTTACCTACCTTGTCTCTGATGTAGTACAATTTTGCTCTTCTGATTTGATATTCATCAAGCAAGACGATTTTGTCAAATTGGTTGAATGATAGAGGATATATTTTTTCTACTTCTACGCCAGCAACCATACCTCTTACGGTAAATGTTCCATCAGCATTATTAGGCTTTTTGACCTTGATAACAAGACATTTAAATCTCCAAATTCTATTGGTTTCTACATCTTTTTCGTGGATCTCTACAAAAAGTCCTGGTTTGATATCCAAGATTTTGCTTCCATTATTGTCGTAGAATTTTTTTAATCTTTCAAAATTCATTGAAGTAAATTTACAATTTAAAGTTGATACGAGTCTCTACATTAGATAAGTACAAAACTCTGATATCCAAAATTTATTTGGCTTTTTTGTTCATAACTTTAGCTTTCCATTTTTTTTGCTGTTCGAGGTTTCTTCTCACATCCATAATAACTACTTTTTCAACTCTATTTAGCGCTTTGTTAAGCTTTTTTTTGGCATTGGTTTTTAATCTAGACATAGTAGCGATACTGAAATGGTAAAATGTATACGAGTAAATTATTTATTGAGTCATTTCTTAGCCAAAGCAGCGTCAATCATAGTCTGAGTAACACCATATCTTTTGAGTCTTGCTTGTGCTCTTTCTTTGGTTTTGTAAATCCATTTGGTTTCTCCTTGAGTGGATTGTTTTTTGATGAGATCAACATATCGTGCAATAGCCTTTT
>CAZECU010000072.1:0-3834 GCA_964510755.1 uncultured Candidatus Peribacteria bacterium | reverse complement strand
AAAAGAGATCCAAGAGTCAAAGAAAGAAAAAAACCAGGTTTGAAAAAAGCGAGAAAATCACCTACTTGGTCAAAAAGATAATACTTTTTGTAATATTGATTACGAATTAAACCTTAGAACTTACATATATAGTACAAGAAGACTCTTTGAAAAAAGAGTTTTTTTGTTTTTGAAAGTAATTTCATTGAAAAAAATTATGATATACTTAGTATAGAGCGATAGAAAATATGCTTATTTTTTTATTTTTTTATATATCAGTATGCATAAGGACTTGTTTTTTTTGGGAATCCAATGATGTGGAAAAGGAACGCAAAGCAAATTATTACACGAATATCTAGGTCAGCAATATGAATATTTGGAGATGGGACAACTCTTTAGAGCTATTATGTCCAATGATAATATTATCGGAAACTTTGTTAGAGATATCGTCAATAGTGGTGGATTGGTACCTCATTTTGTGAGTCATGATTGGTTTCATACTGCATTGCAAATTGTACAAAACAAATGAGTAAATCTTATGGTAGATGGATTCCCAAGAGCTATGGAACAGGTCGAATATATGCAAAAACAAATGGATGTCTACAAGAGAGATTTTTTGATTATTCACTTTGAGCTTCCACAAGAAAAGGCGCTAGAAAGGATGCAAAAAAGAGCGGCTATAGAAGGTCGCGTGGATGATACTTTGGAAGCAATGCAAACAAGAATAGCTCATTTTATGCAAGAAACACTTGTTGTTATCAAACATTTCGAAGCATTGGGTAAAGTGATTACTATCAATGCTGATGCAAGTATTGAGGATATTCAAGCAGAACTCAGAAGTAAGTTAGGACTTTAATTTATAATAGTTATGATGGGAAAGGTACTCAACAGAGTCAAAATAGACAAAATAGGATATGGATGAGTTGGTCTTGCCAGAATGAGTGATGGCAAAAGAATTTTGATCAAATGAGGTGCTTTGCCTGGTAGTATTGTCGATCTCAGAGTTGTTAAACAAAAAAAAGACTATATCGAAGCACACATTACTCGTATTGTGGAGCTGGATCCTAAAATTGTGGATGGTAAAATATTCTGTCCTCATTTTTTTTCATTATTGTCCAATGATACTTCTGATCAGCCTCTCCACACTATTGGTTGTGGTGGTTGTAAATGGCAGATGCTGAGTTATGCTAATCAACTTAAACTCAAAGAAGATATTATCAATGATGCTTTTACCAAAATCAAAAAGCACTTACCTGACCTCCATATTTTGTCCATTATCTGATCTGTACAGGAGACCAAATATAGAAACAAAATAGAGTTTAGTTTTGGAAAATATATCACCAAATCTCACGATACTACTATCAAAGACTCTAAAGATGCCACTAGTAATATTACCCTCTCTGATCGAAGTTTATGATTTCACAAACAAGGAGAATTTAGCAAAATAGTAGATATCGATACGTGTGCACTCATCTCTGATGATGCCAATACGCTACTTCATTATATAAAGAATCTCTGTAAATGATCATGACTCCCTGTGTATGATCAGATGACTCATCAAGGATTTTTTAGACATTTGGTGATCAGACAAGGATGTAATACTGACCAATTTCTTGTTAATCTTGCTGTTGCTGACAACAATATCAAAGATACCATGACTGCCCAACGAAATGAGTTTTTGGAAGTTCTCAAACAAGATGAATTTTTACACAAACACATCACTACGTTTGTCATCACCTATAACAATGGATTGGCTGATATTATCAAATCTCAGGAATGTGAAACCAAAGTGTTTTGGTGAGATGGATATATTTATGAAAAACTTATCTTCCCCGCAGCAGCCAAAACCCCGCTTAGTATCGACGAAGAAAACCACGAAACCGTTGCTACAAATCCTGCAGAGATATCTTTTAGGATATCACCCTTTTCATTTTTTCAGACCAATACGCTTTGAGCACAACAGCTTTTTGGACAAGCCATGAAAATGGTCGGATATGTCGAAGGGACTATACTAGATTTGTATTGTGGAACAGGGAGTATCGGTATCAGTTTTTTGAAAGCTGGCAAATGAAACAATTTGGTAGGTATAGAAATCGTAGAAGAAGCTATTGTCGATGCTTGGTATAATGCCAAAATCAATGGATTGGAACACCAAGCTCTTTTTCTTGCTGCTCCTGCAGAAAAAGCGTTTATTCAAACACCAGAGATACAAGACAAACTTCACCATATCTGATTGGTCATTATCGATCCTCCAAGAGATGGATTGCATAAACATGTCGTTGGGATGATTTGTGATCTCAAAAAACAGTCAGATTTTAAACTGCTCTATATTTCCTGTAATCCTATCACCATGGTAAGAGATATAGAACTTTTGATCGCTGGATGATTTACTATCAAAGAAATTCAACCGGTCGATATGTTTCCCCAAACGCACCATATTGAATGCATCTGAGTTTTGAGTTAATTTTTTTATCATCTCATATATGTTCATGGAGATTCTTCACAATATTTCCCTCAAACCCTATACTACTTTTGCTCTTGATGTCCATGCTGATTTTTTTGTAGATATTACTCAGCAACAAGATATTTATGATCTGATTTCTACCGATATTTTTGCTAGCCAACCTCATATTATTCTCGGATGATGAGCCAATATCCTTTTTACGCAAGACTATCATGGGCTGATTATCAAAGTCTCTTTGCTGGGCAAACAGATTGTCAAAGAAGATGATACTTGTGTCTATCTCAAGGTAGGTGCTGGCGAAAATCGACACGAAACTATTATGCGAAGCTTGCAACATGGCTATGTAGGATGAGAAAATTTGGTATTGATTCCTGGCCAAGTAGGTGCAGCTCCTGTAGGAAATATCTGAGCATATGGCAAAGAAGCCAAAGATATTGTCTATGAAGTAGAAGGCATAGATCTCAGCACTCAACAAAAACATACTCGAACCAATCAAGAGTGTTGATTTGGTTATCGTACGAGTATTTTCAAACAATCACTTCCCCATATATTGATCACCGCAGTGACTTTTGTCTTCCCCAAACAGACATTTGACTATCGTCCTACTCTCCAATACAATGATATCCAAGAGCGTATATGAACATTAGGATTGGATCCTACTACGATTTCTGCCAAAGAAGTTGCTCAGCTGATTATAGAGATTAGGCAGAACAAACTTCCTGATTATACCAAACTGGGGACTGCATGAAGTTTTTTCAAAAATCCTATCATTTCTCAGCAAGAGTTTGAATCTCTGATACTTACCTATCCTCTCCTCAAAGGAACTGTCGTAGAAGCCACTCATTCGCGTCCTCTGATTAAGCTCTCTGCAGGACAGTTAATCGAATTGGCTGGCTTCAAAGGCCAAAGAGTAGGTGACGCAGGTACTTATGAAAAGCACGCACTTATCCTCATCAATTATGGTAATGCTAGTGGCCCAGAAATATGGGCATTTGCTCAGTCGATACAAAAAAAAGTCCTAGATATGTTTGGTGTCCATCTAGAACCTGAAGTTATTGTTGTATAATAGTGTATACAATATTCTTAGTACAAATAGATATATCTTAATTGGTCGAGGTCTTTGTCATAACTACAAGGATCTGTTCCAAATTCGCTACACATGGACTCTGATATATTATCATATGTATCACTCTGAGTAATATCTTTCTTGGCTACTCGATTGGATCATCATTCAGTTTCTGTAGCTGCCATAAGGGCAAACCCATTGCCTTTGATATTTTTGGTGATGGTAATATATGCATATTGTCCTTTTGTACTACTTTCTCCTACTCCATATACTCCTGGATCGATAGTTCTTTTGGTGTTTGGATCTGTTGGTATGGTAGCCATCC
>CAZECU010000071.1:0-3977 GCA_964510755.1 uncultured Candidatus Peribacteria bacterium | reverse complement strand
AGGCAGTTTGAGATTATTGGAGGTATAAAGTCCAATTCCAGAAAACCTCTGAGAAACCCATTGAATATTGTCTGCTTTTTCATCGACTTTGAAACGAAGGGTTTTGAATTGTAACATCATATCGATGACACTTTCTTTGACGCCATCTATGACATGGTATTCGTGATTTACTCATTTAATCTTTAGTCAGGTAACAGCTCCACCAACACTATATCACAAAATAATTCTTCTTAATGCATTTCCAAGTGTCTGTCCAAATCCTCTAGGTAAGTATTTTACTTCAAATTTGGTAGTTCTATCGTCTACATTTGAGACAATAATTTTGGGAGCTCAGATGAACTTTTGTATATCCAACATGCAGAGTAATAAAAAGAGTAAAAAATTGTTTTTGTTTTGTACTATATATCAAGATTATGCTCTCGCATAAAATTCGATAACTTTTAGAAGATCAGCAAGCATACCGATTTCTCCAACCTGAGGCATATTAAGTACTTCTATAGCAGTAGCTGATTTATCAAATTTGATCCATGAAGGAAGTTTATTATTGTTTTCTGCCGCATTTTGTCCATAAAGAGGAGAACTTTTGAGTCATTCTTTGAGAGTAATTTTGTCTCCTATTTCGACAAATGTAGAAGGAATATTGTGTTTCTTTCCATTCAACAAGAAGTGTCCATGAGTGACCATTTGTCTTGCTTGCATGATAGTTTTTGCAAGTCCTGATCTATATACGATAGAATCCATTCTTTTTTCTAAACATTGGAACAGAGCAGTATCGTGAGTAAGATTGGAGTTTTTGGCATCTTTTGCAGCTATTGTCATTACGATTCTTACAAATTGTTTTTCTGATAACATATACATTCTCTTGAGAACTTGTTTGTTTCTCAAAAGTTTTCCATATTCAGAAGACCTTTGCATATTACCACCATGTTGTCCAGGTAGACTTCTATTTTTTTTGACATTATATTTTTTGGATCAAAAAAGATCTACTTGTTCTCTTCTACATAGTTTAAACTTTGGGCCTGTATATCTCATTAAAATGAAAATTTAAAATTTAAAATTTTGCATAACGTATATAAGTATATATTATTGTCTTTTTTGTCTTTTACCTTTACAACCACCAAATTGGATAGCAGTATCTTCTTTGATATATTTGATATCAATAAGTCAGATTTCGTTGACAGCTTTAAAAATTCCATCTCTAGCTAATCCAGCTCCTCTAAATACAATCCCAATTTCTTTGAGACCAATACCTTGACCTTCTTTGAGAATTTGTTTGGTCAAAAGTTCAGCAGCATAAGGAGTGCTTTTTTTGCTTCATTTGTACCCAAGTTTTCCTGTCCCTCATCCAAATACCTTGTTGCCATTTTCGTCTACCAACGTAAGGATAGTATTGTTTTCGGTAGTTTGTACGTGAAGAAGTCAGCTTTCTAATTTGAAATCCTTTTTCTTTTTGGGAGTAGGTGTTTTTGCTTTTACTGGTGTAGCCATCTATATAAAGAGTAATGATAAATGATAATAAGAAGTAGTAATAATTATTTTTTGAGTACTGGTCTAACTTTTGCTCTTCCGAGGAGCTTCTTGGCTGTTCTACCATTTTTTCTCGTCAATTGTCATCTTACAGGAAGTCCAAGATTGTGTCTCATCCCTCTGTAACATTTAATTTCTTTGAGTCTTTTGATAGCAAAAGCTATTTCTCTTTTGAGATCATTTTCGAGAACGTATTTTTGAATTTGTTCAAGAATCTTTTTTTGTTCATCTTCTGAAATATCTTTTACCTTTTTGAGGTAATCGATTTTTGCATTCTCAAGGATAGTCTTGGATCTTTTGAGTCCAATTCCATACACAGAAGTGAGTCCAATCCAGATAGATTTATTTTCTGGTAAAACGTGTCACGATAATCTAAACATGCGAATAAAAAACAATAAATAAAATTATCCTTGTCTGGCTTTGTGTCTAGGATTTTTTTTGCAAACTACATAAAGTGTGCCTTTTCTTTTGACTATTTGACAATACATACACCTTTTTTTGAGAGAAGCTTTGACTTTCATTTGATTCTAAGTTAGGAGGAAATAAATCGAATTATTTTTTGTAATCATTATATCTGAAGATAATACGTCATTGGCTCATATCATACTGATTGATTTCTAGTTTGACTCGATCTCACGTGATGATAGAGATATTGGATTGTGTCATTCTTCCTGATTTTTTGCAACGAACAAGAGTATCGACATCTTTGAGCTTTACCTTAAAAAATCCTGCAGGCAATACTTCGAGAACTTCTCAGTCTCGCTCTAACACTCATTCTTTACTCATTAATCGTGATCTTTTTAATGGTTAAAAGCGATTGATGTGCTCTAAAGCCAATCGTTCTTTGATATCTATTTTTTCTTTTGAACTTAATGATTCTGATTTTATCAGCTTTTTGGTGTTGTACAAGTTCACACTCTACTTTTGCTTTCTCGATATAAGGAGTACCGATAGTAACCTTAGTACCTTTTTCGTCAAAAGTCATGAGTACTTTGTCAACGCTCAATGTTGCTCATTCTTGCAAATCAACAGCATCTACCGTGATAGTATCACCTTCTTGTACAATATATTGATGTCCTTTGAGTTCTACAACAGCATACATCTTTAATTTATAATTTATAATTTAAAATTTATACGATTTTTCCTAATTGGGCAAGCGTATTGTATTTTTTCTTGTTTGTCCTATAAGCATTGGAAACGAGGGCTTTTAGTCTCTTGTATCTTCTTGCACTAGGAAATTTGAACGAAACAAATTTTCTATATCGTTTGGTGTTATAGTGCTTTTGTTTTTTGGCTTTATCTAAGATATGAGATGCCCAAAGCTCTTTTTTGTAGAAAGAAATAATTCTTTCGTTGGTGTTGAGATCTCAGGTTCTTCGTATAGTGAATCCCATGAATAAAAATTTGATAAATAAAAAAAAGTTTTTAGCCGTGTGAATATATAATTATTCCATCAAAATGCAAGACTTTTTTGGTGTTTTTTCACCTCTTACTCAGCACTCATTTCGACGTCTAAAGTAATGTGCTCGCAGCTGGAATACAATCACCGCAGATTTGCTTGATTATTTTGCGGGACAGGCCGTCACATAATCGCCTTGGCGACTGGGTGGGTTCATTATTGGCTACGAGATTTTAGTTTGTGATAACAATTATATATATACTTGCCCGGAGCCGGAATCGAACCGGCACGATATTACTATCGCAGGATTTTAAGTCCTGTGCGTCTACCATTTCCGCCATCCGGGCAGGTTAATCTCTGGAGTTAATAATCATTTCCGCTCCCGCAGCAATTGCGGGATGCTCAATATTGCAACCAAAATCACTTCATTTACATTCATGCTTTTGGGCAATCTTGGCACATCCGGGCAGGTTAATCTCTGGAGTTAATAATCATTTCCGCTCCCGCAGCAATTGCGGGATGCTCAATATTGCAACCAAAATTACTTCATTTACATTAGTTATGTTGAGCAATCTTGGCACATATATCGTTATTTTGACACAATTATAGTTATACCCAAAACCATAACATAATGATTCTGGGTATAATAATATATATATGGTCTATTTTACAACTTCTGCATAAAACTTTGCAAATACCTGTGGAAAAGCAAGAGCTACATTAGAAAGAACTTTTCTATCTACCAAGATGTTTTTCTTTGTCATACTACCCATAAAGGTACTATATTTACCACCGTGTTCTTTGACTGCAGCAGAAAGTCTTTCAATTCGAAGTCTTCTGAAATCTCTCTTTTTTTCTTTTCTACTCTTGTATGCATGTTGTCATTGTTTGACTAGTGCCAATCTTACTTGTTTATATACTTTGCTTCTTCCAAGTCTAAATCACTTTGCTAGCTTAATAAACTTTTTGTGTCTTCTTTGTCTTTGAAGTCCATTTGTTACTCTTGTCATAGGAACTATTGGTTATAAGGAAATAAAGTTTTTACTTTTTT
>CAZECU010000070.1:0-3977 GCA_964510755.1 uncultured Candidatus Peribacteria bacterium | reverse complement strand
TGTGTCTCTTGTAAAACCAAGTGAGTGTGTTGTGGTATTGAGCTCAATACCAATATCCCGTTTATTGGCACCTGTATAGAATATAATAGTACAGATCGTGATCCTGATGAGATGAATGTTACGGGAGAGTCAGCATTTCCTGTGTTGATGTGAAGTTTGATGAAAATATTGGTAACGGTTATCTTGATTGTCTCTTTTGTTTTGATTATCATTGGTGGTATTATGATCGCTACGTGAAATCCTCCATGAGGCAAAAAAATGATTATGAAAGTTGTGGTAGGTATCGCGGTCCTCGGAACGGCTGGTGTCATCTTGCGTCTTATCAATCCAAACTTTTTTGGGTAATGTTAACAACATAAAATAAAGATTTTTTATTATTGTTATATATACACATGGTCAAAATTACGTTCAAAAATGGATTTCTTATCGAAAGCAAATTGCTTTTTGGTTTTGAAACTGCAGATCCTAAATATATTAACTTGGCTTTGGAACCTGGCGATGATATGCGTTATGAAAAATTGGACTACGAACTTGTAGATTATCCTGGTGAATATGATATCCAAGGTGTTGGTATCGAATGTTTTCTCGGAGCAAACAACAAATTGAATTATCTGATCTCTTTGTGAGACAAAAAAATAGGTATTATCCAATCTGCAGATGTATTGGATTTGGATGAATTAGGCGAAGCCAACGTTCGATTGTATCAAGACGACAAAATTATCAACAAAATGGATCAACTTGAGTTGGAAGGTGAAAGACAGAAACTAGAGACACTTACTGAATAAAACAAAAAACAATGAATAATTAATAATTAAAAATGAAAAACGTAGGACTTTGTTGTTTTATGACCTATTGTAATTGGACAATAGTTTGTGATATGACTATACATACATCATTCATTATTTGTCTTTCATTGTTTATTTGTTTCCATGACTTTTGAACCGCTTTCATCATTTTTGAGACCACAACGTTTGGAGGATTTCGTTGGGCAGTCACATCTTGTCTGACCAGGTAAACCTCTTAGCGTTTTTTTGCAATCCGGCAATATCCCTTCTATGTTGTTTCGATGACCTCCATGATGTGGCAAAACCACTATTGCTTATATTATTTCACAGACACTTCAGGCTGATTTTTTTATGTTGTCAGGTGTTACTAGCAAAAAAGAAGATTTACTGAAGTTGGTAGATCAGGCCAAAAAGAATTTTGCCTATGGTAAGTCTACGGTTATTTTTTTGGATGAAATCCATCGTCGAAACAAAGCTCAGCAAGATACATTACTCCCTTATGTAGAAAAGGGTACCGTTATCTTAATATGAGCAACGACAGAGAATCCGAGTTTTACCGTCAATAACGCGCTGCTCAGTAGATGTAGAGTTTTTGTCTTTGAAAAGCTTTCAGATAAAGAAATTTTTGATTTTATCAAACAACAGTTGCCACGTATTCTCAAACAACATCCACACATTTCTTTGAGTGATGAACATATTGGGTTGATTAGTTCATTGGGAAATGGAGATCTTCGTAATGCGCTCAATACCCTTGAATCTACGATTTTGCTTTCTCCTGATGGCATTATTACGGAGCAATCTATTTTGCAAGCTGGTCAGAAATCTGTCTATTATGATAGAGATGGAGAAGAACATTACAATATTGTCTCTGCTATGCACAAATCACTTCGTGATTCTGATGCTAACGCTGCATGTTATCGGATACAAAGGATGCTTATGGGTGGTGAAGATCCCTTATTTATTGTCAGAAGACTCCTTCGTTTTGCTGCAGAAGATATTGGCCCCGCAGACAATAATGCATTGTTGCTTGCCAATCAAGTATACGATGCTGTCGCAAAGCTATGAATGCCCGAATGTGATGTACATATTTTCCAGCTTGCGCTCTATTTGGCTCGTGCAAAAAAAAATAATATAGCGTATCGTGTGGCACTTGCTACCAAGCAAGATGTAGAAAAACATGGAAATTTGCCCGTGCCTATGCATTTGCGTAATGCAGCTACCTCTCTTATGAAAGACCTGAAATATGGTGAATGATATATCTATGCTCACGATGATCCCAATATCATCAAAGATACTTCTGACCCATTGGCATGATATGATACTTCTTCTCAGGATCAGCATCATTTTCCTTCTCCGCTCGATTGACGCAGCTATTTTTAATTATAGATTACCGATTTTTTTTGTGGTTTGTCAATCCAAATTGATTTTTTTGACTTTCAAAAACTTGTTTTGGAGACCCAAATGCTTATCTTGATATGTGATTTTTTTTACATTTTTATATAACTGTATAATGGCATTTACAAAAAAAGTAACTAAAGCACCTGCTGTAAGAGTAGAAACAAGAAAATTACCTGCAAAGGATACTTGTGATTGTGTTGGATCTAGAACATGTTGTTCTTACAAACATTTATTGGTCCCTGTATTGTTAGTGATCAATATGTTGCTTCTTGTCTGGGTATTGTTTAACCAAGTCAATATAGAAGCTGCTAAGGTAGGAGGTAGAGAAAATTATAAAATGGTCCAAGAGATTTACAAATCAGATTCTTTCAAACAACAACAAGCACAACAAATACAGCAAGCATTACAACTTTATCAAGGAAATGGACAAGCTCCAGCAGAAGGAGTTAGTCAAACACAACAACCAACAACAACACAACAACCAGCAGCACAAGCAGTTCCTGCACAATAATTTTTATTTGTTTACTTATGTATGATTATGGCAGCAGAAAAAAACCTTTTGAATAACAAAATGCTAGTTATGGTACTTTTGATCCTCAATCTTTTACTTTTGGTATATGTTTGATTTTTCAAAAGAGACGCATATCGATTGGAAACATTGAAAGTAGGAGGTAGAGCAAATATGCAAATGGCAAAAGAGTTGTATAGATCAGATGTCTATGTCCAACAACAAAAAGCTACTCTAGAACAATATTTGGCTTCTATTGAGCAAGCTACGCCACAAGCAGATACTACTACACCAGCAGTCGTTGATACTACTACAACTCCTGTAGTTACTCAATAATTTTATTTTTTATACCTTGCATATGATGAAATTTTTTAAGAAAGATGAACATATGAATATGTTTTTTGTATGAGCCTTGCTTCTTAGTGTGTTGCTCTTGATATATGTTGGATTTTTCAAAAGTGATGCGTATCAATTGGAAACATTGAAAGTAGGAGGTAGAGCAAACATGCAAATGGCAAAAAAGTTGTACAAATCAGATGTTTATGTTGAGCAGCAAAAAGCTACTCTAGAACAATATTTAGACTCTATCAAAAAAGGTGATGCTTCCCAAGATGAGACAACTCCGGTTGCCTGAGAAGCTGCCAAACTTGCTTCTATTGTCCAAGATGGATATATCAAAGGAAACAAAGATGCTAGAATCACTATCATCGAATATTCTGATTTTCTTTGTCCTTATTGCAAAAGACATTATGATGCACAAACTATAGAAAATTTGATCAAAAAATATCCTAAAGACGTAAATATGGTCTTTAGACAAATGCCATTACCACAACTTCATCCTACAGCACCTCTTGGTGCACAAGCAGCTGTTTGTGTTGGTCAACTTGGAGGAGCTGATAAATTTTATAACTATCTTGCTTTGGCGTTTGCTGCAAATGAATTTACTGACGCTAATGTAACCGATATGGCAGTAAGCCTTGGTATCAACAAATCAAAGTTTGTAAGCTGTCTTACAAGTGAAGCTACTATTGCCAAAGTCAATGCTGAAACTCAAGAAGGTCAAGGATTTGGTATTAGTTGAACACCGGGAAATCTTGTTGTAGACAACCAAAAAGGTACGTATACCGTTATTGCTGGTGCATATCCTACTGAAGCATTTGAAAAAGAAATTGCTACTATTTTAGGCAACTAATTCGTAGTTATCTTATATATCTAATATATCTAAAAAATCCCTGTATAGGGATTTTTTAGTATTCAACTAGTTTTTGTTATTGCGAGTAGTGTAG
>CAZECU010000069.1:0-4012 GCA_964510755.1 uncultured Candidatus Peribacteria bacterium | reverse complement strand
TTTGAGATCAAACTCAGTGACTCTACTCCTGCGAGAAATGATGAAGTAACGCTTACCCTCAAAGCACTTGATGATGACGATGATGTCATCGATGACTATGATGGTGATGCTGAGGTCAAAATATATTATAAAAAGACATCATCTAGCAATTGGACAAGTGCAACTACTACCTATGTTGCTATCGACGATAAAACACCTACCTTTGATAATGGTGAAGCCCAAACTGATATTACCTTCAAATATGATTATGATTACCTCATCATCGTAATAGATAGTGATGCAAATGTAGCCAGTTATGAAGAATTTGAAGTACATAGTTAATAGTACTACAACAACCAACATATACAAGAAAGTGAGTATACAAGACGTACTCACTTTTTTTGTTTGAAAGCGAACAACAAATATATACACCTAGAAAAGAGTATTTAGTCATAATCATATCCATGAAAAAAAAGTGATTTACCTTATTAGAAATATTGATAGCTATTACCTGCTTCTTTTTGTTGTTGGTGGTAATAGTAAATATCTATAGCAAGATGAGCAGGCTCAAATACAGTATACAGGCGAGGACAAATATCACTCAAGATGCATATACAACCATAGAAAAAATAGATACGTTACTCAAAGATTACACCATCGATTACGAAGAATATTTCAATAGAACACATATAGGCTGTGACACTCCAAATACAGGATTTGTCCGAGATGTAGGCACAGATGGATATTGCAACCTCTTTAGTGCGTATGGCAATCAAAATAGCATACAAAGTGACCCTACACTTCACCATATCTATTATTGTAGTTCTATAACACCAAAAAATGAGTCTAATAACGATAGAGTATTTGGACTTATCAACAAATGATCATGATGCATACAAACAGGCAGACAATCTTTTGGACAGTATTATCGGCAATTTCGAGATGTCAAAAGAGATGGAGATGGATGAGGCGAAAGTGCGCGTGATGATGATGACGAAAATCTCATGCAATGACCTGCAGCGATAGGAGACAATGATAATGTGCAAGAACTCTATTTGATTTCCCAAGACGGAAATTCCAAAATATTGTTGAGAAGAAAATTGATAGCAAGTGGCGATCGAAATCAAAATGGCACCATAGGAGACACTCCTAGCGAAACACAATATGCATTACAACTATTGAAACTAAGAGGATTTGATGCTGGACAACACCATAATTTTGACAGTAAACAAAGCTCTGGTGTATATGACGGACATATCGATACACGAGCATGTGATTATGCTCAAGGATTTTTTTGTCATGGTAGTGGAATAGCCCAACTCTATACAGGATATGCCCTTCCTCTAAATCAAGACGATGGACGAGTAGATATATCCCACAAAAATACTACGATAAGCAATCGAAAACTTACCGTTTCTCCAAACAAAAATCCTCAGTATGCACTGGCCGAACCACACACACAAATCAACCCATATTTTACAATAAGTTTTACCAATAGGATATATGGCAAATCACGACAAAAAAGATTGGAAAATACCAAAATAGACGACTATCACATTACCATACAAACTACATTCAATACCAAAAAGTTTTACACCGACTAACGTCTTATCCTTGCAAAAAACTTGAGAATATATACACACAGAAGTGATTATTTATTATTTAGCACACGACCTATGCAGGAAGAAAAAATCATCAATCATCAATGAGAACGCGAGACGCGTATAGCAAAAATCCAAAAAATGAAAAGTATGGGGATTATTCCTTATGCACAATCTTTCGACAAACAACATCTGATTTTGGATATTATACAAACTTACCAAAACCAAGAACATCGCGATATTAACGATATTATCCCCAACCCAACCATACAAATCAAAACAGCAGGGAGAATAACTTTATATCGTTCTCACGGTAAATTAGCATTTGCCAAACTCATCGATAGTACAGAGCAGATACAACTTATGTTCCATAGAGACAACTGCAAGATCATCACCAACAACGCAACAGCAACGACACTAGCTGACGGCAGTGAAGAAGGTATGAGTGCATACAAATTTATGGAAAAAATGGTAGATGTTTGAGATTTTATAGGAGTACATGGAGAAGTATTCAAAACGCACAAAGGAGAACTGACAATATTTGTATCAGAATTTATATTTTTGTCCAAAGCCATCAGACCATTGCCCGAAAAATTTCATGGATTGAGCGACCAAGAAGAACTCTATAGAAAAAGATATCTCGATTTGACGATGAATCCAGAAACCTACAAAAGATTTTTATTCAAATCCAAATTTTATCAAGCATTGAGAGATTTTTATGTCCAAGAAGGATTTATCGAAGTACAAACAAACATATTAGGCAATTCAGCTTCTGGAGCTGCAGCAAGACCATTTGTCACGCACCACAATGATTACGATACCGATGTATATCTCAGGATAGCATTTGAAACAGGACTCAAAAAGACAACGGTAGGAAGATTTGAAAAGGTATTTGAAATTGGACAAGATTTTAGAAATGAGGGATCAGATCCTAGTCATCTCCAAGAGTTTACTCAAGTAGAACACTACGCAGTCTATCGAAATTATGAAGACAATATGAAATTTACAGAAAAAATGTTTGACTATTTGTTTGCCAAACTTGATATATCCAAAAAGATAAACGTCAAAGACAAAGAAGGCAATATCAAAGAAGTCGATTTTACCACACCACGAGAAAGGATAGACTATACCAAAGGTATCCATGATGCAAGTGGTATAGATATTGCAGCTTATGGTATGGATGACGCGGACAAGCTAAGAAACGATATCAAAGCCAAAGGCATAGAATTTGAAAAAATGGACGCTATGGGAACGACAACACTCATCGACTATTTATTCAAAAAAGTATTGAGACCAAAAATTATCGGCCCTGCATTCATCTACAACTACCCTGTTATTATGCAGCCATTAGCAAGGATATCCGACGCTGATCAAAGCATCGTAGAACAATTTCAGTTGTTGGTCAATGGATGGGAAATGTGTAAAGCATACTCCGAGTTGGTAGATCCAATTTTGCAACAAGAAAATTTTGACAAACAAGCAGAAGCGGCAGCAAGAGGTGACGAAGAAGCTACCGCAAGCGATGATGATTTTGTGACAGCTATGGAATATGGTATGCCACCACAATCAGGATTTGGTATGGGACTAGAGAGGATACTAACTATTTTGACCGAACAAGACAACCTAAGAGATGTAGTAATGTTTCCTCTTATGAAACCGACAAACGACAAAACAGAAACAGAAGAAGCAACACAATAAATCATACATACACAAAAGATTAGTAGATCTCTCTATGGTTTACTAATTTTTTTATACAAGAAAAAAAAGTAGCGTAATACACGCTACTGATTATTGTTTTTTGTAGAGATCCAGGTAATGTAATAGCGTTTGCTTAGCTATAAATAATAGCCAAACGGACAAAAACATTGCGAATAAATGGGAAAATGTAACCCAAATCAAGAAATAACCACATAGTATAAGTAAGAATAGAAGTATTCCTGAGATGTAATAACGAGCATGTAATGCACGTATCAATACTATTCCAAGAACGATCATAAATATTGCTAAGCATATCTGCCAACAAACAGAGATATCTCTTACTATAAAGGTGGATGACAAACTATCGAAGGTTTTAGCATCGATAAGCTTCAAGGTCATCTCTGTCCGAGACACAGAAACCCATGTGGGAGGAATATGATGGTGACGAGAAGCCTCAACCAAATATTCTATCTGATCACAGTCACAATACGCCCGATAATACTCAGGGATTGCGCCAATAATCGAATCAGGAATCCCTATAGACGTTAAGAATGCAAAGTCTGCAAGACTAAAATCATAATCCTCTCCAAGAGATTCAAAATAAGATGTCAGAGAGGACATATTGTCTATCGATAAACGCGACAATAAAACAGTATCTTTGATTAGTGATGTTTTCACTGTATCTCCAGGTTTATAGAGATGGGAGTGATAACAACTTGCCAACAGCATAACTA
>CAZECU010000068.1:0-4045 GCA_964510755.1 uncultured Candidatus Peribacteria bacterium | reverse complement strand
GAGATAAACAAGTTTGAAAAAATAAAACGACGGTTTGTTGAGATTGCAACCGCCTAGATCTTTTTGGTTACTTTTTGCAGCAATGGCAAAAAGTAACCCCAGCGGAGCGTTTAAAAAAGCGACCGAATATAATAAAGAGTCCAGCAAGGAGAGATAAGACCAAATATTTACTAAAGTATTTACACTGCTCACTATAACAAAAAAATCCCATCTCGGGACTTTGTATATACTATATATATAACTAATTGATATCTTGTGGAGTAAGAAAACCTAGTTGAATTGTTGTCGGTAGTTGTACAACTTCCGAGCTTATATCTACGATATCTCTTTTGTAATTGGTTGATTGGATCTCATTTCGATTTTGTTGTCTATAGTCCAAAAGTTTGGTTTTGAGGATTTCATATTGGAAGGTAATGGTAGTGATATTTTGGTTTGCTTGTTTGAGAAAATATCCACGCGTAGACGACATATTTACAAAATACAAATAACATAAGATACACACCAGCAAAAAACCAAAGAGTCCTATAATTTTAGCATGTTCAAAAAAATCATCGTAACGTCTATATTTACTGATAACTCAGGTATATGCTTTGGCTACTTGTCATGGAATAAAGGCAAATGTTTTCATACGTCAAACACAATTAAAAACAAATGATATGGATATCTTTCATATAAACTATCGTAATATTGCCATAGGTCATATATTACAAACTTTTAACTATACGCTTTTAACTATCACCAATTTTTTCTATAATTCTCATTTTTGCACTTCTAGCGGCTCTATTGGCAGCTATTTCTTTGTAATGAGGTACGATAGGTTTCTTAGTCAATAAGCGATATTTTCATGTTTTTACCAACTCTGCAAAAGATTGTTTAACCAATCTATCTTCGTCACTATGATAGGTAATCACCAAACATCTTCAAGACGAAGTTAAAGTTTTTGGGACATCAGACAAAAAACGTTTGAGGTTGTCCAATTCACCATTGACTTGGATTCTAATAGACTGAAAAATGACAGTACATGCCTTGTCTCATAGTCCACAATCATGCAAAGCCAATTTCAAATCTTGAGTAGTTGCAAACGGTTTTTGTTTTCTTTGAGAGACAATATAACGAGCAATCTCTTGAGCTTTGGGAGAAGAAAAATCAGCATACTGCTCAAAGATGTTTGTCAGTTGATCTAGAGAATAGTTGTTGACAATATCTGCGGCCGTTTCTCAGGTTGAAGTATCAAATCTCATATCCAAAAAAGCATTTCCTCTGATACTAAATCCACGCTCTACTGCTTTGAAATGTTCCAAATTAACTCCTAAATCATTGAGAATGAAATCAGCCTTTTGATCTCCCAGCACCGACAAAATATCAGCATAATTACGATGGACAAAGGATATACGATCTGACACACCAGCTTCTTGAGTTCTTGTTTTGGCAGTTTCCATCATACGTTCATCTACATCAAAAGCTACAAGCTTAGCTTGCTGAGCAATCGAGAGAAGTGCCATAGTGTGTCCACCATGTCCAAGTGTACAGTCTACTATAAGCTTGCTATGTAAGTCCAAAAAACTACACACCTCATTGAGTAAAACCGGCGTATGAAGTATCATATCTCCACAATAAATAAAACACAGAGTACTATATACAAAGCCAAGACAATAGCAAAACAACCTCTCACAACAAGTGTTGACTTTACAACTATTTTGGATATATTATCTCAAAATAAAAAATAAAAAAATGAAAACATATGAAATTATTAGCGGAGGAAAACAATCCAGTATTGTCGGATCAAACTTATCGCTTGAAATGGAAATGACTATTTTAAGTCCTAAGAAATCACTTTGTTATACCATCGACTGTACCATTGTAGAAACAAACAAACACATCAAAATAGTGCTTCATGACAAAGCTGCTATAGGTGCTTATAGAGCTTATGTAGCCACCATGATCAACGAAGAAGAGGAAAAACAGGAATGTATCATTATAGATATCAAAGAGAAAATAATAGTAACAATACCATAACAATATGTCCGATTATTTCGGACATTTTTTTATTACATTGATTTTTCAACGCTTTTCCATAAGACAGACACACTAGCAATAGTTCATACATATACAATTTCATCAGTATGTGTTTTTCATTAGTAATCATTTGATCATGAATATAGGATTAGTAGGTTCTACTAATGTGGGCAAATCTACACTTTTCAATAGACTTATTGGGCAATTTAGAGCTATAGTTACCGACATACCAGGGACTACAAGAGATATCATCCAGCACGAAACTTTGATTGACGACATCGGCAAAGTTACTTTTTTGGATAGCCCAGGATTGTTGGATTTTACCGAGGAAGAAGTATTGATCAAATATATTATAGATCATTCTGACCTTCTCTTGTTTGTGATTGATGACAGCGTAGGGATTACTGCCAAAGAACAACACATCTATTCATATATCATAGAAAAAAACAAAAAAGACACCACCTTGCTCATAGTAAACAAGATAGACGTCAAACACAAAGAAAAAGAATATGATATCGCAATCAACGAATATTACGGATTAGGGTTTGAGGAGATGATAGGAATTAGCGCCAAAAAGGGTAGCAACGTCGACACGGTCAAAAATTTGATCACCAAAAAATTAAACATTTTTGTCACCAACAAAGAACATCAAGGACAAAAACAAGATACTCAGATCCAAAACGCAAAATTCAGAATGCAAAACGCGACACATATCGCCATCATCGGCAAACCAAACGCGGGCAAATCTACCCTTCTCAATGGTTTAATGAAAAAAACAGTATCCAAAGTAGAAAGTGTGCCAGGAACGACACGTGACTATATCACAGGAGAATTTACCATAGACAAAAAAAAATATATCGTATATGATACAGCCGGAATTAGAAAAAAAGGAAACATCCACGGAATAGAAAAAATTGCTTTTGACAAAACACTAGAAATGTTGAAATATGTCAGACCAATTATTTTGTTTTTGGTAGATGGAACAGAAGGTATCTCTCATAGAGATATGACCCTTATCAAGGAGATAAACAATCTAGCGTTGCCTATGATTTTGTGTGTCAACAAAATAGATATTTTGGACAGCAAACAACAAAAACATCTGATGGCAAAGAGCCAGGCTATTCTAGAGTTTGCCAAATATATACCTGTATTTCCCATCTCTGCCAAAACACAAAAAGGAGTCAAAGAAATTTTTACCGTACTGCATCAGATCAAAAAAACAGCTGAAAAGAGGATAGACACCAGTGAACTTAATGATATCGTAGGCAAAGAATTTATCAGCAGACCACCAAGATTTCCAAAAAACAAAGTATGCAAGATACTCTATATCACTCAGATCGACATCAATGCTCCGACATTTATCGCTTTTGTAAACCACAAAGAAAGAGCAAATTTTGCATTCAAAAGATGGCTAGAAAATACCATAAGAGGACATTTTGATTTTATGGGGACACCGTTGGTCATTAGATTCAAAGCCAGAGAAGATTCCAGACTCAAAAAAGATGATGAAGAAAGTATACACTAAACAACACACACAATAATATATAGTATATTATCCAAAACAGCTACATAATATAAAGTTGAATTTTACAAAAGTTTGTATATTCTCAAAATATATTTTATTTGTATCAAAGTATGAAAAATACCACAAAATTGATTAGCTGAACGATAGTATTGGTTGTTCTAGACATGATTTCCAAGTACCTTTTTTACGATCTCAAGTATTTATCACACACAACACGAATCCGACCTAGTTTCAATACGGGAATTTCTCGATCATTACCAGTTCCCTATAGTATTATTATCATCATAAGTATACTAGGGGCTGGTGCTTTTCTCCGACTATATACCAAGAAACAACTTACGCGAGGATTGACGATGATATTGTTGGCAGGCACTATAGGAAATATGATAGATAGAATCATATATGGCGGAGTAAGAGATTTTATCAATATCGGGATGTTAGATTTTCCCATCTTCAATATAGCAGATGTTCTGCTGACTATAGGAGTCTTGGTATGGATAGGTA
>CAZECU010000067.1:0-4188 GCA_964510755.1 uncultured Candidatus Peribacteria bacterium | reverse complement strand
TCCCGCAGGCAATCAACTTAATCAAACTATCGATCTGACTACATATGCAAAATAATTGGATTATATAGGTAGCCAAAAAGAGCGCTTAGCGCTCTTTTTTTGTTGATGGGATGACTATCTTCGATACAGAATAAAGCATCGATATTTTTAGTAATATAGTTGAAGGGAATGAGGTATTTGATCCCTGATATTATTTTAGCATATTATGCGACGTATAAAAAAAGGCCTGTCAAAACGACAGACCTCGCCCATAGGGGCACCAAATGTATAATGTACATAAACCCGCGTACAACAAATGTATAGACATTGTCTATCAAAAATCAACATTTATTTGATATAAAAAAGATACAAGTTTTCTTTGCTAAGTTTTTTGGCGAGCGCTTTGATGTCTTCCAAGGTAAGCTTTTTGTAGTGTTGTAATATCTCAGGAAGTGTTTCTATCTGATGGTAGATGAGATATTGATTCCCCAAAAAATTTGCCATTTCATCTGAAGATTCGATGCCCATTTGGATTTGTCCTTCACTGTATCCGATCGCGTTTTCAAATTCGGCTTGTGAAATGTCACCTGAAGCAATTCTTTCTATCTCTTCATATATCCTTTGGATGCCAAAATCTAGTCTCTCTTTGTCCATACCAGCCCTGATCAAAAACACTCCGGTGTCTTGTTGAGGGATATGGTTAGCTTTGATGTAATAACAAAGTCATTCTTTTTCTCTGATATTTTGAAATAATCTTGAGGACATATTACCACCAAGAAGAGTAGCCAAGACATTGGCAGCATACTTTTGTGGTGAATTACCATCAAATCCTGGAGCAGAAATAACTATATGAGTTTGTTGGTTTTTTTGCTCGTACCAACTAGTATGTTCTTGAGGTAAGATACCGGTAAATACAGGTTTGGTTTGAGTTTTTTGTGCAGGAAGTTGATCAAATTCTTGTCCTAGTTGATTGACGATAGCCTGTTTGTCTAAGAGCTTGCCAGCAATAGTGATGATCAAATTGTCTTTGGTATACAGCGCCTGTTTATGGTCACGCAACATTTGCTGAGTAAAAGATTGGATATTTTGCTGTGTACCGATAGTAGGTCGTCCATAACTATTGTCTCCAAAATAAAATGTTTGTCGTTTTTGCATAGCCATAGCCATAGGATTATCTTCATACATCTTAAGTTCTTGGATTACAACTCATTTTTCTCTTTCTAGTTCGTCGATATTGAAAGTAGCGTGATTCATCATATCTGACAAAACATCAATAGCTTGGCCGATAAATTCTGGTGCACATTTGACATAATATCCAGCATATTCATCTCCTGTGTACGCATTAAATTCTCCACCAAATTTGTCTACTGCTTCAGCTACAGATTGTGGTGTCGGATATTTTTTGCCTCCTTTAAAAAAGAGATGTTCGAGAAAATGGCTAATACCGTTGGTATCCCTCTGCTCGTAAATATTTCATGCTTTGCACATGATCTCTATAGTAACGGAATTGGCTTCTGCCATAGGAGCAAAAATACAATCAATACCAGCAATGTTTTCGATGGAATAATGCATACAAACACAATGAAATAATAAAAAATGATATCAAGTGGGTAGTGATTTGTGTCAAAATTGCAATCTTGTTTGATGGTCTTTACAAGCGGGGCATTGATCTATCATTGCTAGCGATGTAACCAAGTAATTTAGTAATCACTTATTTACTTATTTTTTTCTATCGCCTCGCCGGCTTGGCCCCCGGAGTACTCCGGGGCAAAAAACCCCTTCCCGCCTTGCGGGACAGGCTGTCTTATGGTACTCTTTCTGCTGGATATTGCTGTCGATGTAACATATACGAATCGCTCTACAACCCCAGTGAAAAACTGTGGGCCCATGTAGAGCTTCTGTTGGATATCACTTTCTATACATTGACTACGACTCAGAATATACCATCGACACTTTTAGTAATATAGTTGCTGATGGAATAATGGTGTGTTTTGTATTAAAGTTTTTATTTTAACCCCCATTGGTAGTGAAACAATCTATGACTCAGAATAGAATATGACATTTTGAGGGTATTTTATGATTTTGTCAAATTGTATTGACAAATTAAAAAATTGGAGTATAATACTAGTATAAAAATTTATTCTTTGTACCCCATGATGAGTGTAGCATCACAAACAAAAACAAAGATGACGATAACGGCATTTCTTAGTATGATGGTTGTATGAGCACGGTTACCCGTGTCCGCAAATACCTCGCTAGGATATTCTTTTGTGCCGACAACCACATCTAGTGAGTCCATGAGTTCAGATCAAGATTTGTCAGTCTTGCGAGAAAAACTCAAAGAAAGATTTTGAGAAATAACGACAGATGTCCGTGGATTGGTTGGATGAACAGCATCACCATCTACTTCCTGAAAAAATATATCTACCTCTATGTGGGATATGAGTAAACCAATACCAATACAATCGATGTTGTCCTATCAGAATATGTTTGGAGATATAGACGATGATCCCTATCAGTCATATATCAATAGGTTGGGTGCATATGGAGTATTGACAACAGCATCCAAATTTTATCCCCAAAATTATTTTCGTATAGATGATTTTGTTGGACTGATCCAAAAATTGTTTATCAAAAAAACAGGACAAAAACTGACTGATCCTGACGTCATAGGATTGACCTGAGAAGGTGGTGTGATGACCAAACGATTGCTCCAGCAAACAATGATGGCACTCCATTTGGGTACGGGTATCCAGTTGGATGGTAATCCTTATGATAAACTTATCAGATCAGAATGAGCATATTATCTTGTACGTATGTTTGATCTACCTATTATAGATATACCAGTGACTTCAGCAAAAATACTACCAGATGCATTTACGGATATTGCGTGACATTCATCTGCTTATGCTATCAATACGTTAGCAAATTTGGGTATAGTAACCACACAATATCCCAAATTTTATCCAGACAACTATCTTCGCCATTATGATTTTGTTATGATATTTGTAAACACTTATCTTACTGCAAAAGGCAAATCTCTTCCTATGATTACTACATCACTTTTTGCTGATGTACCCATGTCCGCAAATTATCTCGCTCAACTCACTTATGCAGCGGATTGTGGATTGGTTGACCATTTGATTACTAGTAGACAATGACAATTATATTTTGCACCTGATGACTTTATGACCAAGCATGAAGCATATCAAATTGTTGCAAAAGCTCTCAATCTTCAGCTTATTTATGACCAAGGACAAGCTGAACAATCCAAAATTTCTAGAGGGGAATTGGCTACGCTACTAGTAAATAGTTTTGAGTTGCAACCAACAACCACTTCCAACCAAACACTTTCATGAGTGGAATTGGATGAAGAGGAAATGTCTTTGTTGAGTAAACTTAAAACATTGATTTCTATTTTATAAGACATAAGTTTTTATATTATTAAACTATTATGATAATGGCTATTAACACAATCTCCAACAACGAACAAAACAATCTTTCATTAGAAGTTACTGATGTAGACAGAAAACAAGTAGAATCTCAGCAAGAAAATATAACTACTATGGCTGCAGAAAAAATAGATCAAAAAGGTGTACAAAATTTTCATGCTGATATACTCAAAAAAAAATTAAACATGAATGATGGGGTACAGCCAGAGACATCTGAAAGAAGGTTGTATGGTACAGCACAGTTGGTGATGAGTACACTTACTGATGCTGATAGTTATCGTGATTTGGCTGGCATACGTTTGGAAAACAACTATAGTTTTGGAATGTATACATATGGATATAATGCTTTACCAGCTTGATTTTTGTCCAAAGTTATAAGTTTGCAAGGCAAAGAAGATGCTTACAAAGAAATGTTGTGATTGGTACAAACAGAGACTAAAAATATCTTTACGGACAATCTCAAAGACAATTATACAAAAAGTGGAGAGGAATTTTGGATTACAAAAATAAAAAAAAGTATGCAAGAAGTAAAACAACATAACAATGATTCTTCGTTTAATCAAAAATATAATGATTGGATGTACAATATATTATATCTATTACATGAGTCTTTTTGAGAAGCATATTTTAAAAAGTATTGAGATTATTTTACTACGCAAGAAAGAAAGTCAGAGGTTGACAAGATGAAAGCAAGATCTCAAAATATAAAGATTTCATAAACACAGGGACAAGTACAAAAAATCAAGCCAGATACAGT
>CAZECU010000066.1:0-4265 GCA_964510755.1 uncultured Candidatus Peribacteria bacterium | reverse complement strand
TATTATGAAAGCATCAATTTATTTATTTTGTCTGCATAAGGGATCGCCACAATCGGCTTGGCATACAATTTGAGTGGTAAGAGAAAATGTAATCTTGCCCCTATTCCCCCATCTGCATGATAAAAACAGGAAAGCGTCTGTGATAAAGTATGACGAGTCCAATCATAGAGCTGTATATCAGGGATATATGTTTGTAGCAAAGCAAAACAGTGACGGTCATCGTTCATATCGCAAGGAAAAAATATTTTTTTGTGATCAGGATATGTTGCACAAAAAGTTATGATTTTTTGGATATTGTTGGCGTCTACCGATTGCTTGTTGATATTGATGAGGATATAAGGAGTGGATATGGTCTTGTGGTTGTTGTGGGTGGTTTTTGCATAGTTCTCGAGTATCTCTTGTCCAAAATCTTGAAACAATATCACGTTGTTGTGGAGTTCTTTATGTTCTTCTCCTTTGTTTTTGGTAACTATAGATCTAGCTATTTCATAGGATTGACGATCTCTGAGGATGATAGCATCTGCCTTTGGCAGCAAATAATTGTACAATCTTTGCGTCCGTGGAGCTTTGATATTTCCTATTCATCACAAAAGTACAAATCTCCTCTTTCTGACACTTTCATTGAACAATATAGGTATATTTCGTCCATCATGAGGAAATGGTCTTTCGTCGGACAACACTTCTCCTCCCCCAAAAAATTTAAATGTTTTTTTGTATTTTCCGCATCCCAAAAAATTGATGATATGGGTTATCCATCTGTAGCGATGTTGTTTTCCACTGACGATTTTTATATTTTTGAGCTCTTTTTCTGTGAGCAGACCTGGATAATTTTCTCGGATCCAATCTTCCATCCACGCAACATTTCCCACTTCGACAAAAAGTTTTTTGAGCGGATATCTTGCAAAGAGTTGTTTGACTACCCCAAAAAAGAGGAGTTCATCCCCAAAGTTTTTGTATCCATAATATCATCTCAAATACCCTTCCATTTCTTTTGTTTTCCACTCATTAGCAACTAAAATATTTTCCTATCCCTTACGATTCCCTCTCTCCCGCATACCGCTAACAATAGCATGAAAGATGAGAGGGGAAGGGAATATATGTTATGCTGACTCTCTTTTTTTCTCTGCAACATTGATACTTTTGACGAATGCCATAAGCATTTTGGTAATATGTCGCGTGGTATCATACACACCTTTAAACTCTTCTTGCGTGATACATCATAGTTCTAGCAACATATACACCATGGATCTCATCTGACTTGTTCCTCCTTTTGCTTCTAAAAACGCTTGTTTGATATCTTTATTGTTTCTTTTTTCAAACCCTTCTGCTATTTGATTCATGATCGTAAGAGCTGTTTTGGTCATCATATCTTTGAGTCCATATTCCTTACAGTTCTTGCAGAGATCGTACAATGTTGTGGTCAATTCTTTGGCCTTTTGCCAAGCAATAAGATCTTCAAATTTTTCTATTTTCATACTAGACAAATACTTACAAAATAAAAGAGAATCTCTGTGTGTGTTAATGGAGTGCCTCACTACCTGCAAACAAAGCAATGATTGTTGGCAACGTTTTTTCCATCACAGAAAGTTGTTGTTTGATATCTGTGACGGCAACGACTTGTCCATACACAGATTTTTTGGCGACACCTTTGGCTATGAGTTGTTTGTTTTGATTGAGGAGCGTATAATACTCTTTGAGTGCCGTGTCGTAATAGATATTTTTTCGATTATCCAAGAGATAACTTTTGACTATACTAGCAAATGACTTGTACAGCTTTTGCTCTTGGAGTGTTTTGGTAGCCGCTTTGCCGGCAGGGATACGTTTACAACGCCATGACATCCCTTGATACCATATACAGAGATTATTGTCTATTTTTTTGAGTTGGAGCTGATTGAGGATATCCAAGTCTTGTGATGATGTAGCAGCCAATCATTGATCTCATTCTGTTATTTTTTGTCCTTCCTTGGGTTGTCTATAACACAGTTTCGTCAGCTCTTGCTCTTGATACCGCAAGGCAATACATGCTGGTTTGTTGACCAATCCCAAACTTCATGACAAAATATATTCCTGATCTACACCCAGGATCCCCTGCAATTTCTTGCTCGTCTTACCTATTCTCAGGGTAAATCACTGACTCAGATCTACAGACACAGATTGTTGCTGTCCACTAGATTGGTGGAGGTTGGAGAGAAAGATTCCTATTTCTTCTTGGCTATCTTTGCCTACAGGATTGGGCAGTACATAGGTAATAGTAAAGAGGAGACCTGTCCAGAGTCCGGTTGTTGGTACGAGTTCATTGCCCGTTGCCAACGCTTCCAGATCTCCTGATCGTTGTACTCCTGAGAGCGATATCCCACAAATACGTTCATTCCACAGTCCTAGTTGATTCTCTTGTGCAGATTGCTCAGCTTGTTGAAATGCGTCTTGATAAGCATACCTGGTCTTGAAGGTATACTGCTTTGCATATCCTTGCGCTATCATATCTTGATTGACAAACAAGCTTTCCAAATACACATATGCAAGAAGTCTTCCATAGATATCTCTTTGGTTTTGGGTTTCATCAAACTGGAGACGTATCTTTTTTTTGTCGATAAGATTTTTGAGATACAGCTTTGCTTCCAATCCAAAACATTCCAATTGTCTATATCTGGTCAGACTATTTTCTGGAGCATCTATCCCGATCAATCTGACCGTTTGTGTCACTCCTTGATATTTTATCCTAAAACTATCTCCATCTATTACCGAGCTGACATAATATCCTGTGGTGGTTAACTCTTGCTCTTCTTGTGGCGATAAACTCATAGGCGTATAACTATACGTAGCCAATAATTCATCACCATAGGTCAAAGAGATTATGACCGCCTGTCCAGAATCTGTACTATTGGGAAACCCAAAGGTCTTGGTAAAGGTGGTAGGCGTATCCATCGGCAACCGGCCAGAGAGCAATTTGTTTCTTCCATTTACTTGTACACGAAATGTCTTGCTCATATCCAAGGCCCCCTGATTGTCTGAGAGTGAATGTGCCAGCAACGTAATACTTTCATTGTCAGTATCTGATCATTGAGGATCATAATTTACCTCCAATATCTGTATCGTATAACGTTCTCCTATCGGTGTAGATAAGGTACTACCTGTAGTCTCTGTGATTGTAGAAGGAGTGGTTGTGATAGGACAGGTGGTTGATGATTGTTCTCCTGTTTGGAGATACTCAATTTTGGTAATGGTATGGACTGGGATATACTGCAAAAATTGTCTCCCAAACCCTGGCGAAAAGTCGTCCATAGCGTCCATATTCCTCACACATTGATGGCTTATATTGCTAAGATATAAGGAACTACCTGTACTTTCTCCAGACAAGTAGCCAATGTCCATAACTTGTCTCGTTTGTCCACTTCCTACCATTATTATGATTCGATGTCAGGTATCAACTAGGGAAAGTCCACTATTTTGTAGTGCTGATAACTTTTGGTTTGCTCGAAAAGTATTGGCTTCCAACAGCAAAAAACTATTCTTTTCTACCATCATACCTGAGCTTACTCACGAAAATTCCACAAGATCGCGCAGAACATCGCCAGAGATAGACAGATAATTTATCCACATATCTTCATGGACAGCCAACTCTATATACGGAGGATATGTTTCGTCTCCGCGAAAGATTTCACTGAGGGTAATGGGTGCGTTTGGGGTAACCATATCACATGAGAGTGGCATCGAAAGAGTTGCTCATGACGCTCACAGAGGTAATGAGACGTTTTCTAGAATCATCCCCGTGAGGAAGTATACGCCAGGATTGATACGGTATCCACTTTGAGCATGTATGACTCTTTCTATGGTCACTGCAGTAGCTATATTGCCTATTTTTTCAAACGACGTCTTTTTGTCGTTATACTGCTGGACCCAATATTCATGGATATTGAAAGTATCTACCACCTGACCAGAGAGCGTCATCGTGAGATTGAGAGGAGCGGTATCTATCATACTGAGTCCTAGTCCTGTTTTGCTCACAACAGCACTTGTTGAAACATGAGCCATTGTATCACCAAACAGCTTAGATTCTCAAGGACTGAGCACAATATTGGTAAGCGACAGTGGAGTACTTTTGGCTCCTACTATCGTAATATTTCCCTGAAATCCGCCTTTGCCGATATTGGTAATTTCTATCCATTCATCCGTTCCATCTATAAAGACTTCCGAGATTATGAGATCAAACACCATAAATACTCCCGAGTTGATGGTGTCTCCAGAGCTGAGTAGAGCTCCGGAAT
>CAZECU010000065.1:0-4429 GCA_964510755.1 uncultured Candidatus Peribacteria bacterium | reverse complement strand
TCGCCCCAAACCCCGACCAATATTTTTGTCTTGATACAAAAAATATTGGATAAAAAAATCAAGCGCCATTGGGCACTATCACGTTGATACCTTCCTATCGTACTTTATAAGATATCTGGCTCGACCTACTATTCTCGCTGATTTGATAATGGCGCGTTTTGTAATAAAGTTTTTACCGTAACCGCCATTGGCAATATAACTACTATTGTTTTTAATTTTATATTTTGTACTTTGTACTTTTAATTTTGTACTTTTAATTTATTTAGTTGACATTTAACAATAAATCTATATATACTCATCCAAACAAAATCACACATCTATGAAAAAACAACTATTATTTGTGGGCCTAAATGCCCCAAGACAACTGATCCAAACTACCTGTAACGAGGTATTTGGCAAAAACATCTATGAATATGTTTTTGTAGATAATTGCTCTTCTCTCAAAAACTTTTCCTTTGACAATCATACAGGGAAGCAATTGGAAGCCATATTTATTGGCCCCGTACCTCACAAGTCTACGGCTGGTGGTGGACATATATCCATGGTATCACCTGAGTGTCTCAAAGATCTCAAGCTACCGGTCTATGTTCTCTATACGAGCTCTAAACAAATCAAATTTACCAAAACTTCTATCAAACAGGCTCTTCAGCAGCATCAAGAGCATTTGAAAACGACACACACATTCACTATAGAAGAACAATAACCAAATTTCCCATAAGCGTATAGCTTATGGGTTTTTTTAAAGAAAAAAATATAGGAGGTTATTCTTCGGTCGATGGTTTTTTTCTTAACTCTTTTTTTTGACTTTGGATGCTTTTGACAGACAAACGAATTTCACGTTCTTGTGGAGGTATTTTGGTTGCAATCCTAGGGATATCTTCTTGTAATGCTTGGAGGAGTAATGTACGAAAATGATGGAGCAATTTCTTTTTGTTGGTTCATTGTAAACGCTCTTCTTGGCACGTCATAATAAGCATACCATCTTGATGATGGACCATATTTCCTGCTATTTTGATCAGTTTCTTTTTTTGGTCGTCCGTCAAATAACGTGAATCGGTAATGTTGAAATATAATTCTGCTTTGGTATTTCTCTTGTTGATGTTTTGACCACCACTACCGCTACTTTTGGAAAAACGGTACTGTAACTCATAGTGCACAATATTGTCTATTTGGGGATGTTTTTTCATTTCTATGTCTTTAGGAGTAAAACAAGACACCTTGGTATATGCTCCGGTATTAGTCGTTGCTTGCAGCTTTTTTGTGTTTGCCTATTCTTATATTTTCGTATTTATCAAGTTCTGGAGAAATTTGATTTTTGGCTACAGCTGATCATCTTGTTGTTTTTTTTGCTCCACTCACGGCACGACCCAATTCTTCTACTCACAACCACAATCCACTTCCTATAGTATCTGCTATATTGGTTTTGCGGGTTTGTTCAAATTTTTTGAGATCAGTAGTCATAATGTACAAGAGTGATAAAAAGTATGATATCTAGTTTAGAAGGTATGAAAAATAATCAGAAAATCAATGATATTTTTGGTTGATATTTTTGTTGTGGTTCATATACTGTATTGTATCTTTTACTCCATTAGCTAAGCTGATGCGTCTAACAAAAAAAATTATTAGTCTCTGAGTGATCGCTATGATCGTTACCGCATGAACGGTACGATGAGCTAAGGTTACTCTCCAACCCCTCTATTCTGATGTAAGGTTTCAACCATCTGACCAACTTCATGCTGGTTGTACCAATTCTGCTGATATTATCTTTTCTCCTCAAGGACAAAAAATTACCAAATTTACGTTGGTACTCTATTACAATCCAGAAAATCTTGAAATTGTTCGTATTCTCCCCAAGATACCTGATGGCTCTGCGAGTTCCAAAATAGAATATAATAAAATCATTCTCGAAGTACAAAATCCTACCTTTGATATCTCCACCGAGAGCAAATCTTTTTTTGAATTATATTTTAAAAGTGATAGTATAGGAGCCCAGACATTGACTCTATGAACAGGTTCTCAGGCTATTGCCGCAGGCAAATCTTATCCACTTCAAGGCAACTTTGATCTAGTGTTTGCTGATGTCCCTGAATGTGAGCCGGATATCATTCCTCCAAGTTTGAGTCTCATTTATCCCAAAGACACTACGGCAAGGATAGCGTTAGATCAATATTTTGTCTTTGATATCAAAGATATCGGCAAATGAGTAGACAAACGTAGCGTGATCATAAATTTTGATGGAGAACAATATAGATATGGATCGGACAACATCAAACGAAATGGAAATTATCTGACTTTTTATCCTGGGACTTGGATACCTATCAACAAACCGATTGACCTGGAAATTTTGATCTGAGACAAACAGTCGTATGGAGGACCAAACGAAACACAAAATATATTCAACTTCAAAAGTGCCACAGGCATGCTCCTCAACAAATATATTACTCCTATGATGTTTAGACAAATCGCCCAAAATGCCGAAAAAATAGCTGCATCAAGTGGAGAGTGTGCATTATTGGCACAGCGATATCCTAGCATTCCTCTTCGCAACCAGATTCTTTTGAAATCTATCATCCAAAAAGTCTGATGTGATCTGGCTACCCTCCAATCACTATCTCTCACATGAGAAGATACTACACTACCTACCTCTGACAAAAAAACAGCATATACGTGACTTTCTGTCTTTGCAAGCATTGGATGGATACTTTTTTTCATCACCTTTACGCTCAAAATGCATTATCTTGTCTCGTACAAGAAGCACAAAAAAATCAATGACACTACACGTATACACAGCTAATATGCTTTACTTACTACTCTATCTACTATGGGATTTGAGATTGAAAGAAAATTTTTGATAAAAACACCGCCTTCGGATATCCAACAGTTCCCTCATGTTGATATTATTCAATGATATTTTAATGATGCAACTACAGGCAAAAGCATTAGGATCAGGAAAATAGGAGATGAATACAAAATCACCAGAAAAAAATGATATTGATTGGTCAGAGAAGAAGTGGAAATGCCTATCACCAAAGAAGAATTTGATCAGCATCGATTTCAAGTAGAACATCACTTTTTGGAAAAAACACGTTATACTCTGCCTTACAATACTGTCTTTATAGAGCTTGATATCTACAAAAACCTCCAGTGACTTATCACTGCAGAAGTAGAATTTGGTAGCAAAAGAGATGCCAAAAACTTTGTAATCCCTGAGCGATTTGGTGAAGAACTCACAAGAATGAGAGAAGCATCAAATACTTATATAGCCAATTATGGTCTTGCTGATGAGCTTATTGCACTGATGCACGCCTAATATCACTTACCCACACATTTCTCTTTATCTGTTTTGTGTTTGTCATGAGAACTGTTTTGCATTTTGGAAATATTGACTGGATACATCTTGCGGATCCACAAAAAAGCGAGCTCAATCAGCTTGTGGAAACCTACGACTTCCACGAACTTATCCAAGAAGATTTGTTTGAGCTTACCAACCAAGAAAAAATCGATATTTACGAAGAGTATATGTTTATCGTCGTAAACTTCCCAAAATACAATGCTGATATCAAAAAATATTTTATGAACGAATTTAGTGTTATTTTGGGCAAAAATGTTATTGTGACTATGACCAAATTTGATACCAATCATATCCAATCTATCATCAAAGATTATTCTGTAGAACTCCAAGAAAGACAATCTGACGAAGATTTTAAAATATCTCCTTACTATATCCTCTATAAAGTCTTGGATACTATGTACGACAAAAGCATCAAAATGCTCAATAAATCTACCAAGGATGTTATCGTTTTGGAGGAACAAGTCTTTCGTTCCAATAAACTGGACAAATCACTACTCGAAGATCTTACTATCAAAAAGCGTAATCTTGTCTGACTCAAACATCTTTTTGTGCCTCACAAAGAAATCTTAGAAGAATTGCAAAAAGCGTTACCAAAATTTTACAAAGAAGATTTGGATGTTTATTTTGAAGATTTGGAATATAAACTCGACAAAATTATGACCAACATTTCTATCAGTTTTGAAAACATAGAATCACTTGCTGACACCTACAATTCCCTGATGAACATCAAGACCAATTCCATGATTAGCTTGTTGACTATTTTTGCTGCCATCACATGAGTACTCACCATGATCAGCGGTATCTATGGAATGAATATTTCTTTGCCTGGACAGACAAACAACTATTTTTTCTTCATTCTCATGACCGTAATGATCGTGGTTTCTATTCTTCTCCTCTGATTTTTTAAAAGGAAAAAGTGGATATAGCCATCCAATCGTTTTATCAAAAAAACACTACTGACCATAAGATATCTGTAGTGTTTTTTGTTATTGAAAATATTTTTAGTAAAGCAATCTTAATAAATATTTTTCTACTTTTGCTTGGGGCTTATCTCGCCCCAAACCCCCGACCAATATT
>CAZECU010000064.1:0-4488 GCA_964510755.1 uncultured Candidatus Peribacteria bacterium | reverse complement strand
CGGGCAACCGGACCGTGGGTTCAAATCCCACTCTCTCCGCCATTTATCACTCTTATCTTGTATGATCAAGTTTAATCGTGTTAACTATTTCAAGTGTATTGTATCACTGTTTTTTATTGGATTCTTTATATTTGTCATAGCAAACGCACAGTTATTTGAAAACAATGAGCCCCAAGAGCTTTCTGTGTATTCAGGATTTATTCAGGGTGATGACTGAGTTTCTTACGCAATCGACTTGGATACTATCAATATGGGTGTGGATACCAACAATAATGGTATCTTGCAATATACTGTCCAAGATTGAGATACTTTGCTCAAGATCGCAGGTTTGTTTGGAACCACCGTTTCTAGCATCAAAAAAGAAAACAATCTTACCAAAGATACGGTAGAACCTAACCAAGTCCTCAAAATTTCAAATCAAGTAGATGGTATTGTGTATACGGTCAAATCCAAAACCAATGTTGTGGTGTTTGCCAATACCTACAATCTCAACCTTCAAGATTTGATGACACTAAACTATATCCAAGATGAAACCGAAATATTTTCGCCAGATCAAGATATTTTCGTCAATATATCCAAAGAAAAAGCTTATGAGATTGGATTGCTTGAAAAACCAAAGCCAGAAATTATTCCTAAGTCTACCATAACCTATAGACCTACTATTAGTAAATCATGAAAACCAACAGTCAAAAAATGATCTACTGCTACCTATATCGCTGATAATGATGATGATTCTCCGTCAGCAGGTGGTATTATCTCCAAATGGACCTATACCAAAAAGATCAAAAACGGATTCTATGCCTGATATTGTACTTGGTATGCAGCCATTATTAGTCCAAATATCTTCCCTTATGTAGACGAAACCACTCAAGATAGACCATTTGGTGGTGATGCTAAAAATCGATGTGCCAATGCCAAAGCAGCATGATTGAGAGTTGGTAGCAAGCCTTCTGCATGAGCATTGATTGTCTATAGTAGACTTAGATCAAGTGCAGGACACGTAGGAAAGGTTATCAATTATTATCCAGATGACGGTAAAATGATCATCAGAGATATGAACTATTTAGGAAAATTTGTCGTCACCGAACGTCGAGAAAGTACAAGTAATGGTGCTATTAGTTGTTATATTTATGGAAAATAGGTAGTTTAGTTTTGTGTTTATCCATTGAAAATTCATCATATATTTCTATAAGAGGTCTACTGTATCATTACAGTGGGCTTCTTTTTATTTTTGTATAGATATCCCCAATGAGTTACTTTACCAACAAAAGACTTTATTCTCCGAATATTATTGGAAGATCATATCCTTCATCATCGTCTGATGCACATCGCTCGTATGGACAACCCAACAAAAAAAGAAAACTTTTTTTTCGATTGGTTGCAGGAGCGATATTTGTAGCATTGGTCTGTATATTTCGATTTATCAAAAATGTATTGATAGGATTGCCAGATATCAACTCGGTCAATGATATGGTGTTTAATGAGGCTACTATTATCCAAGATAGAAATGGAGAAGTATTGTACAAATTATTTGAAGAAAATAGACAATATGTCTGATATACTGGTATCTCTCAGCATATGGTTGATGCTATTGTAGCATTGGAAGATCAACGTTATCGAGAACACGATGGTTTGGATGCTATGGGTATGATGAGAGCCGCAATCAAAGCACTTATCAATCCTAACTCTAGAATACAATGAGCGTCTACTATCCCTCAGCAGCTTGTTAGGAATTTGCTGTTGACCAAAGATAGAAAGGTTACTAGAAAATTTAAAGAAATTATCCTTACCAAAAAACTTAGCGGAGTATTAGAAAAAACCATTCGCAAAGAAAGTGGCAAACTCTCGAGTGCGGAGCTTCGTAAAGAGATGAAGATGAAAACGTTAGAATTGTATCTCAATTATATCTCTTTTGGTAATAATGCTTATGGTATCGAAGCCGCATCTCAAACATATTTTGGTAAGTCTGCTACAGGATTGTCTATATTGGAAGCTTCTATCTTAGCTTCTATCCCCAAGTGACCATCATTGTACAATCCATACAAAAATAGAGCATGAGTAGTAGGAGAATTTGTCGTCAAAGATAAATATGATAATCCTGTATTGTTTTCTGGAGAAGTACAAACCGCAGTGATTTCCAAATTTACTCAATTGCTTGCTGATGCTAATTTGTCCAACAAAAAAAGCAACAACGCGGTGATCAAATTTATCGATGGTATGGGATCATTTTCTCTTACCGTTGCTGGGACATCATTGGATGTAAAATACAAAAATGGAAGAAAAGATTTGGCCCTAAATAGAATGTATGAGGATGGATATATCACTGATCAAGAGCTCAAAGATGCTATCATTCAAGGTATTACCTATACTTTCCAAAAAAGTACGTTTCCTATTACTGCTCCTCACTTTGTCCAATGGATTATAGAAAAGTTGGAAGAAACGTATGGGTCAGGTACCCTTACCAAATGAGGATTTGTCGTCAAAACAACACTTGATGCAAAGGTACAAAAAGTTGCCGAAGAAGCTCTCTTGTCAAACAATGCGGTCATCCAAAACAACGGAGCCAACAATAGTTCTATGCTTTATCTAGATACTACCAATGGTGATATCCTTGCTTATGTAGGATCTATAGATTATTTCAATGAAGCGATCCAAGGACAAAATGATATGGTGAGAAGACCTAGACAAACAGGATCTGCTATCAAACCTTTGATTTATGCGTTGGCATTGGAAAAACTTCCGTTGACGCTTGATACACCTATTTATGATATTCCTTTCAATATCTGAGGAGATCAACCAAACAATGCGGATGATATGTTTGAGGGAATGTTGCCACTCAAAAAAGCACTTGGTCATAGTAGAAATATCCCTTCTGCCAAAATGATTACTGCGCTTGGTGGTGAAGCAGTTGCCAAACCATTCCTCCAAAAGCTTGGACTTTCATGAGTACTGGACAATGTTGAATATGGATATACGTTGGCATTGTGAGCAGCTGAAGTCAATATGCTGGATTTTGCCAATGCATACGCTCATCTTACGACTTCTACTCCTGCAGTTATCAACCCAATCATGGAGATTAGATCAAGAGATGGATCTCTTCTTTATCAAAAGACAGGAGAACAGCTTCAGCAAGAAGTTATCAAACCAGGTATCGTTTCTTTGATGCGAAAGATTCTTTCGGATACAGCCAATAGAATCCCTGGCTGGGAAAATAAATTTACGGTCTCTGGACTCAAATATGCGCTCAAAACTTGAACTTCAAATGCCAAAACAGATAGAGGAAATCGTGCAAGAGATGGTTGGTTAGCGGCTTACACACCTACCAAAGTTATGCTTTTCTGGGCATGAAACGCTGATGGTACGCCTATGAACAAAAATGCTTTTGGAGGAACTATTCATGCTACTCCCGTCAAAACGATTTTTGGATGGTTGCTCAAAAACAATTACATCGTCAACGAAAATATTCCTGAAGTAGATCTGATGAGTGTCTCTATTTCCAAAATCTCTGGAAAAGCAGCCGGGCCAAACACTCCAAGTGATCTTACCGTTAGTACCCTAAAATTCAAAAACTCTCCTGGATTGGCGGTAGATGATGGAGCATCAGTGATTTCTTATGATGCTGCCTGTAATGGTGCTGTTAGTCCATTTACCCTCCCCGACAATATCAAAAAATGATATCTTATTACACCGACAACATTTATGCCAAACGGTATGGATCTTGCTGAGATTACTCAATGGTGGAATGAGTCTACCTTGTTTGCTACGGGTGGCACAGCTATTTCCCGTGTTGCTCCTTTTGCTAGTGGTAAAGTGACCTATACATTCAACAATATTTTTGTACAGGCACCTACTCAGATGTGTCCAGGTAGTGAAGAAAGACCTGACACTAATATAAAGATTACCTTGAATACACCAGCCAATGCTGCGAGTATAAGTTCACCATTTACTGTTGCTTATAGTATCATCGCTCCCAAGAATATCAGAAGGGTTTTGATTTTATTAAACAAACAACAAGTAGGTATGTATGAATATCCACAGTGAGATACCAAAACAATTACCGACAGCAAACAAATTGTCTTGCCATCGACTTGATTCCAAAATGGTACTTATACACTTGATCTAGTTGCTTTTGATTTTGCTGGATTCTCCAACAAAACGAGTATCTCTGTCAAGCTTGGTGGTTCTTCTACTCCTGCTCCGCAAACGCCTCCAGCTGCTGATACTGCTGCTCCAACCATCTATACTGCTGGTATCAAAGTCACCAAAAATGCTGATGGAACGTATAGTGTTATTATTCCTCTCAGAGATGTGACTGCAGTAGTTACGGGTAAAGTTACGAGAAATGGTACGCAATTGTATGAATTCAAAAATAGTGTTGCTACGGCAGATTTCCAGATTGCAGAGCTTGGTCCTGTAGTCGTCACTGCTGCGGATCCCGCAGGCAATCAACTTAATCAAACTATCGATCTGACTACATATGCAAAATAA
>CAZECU010000063.1:0-4656 GCA_964510755.1 uncultured Candidatus Peribacteria bacterium | reverse complement strand
GATCTACAAATGGGATAAGTGATGTATTTGGTGAAAATATTTGTGATGGATTGACGTCGATATGAGTTATATCTCCTACGTGAAACATTCCCATCTCGGTAAACTGTCTTGCAGCTACACGGACTTCGGTAATGTTGTTGTAAGCATCGATAGGTGTAGTTGCATCCGCAATACAACATTTTTCGTCTAGTTCGGGAGAAATATATTCTACTTCACTAGTAAAAAATGGTTTGACTCCTATCATCTTGCCTAGTTTACCATACATTTTTTCTATCTCTTTGGCTGCTTTTTCGTCGATATAATGATCTTCTTTGACAATAATCTTTTTGAGTTGTTTGCCTTTTGCATCCAATTCTGGAATATCACGATGAGCAATTCTATTGATCAATAAATCTTTTTGTGCTGACACTTCACGATATATTTTGAGCGCTGGTGTCTCCAAAAATCCTTCGTCATTGACACGAGAATATAATGATTGGTAGATTACTAGTCCGATATTTTGTCCTTCTGGAGTCTCGATAGGACATATTCTTCCATAATGTGAAGGGTGAACATCACGTACTTCAAATTTGGCTGTTTCTCTTTTGAGTCCGCCAGGTCCAAGGGCAGTAATTCTTCTTTTGTGCTCTATCTCGGACAGTGGATTGATTTGATCTAAGAACTGAGAAAGTTGTGAAGTAGCAAAGAAACTCTTGATCGCGTTGTCTACGATTTTGAAGTTTACCAAATCAGTAATCTTGAGTGGGCTCTCCAAATTGAGGATACTAAGTTTACCTTTTATACTTTTGACAAATTTTCTCATGACGGGTTGGAGATGTGCGTGAAGAATCTCTCCCATAGATCTGATACGTTTGTTGGAAAGGTGATCAGAATCATCAGTATAATATCCTTTTTTGAAGTTTGAAATATTGAAAAGATATTTGAGTGCACCGATCAAATCTTCTCCATCAAAAATATTTGCGATATCGCCATCCAAAGGCTTTTTGATACCCAATTTGGCATTTATTTTTCTTCTTGCTATCCTTCCCACATAAATCCTCTCAGGAGAAAGAAATTGGTTTTTGATGTAATTGAGAGCACTTTCTGGATCGATCAATTCTCCTGGTCTAATCTTGTTGTATACAAATTCTGCTGCGGAAAGCGCGTCTGTAGTATTGTCTTTTTTGAGGGTGGTCTCCAAATAGTTGAAGTCTTCTTCGTCAAACGTATCTTTGAAATATTCTCTGATGCCTTCGTCTGTCTCTATACCAAAAATCCTCAATAATGTGGTAATAGGAAATTTTCTAGATTTGTTTACTCTCGCTACGACAACTCCAGATTTTTCTGTTTGTACTTCCAATCGTGGTCCGTTTTCTGGGATCACTTTGAATGAATATCTAAACTCTTTTTTAGCAAAAAATATACCGTATGATCTGATAATCTGTGAAATAATTACTCTCTCTACTCCATTGATCATATAAGAAGCAGATGGTGTCATAAGTGGCAAGATACCAATGTTTGCACGTTTGCTAAACAATGTTTTTTCTGTCTTTTTTTTGCCATCATCATGCACTTCGTTGAGTTTTACTTTTCCCGTAATGATACCTCCATAGGTAAGTTCTTTTTTCTTACAGGTTTTGACATCATCGATAGGATCTGATATCTTGATATCATCGATTTCGACATACATTTTTTCTCATGCTATATCCCACACTGGGTTGATAGTATCAAAAAGTTTGTTGATATATTTGTTGATAAAGTCGTTGTATCCTCTCTTTTGGAGATCAAGCAAATCAGGAAAACTAGCAAATTTTTTGGGTTCACGCAAAAATATTCTATCTCCTTCTCTATAGAAATCTTTGAATAAATCAGGTATCTTGACGGGAGTCGCTGATCTATGACTAGGTTTGCTTGTCGTGATATGTTTGCTCACTGAGGGTTTTTCAGATTTTTTGGTGGATGCAACTGTAGGTTTCGTTGCTTTTTTGGTAGAAGGAGTAGCTACCTTTTTGGTTACTTGTTTGGTAACTTTTGCTACTACTTTTTTTGTTTTTTTTGTGTCTTTTTTTACTTGCGCAGTTTTTTTTGATTTCATAAGGTTATCTGTGATAAGAAAATAAACAATGAATATAATCTATGCGTAGCGTAGTTGAGTCAAAAATTTTCTTACTATAAAAACAAAAAAATTCAAAAACCGGATTACGATCTTTGAACAGCCAATTGTTTTCTCCCTTTTCTTCTCCTTCTGCTCAGCAATGCTCTTCATCATGCAGTTAGCATTCTCTCTCTGAAGCCATGTTTACTTATTCTTTTGGTTCGAGAATATTTTCTCACCCTTCTTAATTTACTAGCCATCTTCTTAATAATGTTAAGGTATAAATTTGATCTGTGTGGTTAATGGTCGTGATAGTATATTGTGGTAATGATTGTAGAGATGATTATTTTTTGTACTCTATGAATCCAAGTTCTCTTGCTCTAAGGATTGCTGTTTTTAGTTTTTTTTGGACAGAGACAGGATTGTTGGTATACTCTCTTGGCTTGATATTGCCAAATCTTGTGATGTATTTTTTGAGCATCGCAATAGATTTCCAGTTGAGATATTTTTCGTTTTTCTTGTCAGCGAAAAAATTGACTTTTTGTCCAAGTTTTTTGACGTCCCATGACTGTATAACAGTATTGAGTTCTTCATTTACTTTTGCAAATGATACAAATGATTCGTGTTTTTGTATCTTGAAAATAAAGTATCTTTTGATTGCTTTATTATACAAGACTGTTTTTTTGATTATATCCAAATCTTGAGCTTGCGCCTCGATGCCATATGAATACACATATGCCTTATCATTTCAAGTCTTATTGCTCAAATTGTACGCTAATTGTTGGAGTCACATATCATCCTGATGGACGATATTTGTCTTGATAAGTTTTTCAAAATCAGAAACTACTGATTTGCGGTCTGTCTCTGACAATGTCGCATCAATCAACAACACTACATCATACTTTTGCATTATTTTTACTTTTAAACTATAAAAGATTATTTGATTGGGAAGTGGGAATTATCTATGATCCAATAGCCATTCTGATAAACTTACTGATTTTCATATCTTCTGGCATAATTTCTTTGACTTTTTTGGCACCATCTCTGATATATTCTTGTTCGAGTAAGACATCTTCAGCCATAGTTTTTTTGATCTTTGCATCTACAATCTGAGCAATCATGGCTTCAGGTTTGCCTGCTGCTTGAAGCTCTGCTGTAAACTCTGCCCTCATTTTTTCTACTTCGTCAGTATTTACTTGGTCGAATGAAAGATACATAGGATTCATAGCTGTTACTTGAAGTGCTATCTCTTTGGCTACTTCATCATTGCCTCCTTCGAAGAAAATAAGTGAAGCTACTTTGTTGCCTGGATGATTGTAAATCAAGGCTTTTTGTGTCGTTACTATGACACCATCTATTTTCATATTTTCACCTGTCTTACCCATAAATGCTTTGACTTCATCTTCAATCGTCTGAAGCAATGTAGGATCTAAATCAGCTAATGTATGTATTTCTTTATCACTTTGAGCGATTTGTGCAAGCACTGAATCAAACAATGCTTGAAAGTTTTCGTTTTTGGCTACGAAATCTGTCTCGCAAAGAAGCTTAAGTCCTACAATTTTTCCGTTGATTTCTACAATCTTGACGATACCTTCTTTGGTTTCTCTTTCTGCTCTATTTGCAGCTTTTGCTATTCATTTTTTTTTCAATAATTCTTGTGCTTTGTCCAAATCATCACCAGCTTCAGCCAATGCTTCTTTACAATCCTTGAGAGGAGCAAAGGTAATGTCTCTCAACTGTTTCAATAGTTCTATATTTGACATATTTACTACAATTAATAATGTAAAATCATTAATGCCAGATCTCCGGCAGACACACATATGGTATGATTGGTTATGTATTGTTTGTTTTGGATTTGGTGGTCTCTGATGGTTTGACTTCAAAGAGATTTAGTATCCGTTCTCACAAGCCAAGAAATATCGCTAGTTTGTTTTTGGGATCAATAGCATATTTGCCTTTTCGTGCACGATGCATGAATATTGCCAAGAATGCAATCATCACGATGATCATGAAGAGTGGCAGATATTTGATCAATGGAATAAACATAAAGATAGCCGAAGCTACTATGAGAAGGAGAAATGTGGATCGTCGACCTACTGCTTGCTTCAAATGAAATTGTTCAAAATCAGTTTTGTGCTGGTTTGTGAATGCGGTCACAATAACTCCAATCAGCAAATACATCATCACTGCTCTTTTTTTTTCTGTACTACTAGGAGTATAGCTCTCCAAAGAATCAGTCATAGGTGTATTTTGTGGTGTTTTTGTTTCTTCCATATGAATCAAAGAGAAGATAAATTGCTTGAAGCAACTCTTGGGTATGCAAATTAGTTAAACATATTGTTTAAGACAAAATCTACACTCTTGTGACTTCACATATTTGCGATAATAATACTGTCTTCTGCCCATCGTCTAGCAAAATTTGTCCCTGCAATAATAATATTTTGGATGTCTGGAGTCCTTACCAATTCGTTGATAAAGTTGTCCATCATTTGTCCATCAAGTACTATTACTAGTTCTGGTTTTCTGCTAAGATTTTTTACTCCCTTATAGATTTTCAGGACTCTTGCGAGTTTTCTCTTGTA
>CAZECU010000062.1:0-4727 GCA_964510755.1 uncultured Candidatus Peribacteria bacterium | reverse complement strand
TATATACCGGGGACAGGACTCGAACCTGCACACCGTCTGGCACTTGGTTCTAAGCCAAGCATGTCTACCATTCCATCACCCCGGCATGGACTATTTCTGCTGCATAAAAGATTTTATCATTTGTCTGTTTTTCCACTTTTTTATTTTTGTTTCCATATGTATAGCTTCTATTATTGTCTCATAGTGTTGAGAATAGAGCAAGACAATAGGTAAATATTTTTTTGTACTTTTACTCTCTCCATTTTGATGTTGTAGTAATCTTTTTGCAAGATTTCTTGTACTTCATACATAATATTGTCCGTTATTAATACCCAGTATATAAAGATATCCTCACATATATGTTACTACGTAATAAACAAATATATGGCATCCCGATTCTTATCGGGACATGTCTACCATTCCATCACCCCGGCATGGACTATTTCTGCTGCATAAAAGATTCTATCATTTGTCTCTCTAGTGTACACTGATTTTGATAGGTACCGTCTCTATTATACTCAGACACTGAAAGATACCATGAGCATATTCTCGGGAGCTAGGATTCGAACCTAGGACCTCCTGATTCAGAGTCAGACGCTCTACCAACTAAGCTACTCCCGATCAGTATATGTAGTATCGAACCTAGAGTGTTTTTTGGTTGCGGGAGATGGAGTCGAACCACCTATCTTCGGGTTATGAGCCCAACGAGATACCGTTTCTCTATCCCGCAATAACAGATTAGTGCATAGTTAATAGTGAATAGTGATGGTATTTGTCTTCATATATACTATCGTAAATTACATAGTTTATATGTACACAATTCGTTCGTTTTTCACTTTTCGTTTTTTATGATTAGTTTATTTGTATTTTGGGGAACTAGGATTCGAACCTAGACTGACGGAGTCAAAGTCCGTTGTCCTACCATTAGACGATTCCCCAATAGCATTTAATAGTAAAAAGACAAAAATGTCCTGTTTGCACAGGCGTGTGTTGTATATATAGATTTGGTAATATATTTCAAGCCGAAAATACACAATTATTCATTGAATTATTTGGACAAAATAGTACAATACAAAGCAACCAACAATTTATTTTATACTCATCGATTATGAGAATCTTAACATGACTACAAGCAACAGATTATCAGCTTCATATCGGAAATTATTTTTGAGCTATCAAACCTATGATAGACTTGGCCGAGCAATTCAAAGATGCAGAGATTTTTTTATTTTTGGCGATCATGCATTCATTCAATAGTGTCCAAAATCCACAAACATTGGCCAAAAATGCAATCAATATTCTCAAGCTGTACGCAGCATGTGGAGCAGATTTGCAAAGATTTATGATCTACAATCCAGCACATATACCAGGACATGCCCAGCTCAATTGGGTACTCACCTGTATCACTCACATGGGATTTATGGAAAGAATGCATTCGTACAAAGAAGCATTAGACAAAGGCAAAGCCAAAGAAATTAGTGTTGGTGTCTTTTGTTATCCTATCTTGATGGCGGCAGATATTTTGCTTTATGATGCAGATATTGTACCTGTAGGCAAAGACCAAAAACAACACGTAGAATATGCCAGAGATATAGCTATGAAATTCAATACTGCTTTTGGAGAGACATTCAAAATCCCTGAACCATATATCAAACCTGAAGTAGGGACAATTATGTGAATAGATGGACGCAAAATGAGCAAATCATACAACAATTATATCTGACTTCTCGATGACGAAAAGACTATCCTCAAAAGAGTAAAACAGATTCCAACGAGCACCCAGACCGTAGAAGAACCAAAAGACCCAGATACTTGTAATGTCTATCAGATTTGCAAATTATTTTTGACTCCACAAGAAGATGAAACATTGAGAGCAAAATACAAAGCAGGAGGCTTAAGTTACAAAGAGGTAAAGGAATATCTTTACACCAAGATTATCGAGTTTGTACAGCCCATCCAAGCAAAATATGCAACGATCAGTGACCAAGAAATTATTGATTTAGTACAAAAAAATACTGCCAAAGTAAATACATTGGCCGAAGCCAAGATTGCCGAAATATACAAAAAAATTGGATTTAGTTTATAACAACCACTCCTATGACCCAAGAGACTCCGATAGATTTGAGCGTAATAGACGCCAAACAACTAGAAAACATCAAAGGCAAAAAAGATAGAGCCGCATGGGTCATGCAAATCATCAAAGAAAATGGATTAGACAAAGATCAGGTGTTTATGAACGAAATAGATGGTCTGATAGAAGAATTATTAAAAGAATAAGGAATATTTTTATACAAAAAATTTTATACAAAAAAACCGGGTATCTAAACTCGGCTTTTTTGTAGATATTATCTAGTTATTTAGGTTGTTGAAGTTGATCGATGTTCATTGGCTCCACAGGAGCTACAGGTGCGGGAGATGATACAGGAGGAGGAATGACTTGTTGAAGCTTTTCTGTAGCCTGAGAAACAGTACTAACAACTTTATTTGAAGCATCTCCTACTTTTTCTACAGCTTGATTGGCTGCTCATCGCGCCTTTTCCGTAATAGTTTCCGCTTTTTGCAACAATTTAGATGCAGGATTTGGTGCTCAGGTAATAGGATCTGGTTGTCCAAACACTTTAGCAAGAAATTTTGTCAAAGAGACAAACCGTCTATCCAAGGGTTTCTCTTGCAAAGCAACAGGAGCAGCAACAGCCTCATTGGTTGGTTGTGATGAGACAGTATTTGATACAGGAGTTTGATTGTTGGCAACAAACACACCCGTAGGAATACCTTGAGGGATTCATCCAGTAGAAGGAGATGGAGTAGTTTGGTTAGTTTCCATCGAAATAATTTATAATATAAAACGATACCTAAGTATACTCGATTTTGTCAAATTTGCAAATTTTGGACAAGAAAAGAGCAACAAAAACGACACAAACCCTTGTTTTTTTTCAAAAAAATTATACAACTAGTCATATTTATCTAGGAACTACCTACATTATGATCATCTACGAAGGACAGGGAGAAAGAATAGATACGCGATTAAGCAAGCAATTTGCCTATTCAAGAAGTTTTTTTCATCATATCATTACCAGGTGAGGCGTCAAAGTAAACAACAAAATCATCAAAAAATCATATCAGCTCAAACAAAATGATCAGGTAGAAATTGACAATATTAGTAGATATTTATCTTCTATCATATTGGATGAAGCACCAAATATCGCTATACCTATCATAAAAGAGACCGCCGATTACTTAGTGATCAACAAACCAAAAGGAGTACTCTCTCATCCCAAAACCGTACGAGAAGTGCATGAGCCGTCCGTAGTAGGATTTCTCTATCATACCTACAAAAATCTACCAACTATCTGAAATTTCATCAGAGCAGGACTCCTCCACAGACTCGACAAAAACACAGATGGACTGATGATTATCGCCAAGACAGAAAAAGGATTACATCATTTCAAACAGCTTTTTCAGTCCAAGTCAGAAAGCCAAAGCATCCAAGCAAAAGAAAACACAGAGCTCAAAAAATTTTACAGAGCTACATCATATGTGACACCAGAAGGCCAACAATTTATTGATACTATTGATGAATGGCCATATACCATTGAAGAACCTGTCATTGCAAAACTCCCTCACACACCAACAAAAATGTGAATTACCAAAATCATGGAGATAACCAACAAAACAAATACAACGCTATCATGCAATCTTGAAATTCTCACCGGTAGAACGCATCAGATCAGATACCATCTTGCCCATCATGGATTGCCCATTGTCGGAGACTATCTTTATGGTGATTCCAAAGAAACACAACCCATGCAATTGACAGCATACAAACTCATATTTAGAGATCCTGATGGTGAATTAATTACGGTAGAAATATAAAAAAAACTACAGGAAAGACCTGTAGTTTTATGGTTAGAAATATTTCCCAAATTTTTTATGAAAATATTTTGAAATATATCTATCTTTATACTCAGGCACAATAGAAGCAAATTCTATGAGAATAGCGGTTTCTTCTACTTCACCACAATAGTGATTTATTGCAGTACCAAAACATTTCATACTCGGAGACATTTCCGTATACTTTTTAAATAACGGGGGCATACCTTCTTTGATCTCTTGAAGCGATCGTAAAAGAATGTGTTTGTCTTCTTTTTCTGTATTCCCCACAAAAATCTGTTCCAAAAAACTAATTTCTTCATGAAGACCAGGGGGAATTAAGGTTTTTTTTGGAATAATAAGCATCTGATGATCTTTAAAATGCTTTTGCATATAATATAAAATCATATTTCTTGCTTGCCGATTATAGGTTTTGTACATCGTAACTTTTCCAAAAAAGTATTGAATATGTTCTTCTTGGTAATCAGCAACCAAAGTTCCCAATCCTTCAAACAAATTGTCTAAAGCAAATATTGCTTTCCTATGTGTATGATACAATGGATTGACAAAGGATCTTCCAAGCTCAATAGAAAAGGGAGCATAAAACATCAAAAAGATTGAATTTGCCTCAAACAGATGCATGGTAGGAGATGATATCGAGGTATAATCACTCGTCAGCAAATCGTTCATCAGCGCATATCGATATCCACCAACAATCGCTTTGTTTTCTGGATCCCATACAATGAGTTGTTTAAACCCAATAGTTGGGTAAGGACCCGGATAATCAGTATGAGTAAATTCATCGTACTCATCAATATCAATAGCCAATCCTGTGCCTCCTCCACCAGCACGAAATGCCATCTCTCTAAGGATACCTA
>CAZECU010000061.1:0-4837 GCA_964510755.1 uncultured Candidatus Peribacteria bacterium | reverse complement strand
TATAAGCAAGCCTTGATGAGTCCGACAAACAATGGATGTGGTTTGTCCAGTCTAGAATTGAACTCTGGATGCGATTGTGTCGCAACATAATACGGATGATTGGGGAGTTCTATATATTCTACTAAAGTGCGGTCGGGAGAAATTCCACTGATAAGCATACCGTTTCTGGTGAGTATCTCGTGATAATCAGGATTGACCTCATATCTGTGGCGATGTCTTTCTTGGATACGATCTTGTCCATACAGCTGATGGACTTTGCTACCAGGTTGGAGAACGGCTTCATACAACCCAAGACGCATAGTTCCTCATTTTTTTTCAATATGTTTTTGTTCTGCCATGATATCAATCACAGGATAGGTAGTCTGCTCGTCGAATTCGGTAGAATTGGCATAAGGAAGTCAGCAAATATTTCTTGTAAAGGAAATCACAGCAATTTGCAATCCGAGACATAGTCCGAGATATGGCATATTTTGCAGTCTGCAATAATTGGCAATATTGATTTTGCCTTCGGTTCCTCTTACTCCAAATCCTCAAGGGACGACGATACCTTTGATCTCATGCTCCTGGATATAGTTGGCAAGTTGCTGCTCTCGATCTGCTCACTCAAAAGCCTCTGTATCTAGCAAATGTACTTTGACTCCGACACCAAAAGCGACTCCTGCATGCTGCAATGCTTCGATGACGCTCATATAACTATCAGTCAGATGAGTATATTTGCCCGCTAATGCGATATGAATGACGCGAGTAGGATTGAGGATACGGTGTACCAAATCTTGTCGATGAGCCATATCTGGCTCTCTCTGTTGTCCAAAAAGTCTTTGCTGGATAAGGAGATGGATATGTTGTTGTTGTAATGCTAACGGCACTTGGTAAATAGATTTTTGATCCAAGTTTTCTATAATATGATCAGGATCTATGTCCGTAAACATAGACAATTTGTCTCTCAGATCTTGTTCCATCGGCTTAGGTGTCCTACACGCGAGGATACTTGGATGGATGCCAAGTTCTCTCAGTTTGATTACAGAATGTTGGATAGCTTTGGACTTCATCTCTCATGAAGTAGAGACGGTAATCATAGGAACGACATGGACAATCATTACATTGTCTCTTCATAATTCTTGACGTAATTGTCTAATAGATTCGATAAAATGCAATCATTCTATATCTCAGATCGTTCAGCCGATTTCTACCAAAGTCACATCGCTATGCTCGGCAAAAGATTTGATCCTTTCTTTGATCTCATTGGTGATGTGGGGGATGACTTGTACCGTCTTGCCGAGATAATCTCATCTTCTCTCTTTCTGTATGACGGAGAGATAAATCTGACCCGAAGTCACGCTACTTTTGCTGGTCATATATTGATCCAAAAATCTTTCGTAATGCCCGAGATCCAAATCCGTTTCAAATCCATCAGTAGTCACAAAAGTTTCTCCATGCTCAAACGGAGACATAGTACCAGCATCTATCTGGAGGTAGGGATCCATCTTCATAATATCTACTGTATATCCGCACGATTTCAAAAGTTTGCCAATAGAAGCGGCAGTTATTCCTTTTCCCAATCCAGAGATGACACCTCCTGTGACAAAAATCAGCTTCATGAGTATGTTTTTTCAAAAAAATAAAAAAAGACTAAACAAAAACATTTGGTCGGACCTACCTTTGGTAGTTGTATCCAAAAGTGAGGCGTTTTTTTTTAGTCTATGATAGTGTCAACTATTACGTAATGGATATCTGTTTGCAAATGATTTTGTACAAAAGCTACTTTACTGTATGATTTTAAATGTTGAGATAATAGTTTCGATAGGTTGGATAACCTGCTTCATCATATCAAAGTCTCTGCATTCTTGCTCGTTCGGGGTGTCACAGTACGCTCAGCACTGATCATCGCCACATCCCGTATGAGATTGTATCTCAAAATCTAAGACATATTGCGCTTGTGCTCCAGAAAAAATATAACAGATACTGGTAAACAAAGAGCCAGCTCCTACATCTTGCCCTTTATAATAACGATACGAAAGGGTAGCACTAGTCCCTCCTCAGGATTCCGTAATCCTACTACTATCTTGCAAATTAGGACATCCCAACGCGATAGGATCTTGAGTAGGGGAGGCAACCGTCATTTTTGGTGGCCATTGTATAGCTCTCCAGACATTGCCGCTCAAGGTTGCAGGATACTCAAAAGTAACTCCATTGCCTGAGTAGGTGAGTCGAGTAGTATGGTCAACACCAGTAAATAAGGTTTGTTTGTTGATAAGTATATATCCGATACCTACAGCCAAAAATGCCAAGATAGTAAACAAAAATCTTTTCATACCACGAGGAGAAAATATAAAGGAAAGTAGCTAAGCTATAAAGATACCATAGCTCTTTACAATAAAAAAAACAGCTCTTGGAACACCAAAGAGCTGCTATAGGTTATTTCCTTGCTATCCACAATCCCAATCCAGCGAACAGGATGATACCGCAAAGATAGCGATATACAAGTGATGGATTATAGATCATGATAGACTCAATTTTATACAATACCAGTATACTGATACCTAGAACAATGATTAACGTGAGTATCGCAATTAACTTATGTTCTGCAAAGATGAGTAAACCATTGACCATCAATATCATTGCACTGATGCAAATCATAATGATCGTTGTCATCTCCAGCGGAAGAAATAAGACGCTTACCATAAATAATGCTGCTAGACATAGTCCTGTCAAAAGCGAGACAAATCCACTGATGTGTGTTTTGTCTTTTTGATATTCTTCTAAGGCATCATGATGCCAATCTAACCCAAAACGTGCATTTGCTTGAGCATCGCTTTTGTCGAGCGATTGTTGAAGCTTTTGAAGTTGTTTATCAGTAGGCTTTTGTCTACGAATCACAGCTGATACGATGATTACAAGAAGAGTGATAACAATGATACTGGTGTTGATAATAGTAGTTTCCATAATATATTTGTTGTTTTTTGTTTTTTGTTTAATGTACGTATACATATTTACTATCAAAAGTCAAATAATTTTATTATCTAAAAAATCTCTCCACTCGATTCCTTAGTTTAAACAAAAAGTAGATGTCTCCTAACGTTTGCCGATTTTGTGACGTACTTGTTATGTCATGTATCGGCTGTTGTCTGTTCGTATCCCTTACTTAGTTACTTGGAGGGGATTTTTTCTAAATTAAATTAAATTAAGATAAATTAAATTCAGTCAAAAAATCTATTATATTCATTCGTTTTATTCATTTATAATCAAATTTACCTACATCATCTGTTGAGATAACTATTTTTTCAAAATTATCGTTTATTTCTAGTAAGTTTCAGAATTCTCTTTTTCTTGTTTTTTCTTCTGTAAGTGTATAACAAACTTGAATATATTTTTTATCCTTTCATTTGGTAATTACAAAATCAATTTCTTTTTCTCAAATGGTTCCTATTTTTACTTCATATCCAAGATAATCAAGATAGTTATAAACTATATTTTCAAGTATTTGTGAAATATTATTGTAATCTGATCATATAAGTATATTTCTCAATCCTATATCGCTAAAATAATATTTTCCTATAAATTTAAAATATTCTTTTCATCTCAATCAAATTCTATCTATTTTTTTTATCATAAAAGCATTTTCAAAATATTTTACATATTTACTAATAGTTGCCACAGATACCTTTAGTTTCTCTTGGATAATATATTTTTCTATGTTTCTCAATGAGGTTAGATTTCCTATATTTTCTGATAGAAATTTTAATATTTTTTCCACCAATACTTCGTTTTTTACTTCATATCTTTTGATAATGTCTTGATAAATCATAGTAGAAATAGTGTTTTTTAAGTAATGATTTTTTAGGATTTCATTTTTTTGAAGTAATACCTCTGGTAATCATCCAAAATTGGAGTATTCGATAAAACTTTCTTTGTTCTTCTTAAGTTTAAGAAATCATAAATATTCTTGGTATGTGAAGCTAAATACTTCAAAGCTCAAAAATCTTCCTGTAAGGAATGTACTTAGTTCACTTGAAAGTAATTTGCTGTTTGATCAAGTGATGATAATTTTGTATTTCTTACTTGCATATACTCATCTTACAAAAAATTCTCGATCTTTGATATCTTGTATCTCGTCTATGATAATATATTCAGGATCTTTATATTGTTTTTTATATTCTTCAAAAAGCGTATTAAGATCTTTTGCTGTTTTGATATCGTTATTAATGTCAAATTCTTTGTTCAGATAAAAACATTTGTCGATACCGATTTTGTGCTTTTTGAGAAATCATACTAAAATAAAGCTTTTCCCAACTCTTCTTTGTCCTGTGATAATTGTTATATTTTTAGTGTCAGAGAATTCTTCTATTCTTTGGATATAACTAGCTCTCAAGTAGATATCATAATCAATAAATTCAAAAGACTTTTTTATTAGTTCCATTTTTTGTAATTAATATCTAAAAAACAAATATACTATATCAATAAGATTTGTTTTTTCAAGGAAACATTTGTAAATTATGGCGATATGTGTTTTTCGATCATTTTTTGATGAAAAAACTCAATTTCCCAAAAGATTTTTCAAAAATTCGTAAAAAACTTAGTTCTCCATTGCTCAAAAAAAGTCCTCAAATATTTGACAAATCGAGGGGGGGGGGATATAATTAGGTATGTTTAATTTTTATATATTAATTTGTTATTATGTCTAATCCTAATAGCATTGATTCTGTATCCTCAGAATCAGAAGTAAAAAATTCACCAAAAAGAAAATTAACGCCAGAAGAAATTCAGTCGCAAGCAAATCAAAATAAAACTGTACGCTTTAGAATAGAAAAAAAAGAGAAAGACGAAACAAATCAAGAAC
>CAZECU010000060.1:0-4971 GCA_964510755.1 uncultured Candidatus Peribacteria bacterium | reverse complement strand
GAGAGATAAGGTATTCTTATCTCTTTTTTTTATGCTGCAAACATTCACTTCCACAACGCTTTGATCAATACTCGTTTGTGTTTACCTTTAGCGTACATCAAAATTTTGATCATCAATCGGAGAGGCTGACCCCAAAATCCAAGCAAGTAAAATTTGAGTTTGTCAGTCAGATTACCATGTTTTTTGACAAAAAGTATTCTATGTTTTGCCTTTCTAAAAGCACTATATTCGTTGCCTACCCATGCTTGTTCGAGCGGTGTTTTGTCTCTCTCCATATGATAGATACGTAGATCACGGAGGACGATGAGAGGATATCCCGCATGATAAATAGAGTATGAAAAATCCAAATCTTCATAGACAAAATCAAACTGTTCATCAAAGAGATGATCTTTAAACACATATGCAGGAGCCAACAACGAATTTCATGAATACATTTGGATATATTTCCATTCTTGTGAGGAAACCTCTTGCGGAATTGGTCTAGAAAATCGATAATTAAAATGAGAAAATCACTGATTTTGAATATGTCCGGTTTTTCTATACATCAAGGTGGGCGTCAATACAAAATCTTTGCCTACCAATTCACGATATTTGGTTCGTAGATCCAACGACCTTTGCAAATAATCTTCATCAAACCATTCATCATCATCCATTAATTGGATAAACTCCCCTTTTGCCTCTTTGATACCCAGATTTCTCAGTGCACTAGCGTTGTGATACAGGATAGTATGCGTGAGATTGGTAATATATCTCATCTGGTCATGACTTTCTCGTCCATTGCTATCAACAATTTGTGTGTCTAAGACAAAAATTACTTCAAAATCTGTGAAGGTCTGTCTGTGCAAACATTCTATGATATTTCTCATGTTTTGATCTCCCCTAGTTGGGATAACGATACTCAGTTTCATACCCACAATGTATCTTTTAGCGATGTAGTTTCAACTTGTTTTTGTTCAATGAACCACTATAAAAAAAAATAATTGAAAATGAATAATGAATAATTGAGAATGAAAGACTTGTCTTCATATAAGCTATTGTAAATTACTATAGTCCATACAACAACAAAGTCATACACTTTTCACTATTCACTTTTCACTTTTCACTATTCAATTTTCACTATTCACTTTTCACTATTCACTACTTATTTATCATATAAAGTCTCTTAGTAATGATGAGGTTTTTACAACCATTTTTGGTGGCCATAGTAATGTATCATCTGATAGTTACCCTTGTGTGATATGGTATAGCATGATGAGCATATCCCGAGATACCAGCACTTACAAGAGATGCTCTATGGATACTATTTTTGGGATGCGTAGCAATCGCTCATATCAAAAGTATCAAATCATATCTCCTCCTACGAAAACGACAGCGAATAGCACTCATCGTATTGGTAATATTTAGCGTAAGTATGTCTATCTACAAAGACAAATCGATCTATGATATGGTTGTCGGTATAAAATATGGATTTTTGTATCTTTTCATCTTTTTTTCAGCGACATTTATAGGACATATCTACTCACAAAAAACAAACGGAACAAAAAGTATGACCAGATTTGTCCAATTTCTGAAATATCTATTGATAGGAACCCTCGTGGGATGATTTCTACGACAATGACTCAAATTTATACGACCAGACATATTTCTGCATATAGGATATGGACCTTTTAATGATTTCAAATTTGGCAGCAAACCACCTATCTATTATCTTACAGGATACCAATGAACGCCAAGACGACAAGGATTTTTTGCATGACCAAACAACTATGGATATTTTTTGATAGCGTTTTTGCCTGCACTCATCTATCTGTGCAAACAGAGAGCCAAAGATATTACCCAAACCATCAAAACCCACAAATACACCCTGATCAATATAGCCTATATTGCACTGTGGATAGGGGCGATTATACTTACCTTATCTAGGACAGCATTTATCTGAGGAGCTATAGGATTGGCAATGATCAATATCCAGCGAATCAGACAACACAAAAAACTCTCACGAGGCATCGGGATAGCAATGATAGCAGGATTGGTAGGACTCAGTGTGCTCAAATGAGCATCCACCTTAGGACATATTCAAGCCAAATTTGGTAGTATTGCTTATGTGATCCAACAACCAAGTGGATATGGATTGGGTACTTCATGACCTGCAGTACATCATAATGGAACTATTTTGCCAGAAAACTATTATATACAACTCATGCTTGATATCGGAACTATTGGATTTTTGCTACGAGCGGTCGTGATAGGACAAATATTGCGAATCATACAAAAGATCAAAAAGCAATCTAGCACAACAAACGCCGATATCCATCACCTCTATCAGACACGAAACAGCCTCAGCATAGGACGAGTAGCGTTGTTGGTAATGGGAATATTTCTCCATGTATTTGAAGACAGTATGATCAACTATCTCTTCTTTGTGACTCGAGGAATACTCACCGGATATCTTGTTGCTTATATACAAAAAATGAACCACTATAAAAAAAAATAATTGAGAATGAATAATGAATAATTGAGAATGAATGACTTGTCTTTATACAAACTATTGTAATGTTACAATAGTCCATATGCACAAAATCCTACATTTTTCACTATTCACTTTTCACTATTCACTACTTATTTATCATACTCTACTTCGAGAGAAATTTTTTCTGGTATCAATGCTTTGGGTACAACAATCTGAAGGGAATTGTCAGGAGTAAGTTTACTATGAATCTTATCAAAATACACTTGAGGAGGGAGATCTATCACCTGAGTAATCGGTCATCGATAGCATTCTTCCTTGAGAGGAATCAGATTGTCTTTGGTTTTTGGCTTGATCCTTTCTCACGTAATTACCAATCTATAGTCTTTGATAGCAAGAGAAATACTTTCTTTTTTGACTCATCCCAAAGGCAACAAAATTACGATCTCCTGAGGAGATTCATAGATATCATAAGGGATACGTGGCATATCATGTTCTTGTTTCATAGCGACAAAGATGAAAAGATAAACATATTATTCGGGGTTTTGATCTGCTTGGGTATCTATACCAATCAATTTTACAATCTGATTTCTTCTTTTTTCTGGCTTGGGGATCCAGCGTAACCTGACTTCTCCATTACGTTCTCTATCTCATTCTGTCAAAACCAACAAATCACCATTGTCAAAGATACTATACAACAATCATGATTTTTTGATAGAGATAGTTTTGACGCTTTGTACGTTGATAGTTACGACATCTCTTTTGAATAATCATCCTTGTTCGTACATCATAATAGCGTTGGGGATGACAATAATAAAGTCCATTTTGTAATCAATATACTTGCCAATGATAGGAAACAAAAACACCAAATCTATACCCAAAAACGTGAGAAAAACTGACAAAAAGTAATCACCGCCCAGTCGTCTATAAAAAAATATCAGTCAAAAAATAGTAAAAAACAACAAAATTAACAAAGGAAAAATAACCTTTATCAGAGCATACAGCCTACTTCTTCCAAAGCACAAAACATTGTCCACTCCGTGCTGGGTTTGGTATTCTAGAAAAGTCTTAGCTCTCAAAGTGGTATCAAAGTTACTAAAAATTTTCATAGATGCAGGCTAAAAATAAAAATATATGATTAGAATGTCGAAAAGTTTGGGAAAAACCTAACATATACTTTGCCGATAATATTTGCAAAAGGGACTTCATAACTAGATCCATCATAACACGAAAGACCAAAACAACAACGAGAGTCTGTAGAAAATCATCTATTGTCTCCCATGACAAAAAATCATCCTGTACTAATCACAAATTCATTGAGTCCACATCTTGCTTCGGTAGAAAGAGCAGATCCTGTTAAATAATTTTCTTCCATAGTAGTACATTGTTGTATACCATCTTGCGTAGAACAAACAACCACACCACGACGAGTAATCTTGACCGTCTCTCAAGGGAGTCAGATAATTCTTTTGATATAAGGGATAGTCTTGCCAGGAGGAACAAATACAATCACATCTCCTCTACTCAAGTCACTAAATCTAGAGGTAAGTTTGTCTACAATGATAAAGTCATTATCATCAAAAGTAGGAAACATACTAGCTCCTACTACGGTATACGGGTTGGCGACAAAAAATCTGATAAACAAAACAATTCATCCGACAAATATCAAAAATGATACCATATCAAAGATATTAAAAAAGAAATATTTGAGTTTTGTGGTAAATGTCATAGGGACCAAATACTAACAGTATAAAACAGTTGACGATAAAATACTGACATATCATCATGATGTATGTAACAAGATTATCCAATACAAGGAGAGTAATCTAGAATGGCACATCTTCATCTTCTGGAACGACAGGATCAGCTATATCCAAAACGTGGTCGTCATCTTCTCATTGTCACTTTGGATCCAAGAAGATAAAATTGTCAACGATAATTTCTGTAGAGAATTTGTCTTTGCCTTCGCTGTCTTGCCATTTTCTTGTTCTCAATCTTCCTTCGATGTAAATTCTCTTTCCTTTGTTCAAATACTTAGACAATACTTCAGCTCCTTTACCATAAGCCACACATCTGTGGTATTCGGCATCTTCCAGTACGTTACCTTCTTTGTTTTTAAATTTTCTGTTGGTAGCAACAGTAAAGTTAACTACAGAAGTCCCACTACTTTCGATAGTCTTGACCTGCAAATTGTTGGTAGCTCTTCAGATAATCATTACTTTGTTCAAATCCATGATTCGATCAAATTATCGTATAAAAATATGATGAAAGATAATCATCAATACGTGTGTATACAAACTTATAACAAAATCAATTGATTTTTAGTCAGATTTTCGTAAACAGTCACCACCAACACAACATATAAATCACGCCCAGATGATGGAATGGTAGACATGCTAGACTCAAAATCTGGTGTCTGTAAGGACGTGAGGGTTCGAGTCCCTCTCCAGGTACACAAGGGAATCTGAAGTAATTCAGATTTTTTCTTTTACTTCTTGTTCTCC
>CAZECU010000059.1:0-5011 GCA_964510755.1 uncultured Candidatus Peribacteria bacterium | reverse complement strand
CAAAATTTGCATAAAATCACATTCTGAGTATTATTGTAGTATATCCTTTACTTCCCTATACTACTTTCTATGGATGAATCATTGCTTATTTCCTTGCAAAATTATTGATTTAGTGAAAAAGAAGCTAAAATATATCTAACAGCTTTAGCTCTTTGATCTAGTCCTGCAAGTAGCATAGCTAGAAATAGCTGAATCAAAAGAGTCACTGCCTATGCTCTGCTCAAAGATCTAAAAAACAAATGAATAGCAAATACACTTCAAAGGAAAGATATTACCTATTTTTCTGTTATTTCTCCTCAATTGTTGTTGGAACAGTTAGAACACAAATATTTAGCATTCAAAGAAAAAGCGCCAGAGCTTATGAGTATAGTAGAAAAAATTGGAACTGCACCAAAAATCAAATATCTAGAATGACCATGATGACTGGAACTTCTTTTTGCGGATTTTGCGAGTACACAAGAAGATATGAGAACCATTCTTTGAACCCCCAAAAAACACAAAAAAGCATTTTCTCATCTTGGGTGAGCATACAGATCAGCTAGAAAACAAAAAGGATTGATTTCTAGGAGAATAGTTACTGCAGATGATACAGATATCAAAAAAGAACATCTAGATGACAAAAAATATGGCAGAAAAACTGTTGTTATTTCAGATTTTCCTTTACCTATTTATGCTGATATCAACATTTATTGACCAGGCAAAATTTCTATTTTGTTTTTTGACAATAATGATAGTCCTCATGCTATCATCATAGAAAACAATGAAGTCTATACTACCCTCGTTGGTATCTTTGAATATCTTCGAACCTTACATACCACCAAACAAAAAAAGAAATAATATAAACAATTTATCTATTGTTGTAAATCTTTGACAACAGATTATACCAGTCACTAATTGACATTTCTAATTATATCCATATATTCTGCTCGGTTTTATATCTTTATTTTACTTTCATGGCAACAAAAAAAATCGCTACTCCAACTGAGCAAAAACAACCAAACACCACATCATTTCCTCTCTGAGGAAATGAACCACAAAACACACAAAAACAAATAAAAGAAATTTTGGATACTCCGCCTATGCTTGATACTATTGAAATTTTAATGGTCAATAAGTGATACGCGACTCTCTTAAAAAATGAACTTAAAAAAACTCCTCTAGCTCCTGTACACAATGCATCTATTATAGATATATGTTATCAAATGAAAGCAACTGACTCTCTTCTGGATTTTGCTGGGCTAGATCTTGCTTTGACCAAAATACTTGCAGATCCTACCAAAAAAATTGTACTTACTGGTCCTTTTGATAGTGATTATTTTCTTTCTCACAAAGACATCTCACCAACACAAAAAGACAAATTTATCTTTTTGTTATCACACCATAATGTGAGATTTTTGCAAACACCTTGCACAAGAGATCAACTATCTACTCTTTTTACTCAAACAGACAATCATCAACCACATATTAACTCTGAGGTTTCCTTTCAACATATCATTGAACAAAATATTTCTACCTTTCTTCATGACGATAGACTCTGGACTGAATTATGAAATGGACTACATCTTACCCATGAAGCAGAATTATCATATCTTATTCATTTACCAGAGGAGAAGAAAAACGAGAAATGGATAGCATTTGAAAATAAACTAATAGCTCTATTACAGATACAGCATCCAAGTTTTAAGCTCCTTCCTAGAAAACAAAATCTTCAACGAATTGTAGATATGTTCAAGTATTCTCGTACAAAAGGGTTGCCAGAAGGAACTAGATTTGAGGGTGTTTTTGTAGACCGGGATGGAACACTCTACGACAACAAAAAACTTAAATTCAATCAGCATATTATAAATATGATCAAAGACTATGAAAAACAATGAAAAAAAATCACTCTATGGACATGATGAAATCTTGAAATGAAACAAAAGCTTCTCGATGAGGCATGATTAGATTATAAAATCCAAAATAAAACTGACTATAAATGATGAACAGTCGAGATCGCGATAGACAACGATTCCCAAGAATTTCTCCTAGCTAATGCAAAAATCAAATCAGAACATCATATCAAAGTGTAACTATTCCATCAGTCATTTGAGCTAAAAAATCCAGAGTAATCTCTGGATTTTTTTAGGTGTTGTAACTCTTTGACAACATGTTTTGCTAGGTAAGTATTGATATTTGTGAGATAATATATAAAACAGGAAATGTCAACACTATGTTTTATATACAACCAATTATCAAATGAAAAAAATTAATACAAGCACAACGGATACGTGAAATATATCCGAAAATCAAAATCCACAAAAAGGAAGCAAATCAGATTTACAAAGAAAATTTGATGACTTACCTTTTGACAAAAAGAAAGAATATCTTCGTACTGTTTTTTGAACAGTGAGATGAACAACATGATTTTTTGATACGCGATTTACCGCTGATATGCAAGATTACAAAAACTTTGATATGGAGAAAGGAGAATTTGTTGATGTTCTAATAAAAAAATCTTGAACATATACTGAAGGATGATGATGAAGTGAATCAGATAATGCTCTAGTGATTATTTTTCAATGAAAAAAATATTCATGATGATGAACTAGATATTTTGAAACAAAAAAAATAGATAGACCTGATTTACATTACCAAGAAATTATAAATTGTATATTTGACCAGTCAAAAGACGAATTTACTATAACCGTAAAGTGTGCTGATAATTCTACCACAAATATAGTAGTAAAAGATTGAAGTAAGTATAATTTTGAAAAAGAACTTATTTCAAAGCTTCGAGTACCAAGAGAACTTATTTCACACCAAGAAGACATCAAACAGGTATTACAAGAAGAAATATCTAAAGAAGAAAAAGAGTTGTCTATTCAACATATGTATCAAAGAGCAGTAGATATATTTATACTAAAAGGTAATCGAGAAAGCGTACAAAAATACATGAATAAACCTTGAGTCAGACTTAGCGAGGATCAAAAAAAATCTTATATTGAATATTTAATAAACTGATCTAAACATAGTTTTGGTGAATGAATGAGAGCAGAAAATATGAAAAAATTATTGGTAGTTTTAAAAACTTTTGATGACCAAAAATACGTAAAAAGTATATGTGAGAAAATGCTAGAGCAATCTGCTTGACGAGATTCAAAGGATGAGATATTCAAATCTATTAAAGAGACAATACAGCTTTGATGATTTGATATTCAGGATTGGTATACAAAAAAAATAGACTATTATTGTAAAAATAGTCGATATTTTGAAGAAATGGGAGAAGTAATAGTAGAATCAGGACAAGACAAAAAAGTACGATACAAAAAATACTATGACCTCCACAAACCCACTAACCAATCAACGTTAAATATTATAGGAAAAATTACATGAGAAAACGTAAAAATACTCTTTAAAGAAAGTTTTCTGAACTACATACATCTACTAGAAAAAGCTGAGCATTCACATATCGAATACTTTCTCAAAATTATGAAATCAAACAAATATGAAGAATCTTTGTACGAGACATTCTTTGATAAAATAGTTCCATACGATAAATTACGAAAATATGCCGATTCAACAGAAAAAGTTGTAAATAATATCATTACCATACGATCTCATACCAACAAGAAAATTAACAACGATATGCTCTTTGAATTGTTTAAATATACTACACCAAAAAATAGAGATAAGCTTTGGAATACTATCTCCCAACATTTATCTCCAGAAGAAACACAGAATACATTAGCAATGATAGTTGATACTTATCTCTACAAAGACAAAGAGTGCTGTGATCTTAACTTAGTCATTAATCGATGATTTGAAGACACGTCAAAAATAGTTAAATTATTTGATAAAATCATTGCCCAAACATATTGATGTAGTGGTAATAACCTTTGAATAGACTATTGTAACCGTCTTATATCAACATTAAAAAATAAAAATCTATTATCTAAAGATAATCTTTTGGGACAGATACATGATATATACAAGACTAAAGTAGATCGATTTTTTCAGGAAAAAACTGTATGAAACTTTATAAGATCTTATCCAATACATTTTGATGACAAAGATTTTTTGGAAACATTATGTGATAGATATATTGTCAATGTTTGAGATACATTCTCAAATGGTGATATAATAGCAGATAGTCTCGTAAAAATATGATTTAATCAACATCGTATACAGAGTTTCATAACCAAATATTCATGAAACATTTCAATTCTTTCCAACCTTATAGAGTGATTTGGTTTGCATATAGATAAAGTACGAGTAAATACTCTCATAAAAAATCTCTTTGATGAATGAAAAGTTGAAGAATCAAAAGAAATATCCAGAGCATGATGATTGTATGATCTATGGGAAAAGAAAATAATAGCATGGGAACTAGAAAATGGAAAACTTGATGCTCGAGATGCATCAACAGCAATACAAGAGTGATGACTGGATACATCATACTACAAATATGTCATAGATATCAGCATAACTCAATGAGATTTACAAAAAGCACTTCAATTAGCAGAACAACATAATGTAGTAATTTCGCAAGAACAGTTCGATAGCTATCTATGAAGAGATGAGAGACTTCGTAAGGCTGATGAAGAAAGAAAACTAAGAGAACATCAAGAACGTGAACAATTAGCAAAAGAAATGATGAAATATCTATCAGAATGAAAATCTTCCTGTGATATCGACTACACTCAAGATCAAAAATATGTCCTACTACGAAACAAACAGGATTGATTAAAATTTGCATCTAAAAACTTGGAATGGCATAGAGACATTGTTTTTGATGCTCAAGCAGATAAAAAAGATGTAGTATGATGATGAAGATTGGCTATTAACGAACAACAAAAAGTAGTAAGAATATATGGTCAAAGTTGAGATTTTGGGAAAGTAGCATCAGAATTTAATGAAATTTTAAAAGCAATAATAAAAATTCATTATCCTGATTATATCATACATATAGAATAGAACTATTACTCCTATTTACTAGTGGATTTTGCACCTGAATTTTCTATAAAGTTACTAT
>CAZECU010000058.1:0-5285 GCA_964510755.1 uncultured Candidatus Peribacteria bacterium | reverse complement strand
CGACTTATTGATGGTTTAAATTCCAAGAAAAAAGTGCCCATTTTTGGAAAAGAATATGGAAAATATATCCCCAAAGAGGAGATTTGTCCAAACAAATTTATGACAATTTCAACCGGTACAAAAAGCGTTCTGGCTTACGTAGATCCTAATGAAGAATTCTTTTACAAAGTGGAGACGCCAACAATGAGTGGAATTACTCCTCTAAATGATGAACAAATGTTTTCTTCATATGCTCTTTTAGATCCTTACATAAAACTTGTTCTTTTGTTGGGTAAAGCAGGGACAGGAAAAACATTACTTGCAATGGCGGCAGCACTTGAACAGTTAAGAAGTAAACGATATGATAGAGTGTTTATTGCTTCGGCAATGGTACCATTGAGTGATAAATCTGTAGGTGCCTTACCTGGTGATATGGAAGCAAAATTGTCTCCGTATATGCAAGGATTGTTTGATAATTTAGCTTTCATTAGAAGCCAGTTGAAAGGCTCGTGGGATAATGAAGGGGTAATTCAAGAAAAAGTAAAAACACCTACCAAAAAGAGAAGAAACAACGGAAATGCTGCTCAGACAAAACAAAAAATAGCTCCCGTAATTGAAGGAGAAACCAAAGATTATATAGCTCGACAACAAGAGTTGGGTAATTTGGTTATCCAGCCGCTTACCTCGATCAGAGGAAGAAGTCTAAATAATGTGATTTTTATTATCGATGAGGCACAAAATTTAACTCCTCACGAGGTAAAAACAATTATTACCAGAGCAGGGAAAAACGCCAAAATCATATTTTGCGGGGATGTGAAACAAATAGACACCCCATACTTAGATGAAAGGTCTAACGGGTTAACCCATGCTATTGATAAAATGCATGGTAAAAAGATCGTTGCCAATGTAACCCTAACAAAAGGGGAAAGAAGTGAGTTAGCTGAATTAGCTGCGGATTTACTTTAACCATATGACTTGCTCTGTTTCTCAGAGCAAGTTTTTTTTGATTGTTTTTCTCAAGGACTTCATTACACTGATACTATATAGTTCAGTTTAGAATTCGTAATTCGTAATTTTTAATTAGTAATTGTGTCTATGCGTTTTTATGATGAAATAACTATTACTGTCCAGTCAGGCAAATGAGGCGATGGTACCGTGACCGGAAGAAGAGAAGCTGGTGTCCCTTTGTGATGACCTTCAGGCGGAAACGGAGGAAATGGTGGATCGGTAATCTTGCAAGCAGACAAAAATGAGAATACTTTGCAAGCATATAGATACAAAGCATCTTTCAAAGCTTCTCCAGGAGAGCCAGGCAGATCCAAAGAACAGTATGGATCCAATGCAGAAAATCTGATATTGCAAGTGCCTATTGGTACACTCATTAGAGACAAAGAGACCAATGAAATATTGTATGCTTTTACTCAGGACCAAGAACAACGAACTGCAGTTCGTGGAGGAGAGGGATGAGTGGGGAATATGCATTTCAAAGATGCAGTCCATCAGTATCCATCATTTTGCTTACTGGGAGAACCAGGCAACAAGAGAACTATCGTACTAGAGTTGCAATTGTTGGCAGATGTAGCATTGATCGGGACGCCAAGTGTCGGCAAAACGAGTTTGATCAATAGTATCTCAAATACCAAGGCCAAAGTAGCTGATTATCCGTTTACGACATTGATCCCAAATCTTGGGTCCGTTACCGTCCAAAAGACCAATTTTAACGTCATAGATATTCCTGGGCTGATCAAAGGCGCGGCGGAAGGAAAAGGACTAGGAAACGCTTTTTTGCGTCATATCCTCAAGGCAAGAGTGTTTTGTTTGATGGCGGATATCTCTAGATATGACAAAGGTATTACTGAGATCCCTGAATTGCTCGACGAAATCTGTGCTTATGTTCACAACAAGCTAGGCGGACTAGACAAAAAAGTCGAAATCCAAATCAGAGAAGATAATGGATTTATTACCTTGTACGCATATGAAGAAGGGGAGCTGATCATAGAAAAGAGGATGATCTTTTTGATCAACAAATATGATCTGATCAATGATCAAGAGATTCTCAAAGAGTACCAACAACAACTCATCAAAGAGATTCTCAAATTTTTCAAAACCAACAAAATCTGATCCAAAATCACGACCAAACTGCTCTCAGAAAATATCTTTGCTCTCTCCGCGGCGACTCATTTTGGCGTAGACGAACGACTCAAAAAGGTTGTAGAGATGCTCAAAAAGACAGATGCACAAGAAGTCTATCATATAGAAAACATCCAAATATCCTCCAAAAAACCTCAACAAGAATGGCTCAAAAATATTAGCGAGCAAGAAAAAAATATCTTGATAGAAGGTGCATATATTACAGCGACAGATGCTCAATATATCAATGTCCGAGAGATTACTCATGATGAATTTACCAAACTAGTCTGGCAGTTACCTCGAGGAAATGACGAAGCAGAATGATGGTTCCGAAAACAAATCGCACAAAAATGATTGGTCGAAGAATTTGAAAATAGAGGCATACAAAAGGGAGATGTATTCAAAGTAATCAGTCCATACCAATGATTAGAACCAAGATATATACAATACTAATTATTTTACGTACATAAATTTTTCAATTAATTGATTGCGGATTGCGGATTGCAAATTTACTGTATCGCCAAATAATTCGTAATTCGTAATTGAATAATCATTTAATTGTTTATAAAAGTCATGTTCGTCATCCTAAGTATTAGCGATTCAGACAAGCATCGGAATGATGTCGTCCAAGAGTATACCAAGCGTTTGGGTAAATCAGTCAAAATTGTTGATATGTTGCCAAGCAGAAAATGAAATACTGAGCAAATTATACAAGCTGATACGGAAAACATCATTACCAAGCTCGCAAAGTTTGGAGAGTATCAAAAGATTTTGTTGTCCAAAGAAGGGAAACAGATGGATACTTTAGCACTTCACAAACTTTTTACCGACAAAAATTGTGTCTTTGTGATTGGCTGACCGTATGGGTTGAATGAGTCAGCACTGACCAAATATATAGATCATAAAATTTCATTTGGTGCTATTACCTTGCCGCATGGACTGGCAAAAGTCACGTTATTGGAGCAAATCTACAGGATTTCTATGATAGAGCAGGGGAAATCGTATCATTATTAAAACAAAAATACTTGACTTTGGACGTTATTTATGTATAATATATACATACATTTTATCTAGATATATCACTACGTATGAACAAACCAAACATCCTTTCCAATGACCTTGATCAGGTAGCTAAAACAGGTGAACGATATCAAGATCAGCTCAATACTAATGAGCTAAAAGAACAACTTATCAAAGCTTTCACTGTATATAAATTTGATGAAAACTTTGATACCATAGGTGAAGATGATCTATTGATAGATGGCGAAACAGATCCAGAAATTATGGATCGATTAGTGAGATATCATGATAAATTACCTATGTCAGAAATCCAAGAAATGCTCAAAACAAAAAGAGTGGTATCATGTGAACTTAAAAGAATTTCTAAAATTAAACAAGACGAATGGCCTGTTGCAATCGGCGGTCCCTTAATTCCTATAGATAGTTTAGACTTAGGAGATATTCTCTCAGAAAACAAAAACTGAACCTATAAAGGTACTATTTCTACCTATCTTGTATTTAGAAAAATGCAAAACGACTCACACCACCTACACGTTACTGCAAAACAAATAGAAATTCCTCTAGAAGGAGCAATGCTTCCTAGTTATGTGGTCTTTCACAAAGAACTTACAGGAGAAGAATTACACAAAGAGAATATAGAATTATAAAAAAATATAATATCCATACAAAGCCATAGAGTAATATATGGCTTTTTTTTATTGATTGTTTTGCAATTTGTCCGCCAATTGCTATAGTACCTACGAAAGAAAACAATGTAATTAGCGAGACAGATTAAAATAGTTGATAGTTGATAACGAAGCGAAGCGGAGTCCTGCTTTAGCAGGATTGATAGGTGGTAGGTGATAGTTGATAATGAAAGACATGTCTTCATATAATCTATCGTCATATTACAATAGTCTATAGATACAAAGTCCTATATTATTCACTATTCACTATTCACTATTCATTATTTTAATCTGTCTAATTATCCATTTTCTTTCGACGTTTTATTCTCATTATTTTTTTTCTTATGGCAATTCCAAAAAAGGAGTTTACACTCCAGACACAATCGTTTGATCGAGAAGGCAAAACACTTTCGTTCGAAACAGGAAAATTAGCAGTGCAAGCAGATTGTTCACTGAGATTACAATTACAAGACAATGTCATTTTATGTTCTACCGTGATGGAAAAAAATCCAAGATCAGATTCTGATTTTCTTCCTTTGATGATCGATTTTAGAGAAAGTTTTTCTGCAGCAGGGAGACTCGGATGAGCTGCATATAGAAGGAGAGAAGGGAAACCTTCTGATCAAAATATCTTGTATTGTAGATTGACTGATAGAGCATTGAGACCAATGTTTCCCAAGGGTATGATCAATGATGTAGTGATTACGATTACTCCATTTGCTGTAGATCAGACATTGGATTTGTGAGTATCTACAATTATCGGATCATCACTCTCTATTATGGCAGCCGGTATCCCATTTGACGGGCCTGTAGGTGCAGCGATAATAGGATATATCGACGGTAAATTTATTATCAATCCTACCAAAGAAGAATCAGCAAAAAGTTTTTTCTTGTTATTAGTAGCAGGTAAAAAATGATCTATCAATATGATAGAAGCCGAAGGAAATGAAGTACCCAAAGATTTGCTCAAACAGGCGTTTCTTATCGGGCAAAAAGCTATTGATACCTCATGTGATTTCCAAACAGAGTTTCTCAAAAAAATAGCTCCTACACCACAAACAATAGTATACAACAAACCATCAGAAGACTTGATAGCATATGTCAAAAATATTTTGACGCAAGATAAATTGGATGCGTTGGCAGGACATACCAAAGTTCCGTTCAATGATCTCTCTGCTCAGTATGAAAAAGAAGTATTGGAACTTGCCAAAGATAAAATAGCTGATCCTGAACAACCAGATTTCACAGAAACAAAAGTCAAAATGGCAGTATTCACCGTAATCAAATATTTTCTCCGTCATCGTACGTTGTCTACCGGCAAGAGAATAGATGATAGAGATCAAAAAGATATTAGACCAATTTATTGTGAAGTAGATCTCTTACCAAGAGTTCATGGTTCTTCATTGTTTCGAAGAGGAGATACTCAAGTACTCAATACGGTTACTTTATGAGGACCAAAAGAATATCTGATTCTCGATGATATGGAAAATG
>CAZECU010000057.1:0-5390 GCA_964510755.1 uncultured Candidatus Peribacteria bacterium | reverse complement strand
GGGGGAGTGTTTATGGTACAAGATGAGGTTGGTCAAAAAATCAAAAGCGATGCCAAAAAAAAATCCTATTTGCGATGGTTGCTCAATTTTTTTTATGAGGTAAAATATCTCAAATGAGTGCCTGCAAAGTGTTTCAAGCCAGCTCCCAAAGTCAAAAGTGCTTTAATACAATTAGAAATTAGAACTGGGAAATTGAACATTGAACGAGACAAATTCATTGAGTTTTTAGAATTGTTTGCACCGTTTAGTAGAAAAACGTTGTGAGCAATCCAAACGTTGTTGAAAAAAAAATCAGATATATCTTTTGTCATCCCGCCTAGTTTACACAAAAAAAGATTGGAAGAACTTGATCGATCCGATCTTGAACATGTTTGCAAATAATATTTTTGCTTGAATCTGTCTATCAACCGACTATTATGATGATCTCTTTTATTTTGTATGTTTTTGCGATGAGCGTGCTTGTCTACAATGGAGAAAAATTTCAAAGGAGTAAACTCTGGTATCTCGTGTTTACGGTTATTTTTGCAAGTGTGTTTTTGCTTTCCATTCTCAACAAAAACATTGTGGGCGCGATATTGTTGTTTTTTTTGCTCGGATGATATTTTTATTATTCTACTATAAACAATCAGGTGATCACGCTTTCTATTCATCCTGATCATTTTATGGTTGGTAGCAAAAAATATCTGTGGAATGCATTTGTCTGATATGCCCTAGAATTAGATCCCAAAACGCAAAATATCAAAAATCTTGTATTGCTGACATCTAGATCACATATCATTTATACCTTTGATGATTTGTGAGCACACATCAAGTCATTTCTTCTAGAACTTGATACACATCTTCCTATGGTAGAAGGTTTCCAACAAACTACTTTTGAAAAAGTATCTAGAAAAATACAATTATAGTTTTTTGTTTTGTTTAATAATTATTCATATAGTATGACTTCTTCACATAGATTGGTTATCAAAGATGCAGCATGGCAACTTGCATGAAGGCTTATTAGTGCGTTGTTTGGATTCGTTGTCATCAAACTTATGACGCCATATTTGGGTCCATTGAGATATGGAGACTATTCTACGATTTTAAAATATTTTGCTATTTGGACGGCGTTGGCTGATCTGGGATTGTACGTCTTGGCAGTCAAGCGTTTGTGAGTTATTAAAGACCAAGATCCAGATCCTACGCATACTGCGCTCAAGCATGAGTATGGAAGATTTGTCGGTACGAGAGTGATTATTATGTCTGCGGTGTATGCGGTTGCTATGGTCGTGGCGTATTTACTTCCTGCTTACACTTCTAATCCGTATTTGATTCGATGATTGCCTTTTGGTATGATTTATTCGGCGAGCTTTATGTTTGCTGGAGTACAACAATTACCATTGCAGATTTTTCGAAGAATGGACAAATTGAGTTGGTCGTTGATTATTGCAAGACTTTCGCAGATGGCCGTTTTGATTCCTGTAGTATTTTTTATCTTCAAAGATATGACTTTTGATGGTACTACTATGTCGATTGTCGCATTTTGTTGTATCCTTTTTTCTGTAGTAGCAAGTTCTATCTGACAAAATATCCAGGTACATTTGAGTGCAAACAAAATCTTGCCGCTCAAAATTATTTTTGATCGAAAATTTACCAAGGCATTGATTGTGCAAAATCGGCAATATGGAGTGTCGTACTATTTGAGTAGTTTTCATACGTTGATTGTGCTTCTGTTTTTGGGTTGGTTTTTTCCTACGGTATCTGGACATGATTATGCATGAGTTTGGGCTCTTGCGCTCTCGTTGATAGAGATACTGTTGATTATTCCTTCTGCATTGGGCAATTCGTTGTTGCACAAAATATCCAATTATTCTCTCCTCAACAAACGCAAGAGTATCTGAAATCTTTTGCTGTTGATCACGTGGATTGGCGCACTTGTTGCTATAAATTTTTGGTTGTTTGCTGATCAAATTGTTTTGGTAGTTTCTGGCAAAGCATTTTTGTGAACATTTGCTTCTTTGGCGTCACGATGATCCAATCAAGTATTGCCGTTTTTGGGTATCGTTTTGCTCTTTAGTTTTGTCAAACAAGTATACAACTATCTCTTTGTCGCAGTAGACCAACAAAATGTCCTGTTGCCTATCAATCTTGTAGGTGTACTCGTGGGTATCCCCCTAGGTATACGAACTATCCCGCATTATGGGCTTTTGTGAGGTGCAATTACTCAGCTGACTATAGAAGTTTTGTTTATGCTTGGAGCTATTTGGATAGGAAGAAAAAAACAGGTATATCCTTTGTATACTTCCAAAATATTCTGGATACTGACATTGATATTGGCAGGTATGACTGCTGTTGGATATGTGATTGTTTCTCTGTGAACGATAAATATTTTACGATTTTTTATCATCGCTATCCTACTCAACTTATTGGTTGTTTGGCTCTCATTGCCTATGATCAAAAGGATCTCTAAATGATTGACTGTAGAAGAGCCTGTTTCAGAAATTTCCTATTAAGCTATTTTTTGTAGACTAATATAGGTTTTTTGGTCTTGGGTGTACATGTCTATGATTTTGACTTGTATTTTTTCTCCTGGAGTGAGCTCTTTTTCTTTTTTGTCTGATTTGAGCAATCCTATAATGGTTGGAGTGAGATTGATATAAATATTTTTACCGTTGATATTGTTGATGATACCTTCATATTTTTTGTCTATTTGTAATTGTTTGTCTGACAATGTAGGTAATGCCTCAATTTGTTTGATGATTTCTGGTGACATCACTTTTGTTTGTGGTGTTGTTTTGGCTTGTTGTAGTTGTTCTTTTCTGGCTTGGATAAAATTTTCTTTTAATCCTGTCTGTGCATCTTTTCCAAACTCAAATTGATCTAAAATATTTTGCAAATCTTCTAGACTGACATTTTTTATGTTCAAAAAATGTCCATCAGTACTTTTGCCTGCAATATGTTTTGGCAGCACCTTTGGGCTATACATATAAATATCTCCTGTATTACAGAGTTTAAATAGTCCAGCTTCTCCCATCCATGCAGATATTTGTGCTCCTCAATTGAGTTCTTGGTTGAGCGCAAAGATAAATCTGGTATCATTAAAATTTCCAAATCTTCATTTTGCCTCCAATTCCTCATATTCTTTTTGTTTGTTTTCAACTAATTTTTTGGCTTTTTCTGATTGTTGTTTGATATCCCATTGGAGTAACTCTTTTTCACTCAATACTTCAAATCCTGTATGGCGAGGATCTTCAAAATATTTGTAAATTGTTTTGATAGGTAGTTGACGATGAAGTCCAAATATGGTTTTGTGGCTATTTTTGTAATCTGCACCTACAAACTGATAGTATTGGCTATCTGCTTTGTCGACAAAATGTACAAATCTTTGGATTTGATCTTTAAATTTTGGATTAAGTACATCAAGCTGTTTGAGTAATGCATGGATGATGTGAGTACTGGATGTGGGTTTGTTGATGTTTTTGGCTCACTCTAATGTGTTGTGATGTTCATCGACTATTGCTAACGTATTGAATAAGGATAGGAATGTTTGGGTTTTTCCTTCGCTAGTTGTTTTTGTTTTGTTGTAATTGAGCATATCTATACCATCTCGTGTTCCTCAAGAGTCTACTTGTAGACCGTTATCTCATTTTTCATCATTGGCTACCGTTTTACTTTGCCATGCCACAGTATTGTGATCTTGGTCTTTGAAAAATCCCGCTAGCTGCAACAAAAACACACTTGCATCTTTGTCTATATCGTTGCCATGGTGTGTTGTAATTTTCTTATTGTACAGACGTTTTAGCGTTTCATATATTTGTCTTTTGTATTCCTTTTTTAATTTTCGATCTAAATTTTTGATTGCATTTTCGTAGGCTTTTCGTTGTTGATAGATAGTATTGTTTTTGTGAATTTGTGATAAGATTGTTTCTTTGTTTTGTTTGCCAAAATACTGTCTCCATATTTTGTTTGCTATATGTTCTTGTTCTCGTTGTCTAAATTTTGCCATATATCCTGTAGCTGCGCTGTTCTTTTTCTCGACTACTAGCTGAAGGGTATCAGAAATATCTTTGGCTGCAGCTTGTTGAGCTCTTTCTGTGTCAGAGAGATCCAAAACATTGTCAATCAAGTCTTCTACAGTAGTAAACTTTGCTTGTTGGATAGCTCAGTTTGGAGCAGTGTTTGTCTTATGTTTGTTGAAATGCTTTTTGTTGTCATGTAGCTTTTGTTCCATAGCTGTTGGTAAAAAATAAATAGAGTGTCTTGATTATACTCCCATTTCGTCAAAAAAGCAAATTTTTGCTCGTTTTTCCATTTAAAATCTTAGTCGGATCCTTATAGTTTTTGTACCTTTATTTTTGTGTAGTAGATATGATCAAAACATTGGCTATAGAAACGAGTTGTGATGACACCTCTGTGGGTATTGTTACGCTTGATGGACAACTATTTGGAGTAGATGATTTGTTGGCATATTCTCAGATTGATGATCATCAAAAATATGGAGGAGTGGTTCCAGAGATTGCTTCTAGACTACATTTTGACAAAATTATTGATGTCATCCAACATATTGGACTGGATCAAGCAAAACATGTCGATTTTGTTAGTGTGACTACTCATCCCGGATTGCCTGGTTCACTTGTTGTAGGCAAAGCAGCAGCTAAATTACTTGCGGAGTATTTTGCTAAACCATTGGTTGAGGTCAATCATATTTATGGACATTTATTTTCTCTTCTCCTAGAAAGAAATACTTCTGATATCCATTTTCCTCTCGTGGTTTTGACAGCTAGTGGAGGTCATAATGATATTTATGTCGTTACGCAAGATGCACACCATCATGATATGCCTGATGTCGCTGCTTATGGATGAGAATGGAAAGATTTTGGATGATATCGTATCGCCAAGGTAGGATATTCGTTGGATGATGCTGCAGGAGAGTGTTTTGATAAGGTTGCTAGAATGCTTGGTGGTCCTTATCCTGGTGGACAACGAATTGCCCAAAAAGCTTTGCAAGGAAAACCTAATGCTGACGTTGAATTTAAGAGAATCTTTCTTTCCAAGGATACCTTTGAATTTAGTTTTTCGTGAATGAAAAGTCAGGTTTCTTTTCTTTTGAAACAATTAACTGAAAATTGAAAATTAGAAATTCCGGAGGAATTGATCTGTGATATTGCCTACGAATTTCAAGAAGCGGTTGTCGAAGTGATGATCAAAAAACTGGTCAGAGCAGGGATGTTTTTTGGTGCAAAGACACTGTGATTGGCAGGTGGTGTCTCCTGTAATGATAGATTGCGAGAATATTTGCAGACATATGCCAAAGAAAAAATGCCTGAAGTTGTCTGTTTGAGACCGACCAAAAAGGTCTATTCTACCGATAATGCGGCTATGATAGGATTGGCTGGTATTTTGGAATATAC
>CAZECU010000056.1:0-5564 GCA_964510755.1 uncultured Candidatus Peribacteria bacterium | reverse complement strand
AATATGACTTAGTCACCGAGCAAACAATTACTATACCAAAGCAAATGAACTTGGTATTTTAACAAGTGTAAGTATGAATAGTAAAGATAGTATAGCAACGAGAGGTAATGTTGGGGTAATTATCTGGAATGGAAATAATTTACAGTGAGAAAGTATAGATATGGCGTGGAATAGATATAATTCGTCTATATGATTTTCCATTATGCTTCCATGAGAATGTTTTGATTGAACAAATCAATGATGAATACAAAATTTAAATTATTGAACAAATAATGATAAAGATCTAGAATGTTTTATGCCAGACCAAAATAATACTCAAGACATATTAGAATTGTATATACAAGATTATCCATGTGATAACGAACAAAGCGGACAACAAGTTCAATTTTGATGACAAACATTCACACTATATACCACCTCTATGCTTGAATGATGACAAAAACAATGCTATAAAACGACCTACAATAACCAAACAATAAGATTTGTTTTTATTAGATGATATGACAATGATATAATACAAGAAATCCTATGATCTTTAAATAATTCTATTTAAAAAACACCCCCTTTCTTAGTTAAAATAGCAATTAAAATATTATATTCCCTCGTACGTAAACCTCGCAAAGCTCAGTCTCATAACAGCAGCTATCGTACATCACGACTACTATAAATTTTCAAAGAAAATTCAGGACAATACACTAGAAGCAAACGTTAAAAAATAATTTTATACCTAAAAATAGGATAATGAAAACAATTTTGGTAGACGCTCGAAATACGTTTATACTAGAAGATGGTATCAATCAAGAGATGAAAAAGTTATTAGATACCTATCCAAATCGCAAAATTATTTTGACAAACGCAAATGAAGAAGAAAGAAAAAAAATAGGGATTGTAGATATGCCCTACGAAGTTTTTAGTCTATCCCACAATCCTAACAAAACCAATCCAGAATATTACAAAATAATGTTAGATAAATTTTCTCTAAACAAAGATAATGTTATCTATTTCGAGCATAATATTGATGCAATCAAAAGTGCTGAAAAAGTAGGAATTACAACACACTATTACAACAAAGAAAGCAAAGATATTGAAAGTCTAAAAACATTTTTAGATAATAATATATAAGATCAATAGTAAACAAATTTTAAAAACACTAATATTTTAACAGATAAGTTATCCGCATGTTATATATGCAAAAACCAGAAAAATTTACCCCAAAGTTTGAGGTTGTAAGCTGTTTTCTAGAATACAAAAACGAGATTTTGTTGTTACTGAGACAAGATCACAAAAATCAACCAAATACCTATGGAGTGCCCGCTGGCAAAGTAGATACAGGAGAAAATATAGACGATGCCATGGTAAGAGAAATATTTGAAGAAACCTGACTAAAACTGGATGATATAACATATTTCCAGAAGGTATACGTCCAATATCCCACCTACGACTTTATATATCATATGTACCACAAAAAACTTGAGTATACACCCAGTATTATCATCAATCCTGAAGAACACAAAAAATATATGTGGCTACCTCCCCAAAAAGCATTAGAGCAAAATCTGATCCAAGACTTAGACGCCTGTATCAAGATGTTTTACCAGATATAATAGCTGTTATTTTTTAAATCCACTTCTTGCTGGATATGTTTTTCTCGTATCATTAAATCATTTGCCTGCACCACGAAATGGCCTTCTATGAGCCGCTCAACGAGCAGGTTGTGCTGATGAAGAAGGAGCATCTTCTCTAGATGACCTGAATATTTTGGCAGAAGATCAAGAAGATCTAGTGAGTGTTTTGGATTTGGATCGTGCCGGACCTGTGCGTCATGGCGCAACGTCTCTCTCTTTGAATGGTCTAGCAGCGGGTCTAGCAGCGGGTCTCCCTGCTGATGGTCTTGGCGATGAATGAGCAGCATGAGCGGGTACAGCGCGACGTCATGCGTTAGGGTTGGGCCTTCCTTTACCAAATTTGTCGGTAGATTTGTCCAAATGATAAGAAGCAAACTGGGATTTGGTATCTACAAGAGGAATATGGTCAGATTGTTGTATCCTGATACGATGCATTTTTTCGATCTGGGCAAAAAGTTGTTTTTCTTCTCAAGAGACAAGCATAATAGCTTTGCCAGAAGCTCCTGCTCTCCCTGTTCTGCCTATTCTATGGATATAACTTTCTGGCTCCTTAGGAACGTCAAAATTGATGACAAGACCTACATTGTCCATATTCAATCCTCTCGCAGCTACATCGGTAGTGACAAGAATTTTGAGACGAGCATCTTTAAAATCTTTGAGCGTAGCATTTCTTTTGCCTTGACTCATATTACCATTGAGCATACACGCTTTGTATCAAGCTTTTTCGATAGCAAACAACAAGGTTTGGGTATTTCTTTTGGTTTGGGTAAACACCAAAATTTTGTCCTTGCTATGCTGATGGATCAATGCCAACAAATTGATAATTTTGTCCGTATGTGCCACAGGAACAAAAGCATGATTGATTTTGTCTACGGTCACAGCTTCACCAATTTTGATAAATTCATAATCAGTAATATGTCATTGGATAATAGTTTTGATCTCAGGACTGATAGTAGCACTAAACGTCAACGTCTGTTTTAGCTGATTCATTTGTCATCGTATTTTTTGTATATCACGGACAAATCACATATCTAGCATTCTATCGACCTCATCCAAAATCAGATAACTCACTTTGCTGATATCTACTACTTTTTGATTGATGAAATCCAACAACCTTCCTGGGGTCGCGACAATGATACTTGGACGTTTACTCAGATATTTTTTTTGGACTACCTGACTGGCACCGCCATACACACACACAGCGTTGACTCTATAATATTTGGTGAGCGCAAAAATTTCTTCACCTATTTGGTTGACTAGTTCTCTGGTAGGAGCGAGAATAAGTGCCTGTAATCCTACGACGTTAGTATCTATTTTTTGCAACAAAGGAATCAAAAACGCTGCCGTCTTACCGGTACCGGTTTGTGACTGCCCGACGATATTGTTGCCTGCCAAGGTAAGCTGAATCACTTTGGATTGGATAGGCGTAGCATTGATATAATTCATCTCAGCCAACGCTTTGAGAAGTCATTGTTTGAGGGAAAAGTCTGAAAAAAGCATGAAAGTATATTGAAAAGTAAAATAGAGAAAATCGTAACATTTATTTTTTGACACCGTGTTTTTTTCTCTCAGAATCGGTGAGATAAATTTTTCTTAGTCTAATGTTTTTTGGAGTAATTTCTACATATTCGTCCGTAGCGATATAAGCAAGAGAGTCTTCCAACGTCAAGGGAATGATAGGTTCTAACCTCATAGCTTCATCATTTCCACTTTCTCTGACATTGGTCTGTTGTTTGTTTTTGGTAAGATTGACGGTCATATCACCAGGCTTTGCTGATTCTCCTACGATCATTCACTCATACATAGCAGCTTGTGGCAAGATAAAGACTTTGCCTCTTTCTTGCAACTTCCAGATACTATATTTCATACACTTACCATTTTCTTGACTAATCATAGAACCAGTAGTTCTCTTTGGGATATCTCCTTTGTATGGTCCATAATGAGAAAACGAGTTGTACATAATCCCCTCTCCCTTGGTAAGCAAGACAAACTGCGATCTAAATCAGAGTAATCCTCTTGTCGGTACTTCAAATTCCAAAGTAGTAACACCATTGAGTGTAGACATATTGGTCATTTGTCATTTTTTTTTGGCAACGATATCGATAATCGTACCAGACAACGCTTCATCGACATTGATAATAACCTGTTCGATAGGCTCAAGTTTGTGTCCATTTTCTTGTTTGAAAATCACTTGTGGTGCAGAGACTTGGAGTTCAAATCATTCTCTTCTCATAGTCTCAATCAGCACGGAAAGATGTAGTTCTCCTCTACCCGATACTTCAAATCTATTTCCTCACTTATCAAAATTGATCTCAAGTCACACATTAGTTTGCAACTCTTTGTGCAATCTTTCTTGGATATTTTTGGAAGTCACAAGTTTTCCTTCTTTGCCAGCAAAAGGAGAATCATTGACCAAAAAGTCCATCGTCAAGGTAGGCGCATCTACTTTGATAGGGGGAAATGGTTCACATCATTCGATCCCTACGGTTTCTCCTACATAAATATTTGGGATACCTGCAATAGTTACGATATCACCACATTGTGCTTGTTGAGATTCTACTCTAGAGAGTCCAAGAGTCGTAAATATTTTGGTAATTTTTCACTTTCTTTTGGTTCATTCGTTATCAAAAATCACTACTTCTTGACCTTGCTTTGCGGTCCCCTCATAGACTCTTCCGATACCCAATCTTCCGATAAAATCATCATATCCGAGATTGACAATCTGCATACGAAAAGGTTTGTCAGTATAATCTGGTGCAGGTTGGACACATTTTTCTATCATATCAAAAATAGGAAAAATATTACCATGCTCTTTTGCATCTTCAAAATCTTTCATGTCATCAAACGCATATCCTCCTTTGGCACTACAGTAAATGATAGGAAAATCAGCCTGTTCATCACTAGCTCACAAGGAAAAAAACAAATCAAAAAGTTGATTGATTACCCAGGTTGGTCTTGCCGTTTCTTTGTCTATTTTGTTGATCACCACGATAGGTTTGAGCCCAAGTTCCAACGATTTTTTGAGGACAAATTTGGTTTGCGGCATAGGTCATTCGTAAGCATCGACCAGCAAAAGCACGCTATCCACCATTTTCAATACTCTCTCCACCTCACTACCAAAATCAGCATGTCCTGGAGTATCGATAATATTGATGGTATTGTCATTGTAGATGACAGAAGTATTTTTGGAATAAATCGTGATCCCTCTTTCTCTTTCTTGATCATTATTGTCCATAATAAGATTCTGATCTTCTGCTATTTTCATTGTCCCCGACTGCGTAAGCAATTTATCGACCAGACTGGTTTTTCCATGATCGACATGAGCAATGATAGCAATATTTCTAATAGCCATAGGTAAACATAAACACTAAAAAAAAGCTTTTTACAAAGCTTTGATGCCAAATACATCTTGATCACTAGAGAGCGTACTGTTTTCCTAGGAAATTACAATAGGTCATAATAATAATACAAAATTGAAAATTAAAAATTAAAAATAATAGTAACTATACTACCAACGGCGGTTGCAGTAAAAACTTTGTAACAAAATGCGCCATTTCCACATCAGCGATAATAGTAGGTCGAGCCAGATATTTTATAGAATATGATAGGAAGGAATCAACGTGATACTGCCCAATGGCGCTTGATTTTTTTATCCAATATTTTTTGTATCAAGACAAAAATATTGGTCGGGGGTTTGGGGCGAGATAAGCCCCAAGCAGAAGTAGAGAAAAAAATTTTACTCCCCCTCACCCCCTCTGAAACAGAGGGGGATTTCTTTATAAAATAATAAAGTCCCTCTATTTTAGAGGGATTTAGGGAGTAATAACCGAATGTAGGGAGTATGTAAAAAAACTCTCCATACCATGGGGAGAGTTGAATATTGAAAATGAAAATACTATTTTATCAATTTTGCTACGACCATAATTCTTTTTTTGTCAG
>CAZECU010000055.1:0-5772 GCA_964510755.1 uncultured Candidatus Peribacteria bacterium | reverse complement strand
AAAAATATGTATAGTAATAAAAAACAAAACTACTATGAAAAAGAATAAAAAAAAATTTAGACCTATAACCAAATTTAGAGACTGGTTATTGAAACATCCCTTAGCATTAGCAATATTTTTGCTCTTTGCTGCAACACTTATAGTGTATACAATAGCAATACTTAGTTTATTTATATAAAAATAGCTCAGAGTTTCTCTGAGCTTTTTTTAAAAAACAATATTATAAGGTATGTTGAGTTTCTTCTCCGGTCAGCAAAGTTTTGACCTTGTATATTCCTGCATCTTTTTCTCCTGATCATAAGATCACTACATAAGGGATTCATTTTTTGTCTGCATAAGCAAACTGTTTGCCTAACTTGTCTGCTACAGGATAAATCTCTACATGATTGCCATCTGTTCTCAACATATGAGCCAAACGAGCAATATCCGAAAAGGTTTCCTGAAAGTTGACACACAAATAAGAAGTAGTATCCAAAGATACAGCAGTTCAGCTTTCAAAAATCAGGGTCATAATCCTAGAGAGTCCAATACTTCCACCTACTCCAGAAAAATTTCTTTTTGGGTCAATATAATGAGTCAATCCATCATATCTACCACCAGAACTAATACTTCACAACGCCATATCATCTTCAAAAAACGTTTCATAGACCATACCCGTATAGTAATCCAAACCTCTCGTAATAAACGGATCAAAAACAATAGTATAATTTTGGACATTCATATGCGTTAAATACATTTCCAATGCTTGAAGCTCTTGTATACCCTCTTCAGTATTAGTGTTTTGCAAATATTTTTTGGGATCTTGTACAAAATCCAATATATTTTGAAAATTTTCACCAGCAGTAAGTTCTATCAATTCTTGGGTAAATTTGTCTGGTCAAATTTTGTAATATTTATCAAACAAAGCAAACAATTCTTCTTTGTGTGCATAGGATGAGAGCAATCATTTGATTAATTTAACATTGTTGTAATGGATTGTTATAGTCTTATCAGGAAAATATATGTGTTTGAGTTCGTCCAAGGTATCGGCTATCACCATAAGTGTCTCAGCATCATACAATACCATAGAATCTTTACTATCGCTTCTCCATACCGTATCAATATCACATTGATGAAATTCTCTAAATCTTCCTCTTTGTGCTCTTTCTCCTCTTCGTACTGGCTGGATCTGATAACGTTTAAACGGAAATGTCAATTCACCTTCATGATCCAAAATATATCTAGCAAAAGGGATAGTGAGATCAAAATGCAAAGAATAGTCTTTGAGATCTTCTCCTCATTGTGCCAATCCATATAGTCCAAATATTTGTTTGCTTGTTTCATTGCCAGACTTGGCCAAAAGTACAGCATTGGATTCTACTGCAGGAGTATGAATATGTGCATATCCAAAAGAAGTATAATGTTTTTCTATAATAGCTTTTACTTTATCAAAAACCATTTGCTCTGCTGGAGTATATTCAGGAAATCATCATGGACGATATACCATTAAAGATAATGAATAATTAAAAATGAAAAGTGAAAAGTGAAAAGTGAATAGTGAAAAGTGAAAGACTTGTCTTGATACAGGCTATCGTCATATTACCATAGTTAATACATACAAAGTCCTACATTCAATATTCAACATTCAAAATTTAACATTAGTTTAAAAGTTTAGCATTCAACATTAGTCTAGAAGTTCATCATTCATCAGTTGTAATGTAGTGGTTTATCAAAGGAATTCAAGTCAATTACGCAACCTGTTTATGCAGATATTTTTTGGCATACAGATAGGCAGCCAGCAAAATAAGTACCACCAATCCAAAAGGAGACATACCGCTATCCACAAGATATCCTCATGCCAAAGGTCAGAAAATATTGGCCAAATTGGATAAAGCAGCCATATTACCGTTTATCAATCATACATCTTGATTGTTTCCCAAAATCATATTGGAAAATACGGGGCGGAAAATACCCTGAAAAACACCACTAATGGCTACAAGGGCGATAATTATTGGAGCCCAGCCAGCAAAGAAAGCTCACGTATAACACACCATCATTCACACAATACTTATTCAGATCAAACGTTTATTTGAAAATCTTTTGAGCCAAAATTTACTCAGAAGAAATCATTGATTAATTACCATAACCAAACCGATCAATGCCATCACATATCCACTTTTTTCTCCAGATATACCAAACTTTTGATTGAGAAAAAGCACAAAAGACATCTGATAAATCATCAATGCAAGATTGACAACAAAAAACACCAAATATTCTTTTTTTTCGGGGCTCACAAACATATTTTTGAAAATACTGACGATATTGAGAGAAATCTTTTTGGCCTTGGCAAGAAATTTGTTGGTTTCAGGAAGTCCTCGAATGATACATATGATATTCAACAGACAAAGAAAAAAACTGACTATAAATGGGATTTTGACTCCATATCCAAGTAGCCATCCTCCTATTGCAGGACCAATAATAAATCCTATACCAAACACCGCTCCAAACAATCCAAAATTTGCTGCACGTTCTTTATGATCTACAGAAATATCACTCAATATAGATTGAATCGATCCAATATTTCACGCTGCTGCTCCATTTATTATTTGTGCCAAAAGATATATCCAAACATTGCCAGATATTCGAACAAGTCCATAACTTATCAAACTAGAAATGACAGATACCAACAAGACTTTTTTTCTTCCATAGTTGTCAGAAATTGCTCCAAGAACTGGTGTAGAAAAAAGTCCCAACAGAGAAAACAATGTCGTTCACAAAGAAATCATAAAATAACTGGTATGATAATATTCTACAAGGTTGGGATATGCAGGGATCATAATCGTCAATCAGAGAATATCCATAAACAACGTGAAAATTACGATCCGTTTGATTTTTTTCATCATCACTTAAACACATAAAAATATATTATTGAGCGTTATTTCAAATTTTATAATCTGACAAAATCATAGAATAAGGTTGTTGCGCTCGTTGATCAAGCTTTATTGAAGATTTTAGACCAATTCATGAGGAAAGATATTGATAATTTTTGTTGTCTCTTCGCAAACTAAACAACACAAGAACTTTTTGTGGAGCTGCAAATTTAATCTTAGTGGTGGTTTGCGTATAAAAAGGAGAATTACCCCCATTTTTCAAAATCCTCACGGCATCATCTCCAGATATTTTTTCAGAGTTTCTATTTGCTCATTTGAACAATAATAATCTTGCATTGACACTCATAACTCCATCAGCAGAGACTTCCAGTTGGATACCCGCTCTATTTCCATATTGATCTCGCACTTCTTGACCATTGATAAGATAAGGATACAAGATAGAAATCGATGTGTATTCTGGCAATATATCAGCTCCTGTATCGGTAGGATCTATCTCAATATCAGACAACAGAGATGATGATGTTTCTTTGGCCATAGCATACATAGGACCATTACTATTTTTGTAGACAACTATAGCTTTGCCAACCTGCATATATACTTTGTTGCGCAAATAGGAAGTAGCTATGAAGGCATCAGCAAAAGTAAGTGCTTGCTGCTCAGTAATAGATTTGGTATACGAATAATTTGCGTTTACTTTATTTCACCAAAGACTACAGTTTTTGACATCAAAATTATATTCATATCCATTTTCTTCCAACCCAACAGTAAAAATCTTTTGGGCAGAACTACCAAAACCGAGAGCAGTCAAAATAGCAGGAGTATTACAATTGACTTGTAACAACGTGTTATTTTTGGTGACCATATTTTTGACACCCGTTTCATTAAATATATACTGGACTGCTGTTTGTACAGGAGGCACTCGATCAGGAGAGACTATTTTACTTTCCGTTGTAGACGTGTTTCCCGCAAATGCGAAAGTAAAAGACAAAGCTACAAAGCTTACCAAAAAAACAAAAAACTTTTTCATAGAAAGACCATAAAAAAATAAAAAACAATCATGATATATCATATATACGATGTACACCTACAAGAGTGACAAAATGATACACCATTGTAGACAAAAATAATCATAACTAGAACAAATTAGACAATCTGAATATCGACACCGATAGATTGCAATTTGTTGACAATATCATCATATCCTCTCGCGATAATATCTTCATTCATGATATTGGTAGTACCTTTGGCCATAATACCAGCAAGTACCATTGCTCCTCCACATCTAAGATCTGTAGACGAAACATATCACCCTTTGAGTTTTGTAGGACCGATAACAATTGCTTCATGAGGATTGAGAATCTCTATTTTGGCTCATAAATTTTCCAATTCAGTCAAGTAATTGAACCTTCCTTCGTATAAGGTTTCAAATATCTTGGAAACACCATCTGATTGAGTAAGCAAAGTTCCAAAAATCGATTGAAGATCAGTAGGAAATCATGGATATATTCTCGTCTCAAATTTGACAGCCTGATAGTTTTTTTTGTTTTTGGAAGTCACGTGAATAGTATATTTATCAATAATTTTAAAGTCTATACCAATTTTGGAGGCAACACTATAAATAGCTGACAAATCATCTACATCACATCATTTGATGGTAAGCTCACTATCATCTGCACCTGCTCCGATAGCAAAATACGTACCTGCTTCTATATAGTCAGCAATAATAGTAAATTCCTTTTGATTAATTTGGATGTGAGAAGGTTTCATAACTATGCTATGATCTACATTGAGATGAATATTTGCACCTACAGAGTTCAAAAAATCAATCAAATTTCTAACATGAGGTTCGATAGCCACTTGGTAAATATTAATCTCATAATCAAAATTGTTGGCAAAAGCTAAATAGGTCAAGAGTGCTTCAATAGCCGTAACAGAAAATCCCTGCAACATAATATTTTTTTTGGGTAATCAGGTCACTTCATATTCTTTCCATTCTCATTGAGTAACGGTAATACCTGCTTTGACTAATGCATCATCAAACATATCCAATGGTCTTTTGCCTATATTGCATCCTCCACTTCAGACAAATTTGACTTTGCCATATTTGATCAGTCCAAACGGAATAAGCAAGATAGAAGCTCTAAACTTTTTGGCAAGATCATCCGTTAGATCAAAATAGTCCTTAGATTTTTCTAATGCGGTCTGAACCAATGTTTCCATAGAACCTACATCTTTGATATTGGGTTTGTTGAGCAAAGTAACAGCATTATCGATACAATAATTGGCAGCTACGATAGGAAGAGCCGCATTTTTGCTTCATGAAATCATAATCTCTCATTTCAATTTGGGTGAATACTTGATTTGAAACATCGCAAAATAAATGAATAATTAAAAATGCATAATGAATAATGATGGCATTGTTTTTGTTATAAACTATTGGTAATTAATCAGACAAGTTTTTCAAGTAAAGAAAAAGCCCACATACGGGGCTATATTTATATAGATGTATCCAGATCATCGGCTTTTTGAGCCAAATAATCTGCCATTTCTTGATTAGGGTCGATATCATCGATATCCACGACCTCTTGATCTAAAGCCATAGCATATTCTAAAGCGTCAATCTTTGGTCCCAATATTTCTTTATACGTGGGGTCATCACTGGCTTCCCAAGCATGATATGCTCGAGATAAAATATCTCTCATATACGCTGCATTCATAATATTGATTTTTAGTTATTACTTTTGTTTTTTGAATACTATATATATTTAATATAAAATAGCAAGTGTTTTCTAAATAAACAAACTTCTAAATAATGAAAAGTGAATAATGAAGAGTGAAAAGTGTAGGACCTTGTATCTATAGACTATTGTAATATGACGATAGATTATATGAAGATAGGTCT
>CAZECU010000054.1:0-5865 GCA_964510755.1 uncultured Candidatus Peribacteria bacterium | reverse complement strand
CTTTAAGCTTTGGGCTTTAAGCTTTAAGCTAAAGTTATTCCCCGCTTATTTCCTTAATCTGATCTCTGATCACGGCTGCATCTTCAAACTTCCATGCAACTATTGCCTCATCTAATTGTTTTTTCAAATCTTTGAGAATAATTTCTTTTTCAACCTTGGTCATTCTTTTGAGTTTTTTTGTCTTTCCTCTCGTCAAGGAAGAGAAACCCTGAGAAAGCACATCATCCGTTTTGACAACTTCCAATCATTTGATATTAGATTCAGCTTTTTCTGGTGTTATATGGTGTTCTTTATTATATTTATCTTGAATACCACGACGACGATACGTCTCTCGCAAAGCCTTAACAATCGATTCGGTAAAATTATCAGAATACAAAATAACTTCACTATGTGGATTTCTCGATGCACGTCAAATAATCTGGATAAGCGAGGTAGTCGAACGAAGAAACCCTTCTTTATCCGCATCTAATATTGCAAGTAAGGTCACTTCAGGAAGATCAATCCCCTCCCTCAAAAGATTTACTCAGACGATAATATCGATCACCCCGGTTCTCAATTTTTTGATAATCTCTCGACGATCAGTTGTTGCTATTTCACTATGGAGATAAAATGCTTTATATCATTTGGATACCAAAAAGTTTGTCACCTCTTCAGAAGACTTTTTGGTCAGTGTCAGCAAAAGAACTTTCCCCTTTTTGGCGATATGCTCATCAAGTTTTTGAAGCAAATGTTCCAAAAAAGCTGGCTTTTTGCCAGTAAAATCGCTTCATTGCATAAAATCTTTGAGATTGGCGTATTTGGAAAACATACAAATGTACAAAAATAAACAATCTTGCCTATATGTACAAAAAATAGAGAAATAAACAAGAGTTATATAGCAAATTTATTGCAAAAAAGATATTTTTGCCTATACTATATATACCAGAAATGATTTTAAAACAAAAATACATATATGAAAAAATATTTCTGACTGATAGTATCATCGGTTTTATTGCTTTCTACGTCGGTATTTGCCACCTACGAGGATTTTTCTAATCAACTAGAAACCATGTGATTGGATGTCAAAGCTATTGCTTCACAAAACAGTATTGCTCGTTATGATGTGGCGAGATTATTAAACATCGTAGAATGTAAAGATTGTATCAATCCCAATCAAGATATGATAAACGCTTATGTTCAAAATTTTCGATCTGCCTTTATTTCTAGTTCAGGAGCAGATTTTACCGATATTAGTTTTGGTGGCGGTATATACAAAGAAACCTCATATTATTATTGTGTAGCATACGTAGGAGACAATACGTATATGAGAGGATATCCACAAGCAACAAGCCCCATATGTGGAGGAAAATTTTGTGGAACACAAAACACCACAACGGCAGAGTTTTTGCAAGTTGTGATAAATATCATAGCAAAATATATATACAAAGATATCGCTCTCAACTGGGACACCGTAAACAAACGAATTAATAGTATCAAAAAAGATAGTTATGAAGCCAAAACATTCACAGCCGCCGAAAAAAATACCATTAGAGAAAAAAGCGAAAATTGCCAAAACACATGTGTGTTGCAAAATAGTAACGAAGTACAGATATACCTTAAATATTGTATGTTCAATCTAAACAAATGTAACATGCAAGAATTTTGAAAAATCAAACAAGGATATCGACCAGTAGCAGAGCTAAATATACTCAAAAATCAAGCAATCATAGATATCGACAAATCTATTTGGGAAAATACAGACAAGGCTATTGATGGAGCCACCGTATTGGAGACGTTATTTAAACTTCATGGCAAAATCGATTGTGCATTCAACAATGATTATGATTGTGATGGAACAACCAATACAGATGATAGTTGTCCAAATGCATACAATCCCAAACAAAAAGATACGGACAATGATGGTAAATGAGATGTTTGTGATGAGGATATCGATGGAGATACTATCACAAATCCGATTGGTATAGTCGACGATGAAGGCAAAATAAATATCGGCAAATGGACAGGTAGCATAGACAATTGTCTCTTTACTCCCAACACACCGCAACAAGATAGCAACCAAAATGGGATCGGAGATGAGTGTGAAAATAAAGATGACCAACTAGGGATATATATCAGTATCAATAATCTTGAATGAAGTGCTCCCGTTACTACTACATTTAGTGCAATCACTCAAGGCAAATTTCAAAAAATTCTGCGAAATTTTGGTGATGGAGCACAAGCGGAAGGTAAGGAGGTAACCCATACATTTACTATGCCCGGTATGTACAATGTACAAGCAATACTCCAAGGAGAAACAGCAAACGTACAAGCAAATACCATAGTCATTGTCTGAGGTATTGCAGAAAACAACACCAAGGCATTACAAGCCAAGACCAATCGCATTGGAGGAAAATATAGTACAGAAAGCACATTATCAGTATCAACAATAGGAGATTTTGATGAGATACAACGATCATTCCCCAACGAAAAAATTATGATCAACAAACCTGCACATGAAAATATCCAAAAAATATTCAAAACTCCAGGAGAACATCCCGTCATCATCAAAGGATACAACAAATGAATATTGGCAGGTATAAGCTACTTTACAATAGGAGTCGGTGAAGGAAAATGAGCTATCCTCAAAAGCAATACCATCAATCCAGAAATCAACAAAAAAATACTCTTGGATACGCAAACATACAATATACAACAAACAGATATTTTATCAGTACAACGAGATTTTGGCGACTCCAACAAAGTCACCAATACGACACTTACCATGGAGTATAGCTACAAAAAAGCTGGCAAAAAAGTAATTACCCAAACCATTACCTTGATAGATGGAACGCGTCTAAGCAATATCATTACAATCAATATTGTGGATAGTACAGCATTAAGTTCCTACGCACTCATCATGGAGCCATCCACGCTCAAAGCCGCCATAGGAGAAAGTGTTGTATTTACGACACGTATTGTAGGTAATATGTTTCAAACTCCTCTTATCCATCTCTTCCAATTTTCTGATGGTATAACACAAAAAAAATGATCCACAGAAAAAATGCCAAATACATTTTCTCATAGTTATCAAAAAAATGGATCTCTGACTCCGGAGACCAGCATATATATCGATCAATGTACCTATCTCCAGAATCAAGCTACTATCGCTATCAATAGTAGTGATAGTTGTCTTATAGCAAAGTTAGAAAGAAGACTCAATACTTCATACGCTTGCGATATAGACAAAGATGGTATCCCTGATATTTGTGATGATGATATCGATGGAGATGGCATCAAAAATCTCATCGGGCTCATAAATTTTGAAAACAAAGACTGCTCATACAATAGCAATCCAAACGACGAAAATAGCAATCTCAACCAAGACATACTCAAAAAACACTACAAAGGCGTTTGCTCGCTAGACAATGCACCATTTATCCCAAACAATGATCAATTGGATCTCAATCAAGACGGGATAGGAGATGTACAAAGTACGACAGGAAACAATGAAGAAATAATAGATACTGACGAAGATGGCATACCTGATACTCAAGATATATGTATAACTATTCAAGAAACATGGAATGGAATAACAGACGAGGATGGATGTCCGGAAATAGGACAAGATATCAATTGTAATCAAGAAAACATAGCCACAACCTATGATGATATTATCATCACCCCTAAAGAATGCAATCAATGTCCATGTCAATTTACTGATTTTGCAAGCGATCTGACCAACAACGATCAAATCAGAGCAATTTTACGAGACAACAAAAAAACAATCCAATACAAATTTTCGCTTCCATGGATTGTTGAGTGGTAATCGATACATTAAAATAATACACCAAATTTAGTCTTCTATAGCTCCTACAGGACAAGAAGCCTTTGCTTGTTCAAAAGAAGTTTTTTCTTCGGGAGTTTCTGGTTGTTTGACAACTTGAGCAGGAACACCTTGTACAACAAATATATCAGGAGCAATACTTGCACATACACCACATCCGATACAAGAACTATTAATTTTAGCCATACTACTAAGGATAAACAAATAAAATATTATGCAAAATGTCCTCTAGAGTTTTCTTCTGCATCTTCTTCATCAAAAAGTCCTTTGAATGATTTTTTGTGTTGGACTTCTTTGACCATATCTTCATCGATAACATTTACTATTTTGGTTTTGCTAGAATTTTCTTTTGCATGTCTGATGACAGAAACAAGGGTCAAAACTAATCACAAAAGCAAGAATAGCTCTATAAAATAATATGCTCCCGTCACTTTGATAGTTTGTGTACTAGTACCAACTACGCCAATAGCATCACCTATACCCAAAAACGCAGTTGCAATGATCCACAAAAATCCAAAATTTAACAGAGCATCATTTTCTTTGAATCCAAAATATCCGATAACAAAGTTTTTGAATTTGAAACTAATATTTCGAGCCAAAAGTACAGCCATACTAAGCAAAACAATCAACAGGCTCTTGAACAAATGACCATTGAATAACCATACAGAGTGAGATGCATCATTTACAGGGGAAATTTTGATCAATGGCAATACCACAAGGAAAAATGCAAGAGCCCAAAGATACAAAACAAAAACCTTCTGATGTTTGGTAAACCTTCCAAATTTTTGGAGGAATCTTGAAATTGTTTCAGAGAAATTAAATTTTTTGTGCATCTCAAAACAAAAAGATTAAAAGATAGATACAGGCATGATAATCATTTACTTGATATTTTCAAACATATTTCATCACACGTTATCTAAAGACTATACGTACGATCATCTAAAGGCTCAATAGAAGGAGAAGGATCTACATCATAATACATTTCTCCACGATATTGACTATTTTCCTGGCTCTCTTTGATAATATCACCAAGATCAAAGAGTCCGTTAATAAGTTCTCCCGCTCTACCAAAAACATTAGTAGGAGTATAGAGATCATAGCTAGGCACCTTCATCCATCTAAGTATGGTCGGCACCAAAAACAGCAATACAATAGTCAAGATAACACCAATAATCATAAATCTGATGCTATTCCATCATTTTTTTTTGTTATCTTCCTTGTTGTGAGCAAACACAAACATAATAATTGCACGGACAAACGTATACAAACATCCTACTATAACCAAAATTACCACTAAAGCCAAAACGGTTAAGATCACATTTTGAAAGCTGGCACTGGTATAGATAGCGTTCATATATACGAGAAAAAATTAAAAAAATAGACTATTTTTTCTTTTCTTCTTTTTTCGTAACTCCTTTTCTTTCTCTATGGGTAATAAATTTGTTGAAAATTTCATTTTTGGTATCGTTATACAAAAGTTTTGCCAATCTTTCTGAAGGTTTAGCTCATTTTTTGATCCAAGAAAGAATAGTTTCTACATCTGCAATAAGTTTGTGTTGCATAGGATCATATGATCCCAATACGGTAGAATATCCAAATTTTACTGGTTTTGTATGCTCAGAAAGGACAACTCTATATACAGCTAAATTTTTTCTTCCATGTCTGGAAAGTCTCATAACTAACATGTGGTAAGGTGTGAAAAAATAAAATTAATCTTTTGGAAGCAATACAACCTCACAAAAGCTCAACATGAAATATACATATTATTTCAGTTTTTCTCTCGATACATGAGAGGTCTTTTTTTTGTCTTGTTTACAATACTTTGTTAATTCCAATTTTTGAGTATTTGTCTTGTTGATACTCGTGTGATAATTGGTTTTGCCACATTCTTTACATTGCATTGCTACAACGATTCTTCATCACTTTTTTTTGGCCATTGGGATAAGATAATAATAAATAAAGCTATTTTGAATGACGGAATTCAACGATTTGGCTCCAAGGAGATTCGAACCCCTGACCTTCCCGATCTTATCGGGACGCTC
>CAZECU010000053.1:0-5982 GCA_964510755.1 uncultured Candidatus Peribacteria bacterium | reverse complement strand
CCAAAAAACTCCTCGTCGATGGTACTCTTTCTGTTGGGAATAGAAATGGACGTAGATATACGAATCGCTCTACAACCCCAGTAAAAAACTGTGGGCCCATGTAGAGCTTCTATCTGATATTGTTTTCTGTGAATTGACTCCGACTCAGAATATACCATCGACATTTTTAGTAATATAGTCGCTGATGAAATAATGGTGCGTTTTGTCATAAAGTTATGCAACTGCCGTTGGTAATTGAGTTTTTGGACCAAAAATCTTTAAATTTTGCATTATAAAAAAAGGTCTAAAAAAGACTTGATTTATTGTAATAAATATATATAGTAATTAGACGATGCATAGCGATTTTGTTTTTCTCTTCTCTCTCTTTTCTAGAAGAATCTCTTCGGAGCCTTCAAACAAAAGAAGAGTCCCTCCGGGGATTGAGAATTTTTTGCGCTGATGTGTCTAGTAAATTGATATCAAAACCCTGTCGTGTTTGCACGGCAGGTCTTTTTTTTATTATCACATAGAAATTTCAAAATAATTCCTATTCAGCTACGCTGGATATAGTGTTTCCATCGAATAGATATTCGTTTGGAAAACTACATATTCTTCAATCAAAAATACGAAATATATTTTCCCTTTACAGGACAAGTGAAGGAGAATATGAAAACGACGTTAAAATCTCTTTTTTGAGATTTTCGGCGTCTTATTTTATTTTTTTATCGTCAAACCGCATGGCAGTTTTTTGACCAAAAACAGATAATAGTTGATACCAAAAAATACCAGTGCCATGACGACAAAAATGATAATCTTGTTTAATCTATCTGTTCATTGGATCAGAATAAATATCATCATAATCACAGACCAAATCCACACAAACCCTCTAATCTCTTTCCTTCCTCGTCAAAGTCCAAGCAGTCTATGGTGCAGATGAGTATAGTCACCTTTGAGGGGACTTTTTTTCATAACAAACATTCTCCACAATCAGACCCATATCGCGTCAAAGATAACCAAAGACAACGCTACGATCAGCGTACCTATTTTGGCTCATCCTATCACGGAAAGATATGCCAGACTAAAGCCAAAAAACATAATTCAGACATCTCTGACAAGCCCCAATGGTTTATATTCTATGATAGCTGCTACGAGACTAATACAAAATAAGACAAAGGACATATTTTTGACAAACAGCAGTATTTGCATATTCGCATCCGTAAAATTCGTATAATGTTTGAACACAACAAACTGAATCAACAAAAAGATGGTAAGAAATCCGACTCCAGAAACACCACTTGCTTGGGCGTAAATCCCATCAAATCGGTTGATCGCATTGATACACAAGATAGACCATCAGACAAATCCAATAGCTACAAGTCGCTGAGGAATGATATAGATATGTCCACTAATGATAAATTCTTGCGCTCATATATTGCCAATCCAAACCGCCAACAATGCGCCCGCAACATGTCCGATTAGTCTCAATATAGGATGGATTTTGAATGATATTTTTCCGAGATAACTTAGTTCTTCAAACAGTTCAAAAATAACGATAGGCAACGAACCCAATATCAGTCACCAAAATAAATTGCTATGTAAGTACTGAGGAAAGAGAATCGCTACAATAGCAAAAAATCCTATATATACAAAAACTCCCTGTATAGTTGGCACAGGTTTTCTCGTATTTTTCAAATCATTCCCAGGCTTATCCAGAACTTTCAACCAGCGAAACAATTTCAAACCAATCCATGCAAACGCTACAGCAATAACAGGAACGAGTACATACTTCATGATGTATGAATAAGGATAAATAGATGATGAATAATGAATAATGAAGAATTAATAATTAATAATGAATAATGTCGGAAAAGTTTTTTGTATGAACTATCGTAATGTACAATAGTCTGTATAAAGACAAGTCCTTCATTTTTCATTTTTCACTTTTCATTGTTAGTTTTCGATTCGTAGTCCGAAATTTGTAATTCACAAATTTCAATATAAATTAGAGATATTGAAAGCCATTGTAATGTTTTACCACAAAATTTCTAATCAAAAATATCTCTTGTTTTTTGGCAAAAAAAGACTATCCTTCACACTATGAAAACTACTCTTTCAACAACGACAACAACTACCACAACAACCATAGCATAATGGTAGGAGTTTGTTATTGAAAAAATCTATAACTCCTACTAACTAGCTTACGTAGGATTTTTCTTTAAAAAACAATGATAGATTATAAATTTTAAATGATAAATTAAGAAATGATAAAAGATAACTTAATTCAACAAAAGAGCTTTGAATTTGCTTTAGAGATAATTAACCTTTATAAGGTGTTAAAAGATAAAAATGAATTTGTATTGTCAAAACAGATTCTAAGAAGTGCAACAAGTATTTGAGCAAATATAGAAGAAGCTATTGGTTGACAGACAAAAAAAGATTTTCTAGCAAAAATATATATAGCATTGAAAGAATCAAGAGAGACAAAATATCGATTAAGACTTTTAGACAAAAGTCAGGTTGTAAAACAGGATTATGAAAAATATATAAACGACATAGAAAGTATAATTAATATTCTTACAAAAATAAGCAAAACAACATCAGAAAGCTTGAAGAAATAATTACTTAAAAATAATTAGAAATTAGAAATGACTTAAAATAATTAGAAATTATAGATGATAGACTCTTGAAAAATTAGAAATTATAGATGATAGATGAATGACTTGTCTTCATACAAACTATTGTAAATTACTATAGTCCATAAAGTTGCAAAATCATACATTTAAAATTTATCATTTAACATTTAACATCAGTTTAATAGTTTATCATTCAAAATTCAACATTAGTTTAGAAGTTTAAAATTAATATTTACCTTTTTACACAATTATTCTTATGAACAAAGAAATCCCTCAAGAAAGTAATGTTTACAAGAGTCGTCATTCTCTCTCTCATATCTTGGCACAGGCAGTACAAAGATCTGTAGATGCTCACGCAAAACTCGGTATCGGTCCTGCTATAGACACAGGATTTTATTATGACTTTATTTTTTCAGAAGGAGTAAAATTTGGAGAAGAAGATTTCAAAGAACTCCAAAAAATGATGACCAAAATCATCAAGGAGAATCAGCCATTCCAAAGGATAGACCTAGAATATAGTCAGGCAAAAGAAATTATTTCGATGTTGGGAGAAGAGTTTAAAATCGATCTTATTGATGAATTTAAAAAATGAGGAGAAACTAAATTTTCTTATTACATCAATACTATCCCTCTAGCAGCCAAAGATAATCTTCTCAAAGGCAGTACTCCAGAATACATTACAAAATATGAAAATATCAATAAATATATTGCAACTTTGAACTTGCCACTTTGAGCTTTGATTTTGGAAAACAACTTTATTGTTTTCTTAGATATGTGTGAGGGACCTCATGTAGACAATACCAAAGAGATAGATCCTGACGCATTCAAACTAGACAAAATTGCAGGCGCATATTGGAGAGGCAATGAAAAAAATCCGATGATGACGAGATTATACGGATTGGCTTTTGCAGACAAAATGCAGCTCAAAACATATGTTGAGATGATGGAAGAAGCAAAAAAACGTGATCATAGATTGTTGGGAAAACAACTTAAACTCTTCACTATCTCTCCATTGGTAGGAGCATGATTACCTATGTTACAGCCAAATGGTATGATTATTAGAAGAGAGCTAGAAGAATATTTACGAGAACTTCATCAGCATAGAGGATATCAAAGAGTATGGACACCTCATTTATGTAAACATGAATTGTATGTAAAATCATGACATATCAACAAATATGGCGACAATCTTTTTAAAGTCAAAGGAAGAGATGAAGAGTTTTTTGTCAAACCAATGAACTGTCCACATCACATGCAAATCTTTGCAGACAATCAATTTTCTTATCGTGATATGCCTGTGAGATACTTTGAACCTGCAACCGTATATAGAGATGAAAAGACAGGAGAATTGTGAGGATTGCTCCGTGTCAGAGCAATTACCCAAGATGACGGACATCTATTTTGTCGTGCCATCCAAATAGAAGAAGAAGTGTCTACAATTGTGGAGATTATCAAAACATTTTTTGGTACGATGGGTATGATAGACAATTATCGAGTAAGTTTATCAGTGAGAGGAGAAGATAAGTCCAAATATTTATGATCAGATGAAGTACGAGAAAAAGCAGAATCTGGATTGGAAAAAGCGGCTATTGCTAATAATCTTCCTTTCCAAAAAATATTGGGAGAAGCTGCTTTCTATGGACCAAAACTGGACTTTATGTTCAAAGATTGTTTGGGAAGAGAACGACAATTGTCTACGATTCAATGTGATTTTAATTTACCAGAAAGATTTGATTTGAGTTTTGTGAACGAAAAAGGAGAAAAAGAAAGACCCGTAGTTATTCATAGAGCGATCTCATGATCATTAGAAAGATTTATGGGAGTAATGATAGAACATTTTGCAGGTGCGTTTCCTTTGTGGTTAGCTCCGGTACAAATACAAATCGTTCCTGTGGCAGAAAAGTTTCAATCTTACGCTCAGCAAGTAGCAACAGCTATGAGATTGCAGGGATTAAGAGTACAAGTAGATACCACAGATGATTCATTTAGCAAAAAAATTCGTAACGCAGAATTACAAAAAATTCCATATACCGTCATTGTAGGAGAAAAAGAAGAAACAACACAAACACTCTCTATCCGTGAATACAAAACGAAACAACAATATGAAACATGAACAGATGAATTTATCAGCAAATGTAGAGACAATATCAAAAATAGGGCATTATAGTGGTATACAAATATAAAGAAACCTTCTCAGACCGAGAGGGTTTTTTTGATGTCCAAGACAAAGTATATAAAGGCTATTTTCTATAAATAATGATTGCATTTTTTACTCCAAAAGATATAGGTAACCTATATTTATTTCTTTTTGATATATCTATGATTTCCACAACCGTAGCGCAGATCTTTGCAGATCATCAAAAATTCCTAGATCAGGAGTTGGTAGTCAAAGGACGAATTAAAAGTGTCAGAGACTCCAAAACATTTGGATTTATTGAACTCAATGACTGATCTTACCTCAAAAATATACAAATAGTATTTGAAAATAATTTACCTAATTTTGATGAAATTTGCAAATTTACTACGTGAGCATCACTAGTAGTAGAATGAGTGCTTGTAGCTTCCCAAGGAAACAAACAAGCTTTTGAAATCAAAGCGACCAAGATTACTTTGGTAGGGGACTGTCCTAGTGATTATCCTTTACAAAAAAAGGGACATAGCATGGAATTTCTTCGTGAGATAGCACATCTTAGACCTAGATCAAATACCTTCTCAGCAGTATTTAGAGTGAGAAGTTTACTCGCATTTGCGATCCATAAATATTTCAACGAAAATGGATTTGTCTACGTACATACTCCACTTATTACCTGAGCTGATGCAGAATGAGCAGGAGAGATGTTTAGAATCTCTACATTAGATGCACTCAATATGCCAAAAAATGAAGAGGGAAATATCGATTACAAAAAAGATTTTTTTGGGAAAGAAGCTAACCTTACGGTAAGTGGACAGCTCAACGCAGAGACCTTTGCAACCGCATTCAACAAAGTATATACTTTCTGACCAACCTTCCGTGCAGAAAATTCCAACACGACCAAACACCTTTCAGAGTTTTGGATGATCGAACCAGAAATTGCATTTGCAGACCTAAACGACGACATGAATCTCGCAGAGTCGCTGCTCAAATATGTCTTCAAATATATCTTAGACAACGCAGCACCAGAGATGGAATTTTTTGAAAAGTTTATCAATCCCGAGGTCAAAAAACGTCTCGAAGCATTGATAACCTCAGATTTTAATAGAGTGACGTACACCCAGGCAGTCGAATTGTTGCAGAAGTCAGGCAAAAGTTTTGTCTATCCCGTAGAGCGAGGAATTGACCTTCAGACCGAACATGAAAGATATATCTGCGAAGAGATTTTCAAAGGACCAA
>CAZECU010000052.1:0-6210 GCA_964510755.1 uncultured Candidatus Peribacteria bacterium | reverse complement strand
TGGCATCGCTTTTGATTTTTTGACCAACCTCATCTTGTACCATAAACACTCCCCCAGCATAATTTTGTCAGGCCGAAAAGAATTTTCTCAATATCGGAGAAGTAATATAATAAGGCAAATTGCCAACGATCAAGGTATGCTGTGCACGAAGTTTTTTGTCAGCAAGAAGTTTTTCCACATCCACTTGTAATATATCTCCAAGAACAAATTCTCAATTTTCAATGTTCAATTTTCAATTCTCGTAAAACGTAGGATCCTTATCAATAACAATGAAATTCGGAGAAATAGTATCTATAAGCGTAGTTATGGAGCCTTTTCATGGTCCGATTTCTATCAACGCTTCACCTTCACATTCACGATACAACGAGGAAATCTTGTCAGCGATATAGCTTCTGACTTTTGCATCGATAAGAAAGTTTTGTCCGAGATATGTTCACATAATTGAGACGCAATAAAAAATTGAAATGAAATGATGTTTTTTATGATATCGAAATTATGGTTTGCCAATTGAATAATTATTCTTTTTGGTAACCATATATTCTTCAATCAAAAACATTGAAACATATTTTCCCTTTACAGGACAAGTGAAGGAGAATATATACCGGCGATTTTAGATGCTTCAATTTCAAACGTAGTGAAGAAATTAAAGATTTCTAAAACAGTCGGTATGGAAACAATACAGATTTTACACCTGGGTGCAATTCTAAAAACAAAAAAAACGCCAGGATAATATGTCCCAGCGTTCTTTTTATATTGTACATATACTCCAAACCTCTGTAAAAATATAAGAGTACTCCCTCCTCTATTTTAGAGGAGGGTTGGGAGGAGTAAAAATTAATTTTTGAGCGCAGCATGTGCAGCAGCCAATCTTGCGATAGGCACTCTATACGGACTACAACTCACATAAGCAAGTCCTATTTTGTGACAGAATTCGATAGATTTTGGATCTCCACCATGTTCTCCACAAATTCATAGTTTGATATCTGGTCTAGTTCTTTTTCCTTTTTCTACAGCCATTTGTACCAATTGACCAACACCTTCTGTGTCCAATGTTTGGAATGGATCTTTTTCAAATATCGTTTGATTTACATATTCTTTGATAAATTTACCAGCATCATCTCTTGAGAATCCAAGTGTCATCTGAGTAAGATCATTGGTACCAAAAGAAAAGAATTCAGCAGTTTCAGCAACTTTGTCAGCAGTAAGAGCACCTCTAGGCACTTCAATCATAGTACCCAATTTGTAATCTACACTTATACCATAGGTATCCATAGTTTCTTTGGCTACTCTTCTCACGATATCTGCATTAAAATCCAACTCTGTTTTGAATCCTACCAATGGAATCATAATCTCTGGTTTCACTTCTACACCTTGTTGTTTGAGTTCACACGCAGCAGAGATAACTGCCTTAGTTTGCATTTCTGCTATTTCTGGATATGTAACAACTAGTCTACATCATCTATGTCCGAGCATAGGATTAAATTCATGCAAAGACTCTATTCTCTTGTGTAATACTTCTATAGCCACACCCATTTCTTGAGCAAGTTCTGCGATATCTTTGTCTTCTTGAGGCAAAAATTCATGCAAAGGAGGATCCAAAAATCTGATTGTCACTGGTAATCCAGCCATAGCTTTGAAAAGTCAGATAAAGTCTTCTTTTTGGAATGGAAGAATTTTTGCTAAAGCAACTTTTCTACCTTCAAGGGTGTCTGCAAGGATCATTTCTCTTACTGCTTTGATTCTATCAGCCGCAAAAAACATATGTTCTGTTCTACAAAGTCCGATACCTTGAGCACCAAATTTTCTTGCTACCTCTGCATCATGCGGAGTATCAGCATTTGTTCTCACCAATAATCTTCTAAAGTTGTCAGCCCAAGTCATAAGTGTTGCAAAATCACCACTCAACTCTGGGTCTACTACATCCAAAGTACCAGCAAATACTTCACCTGTAGATCAATCTAAAGTAATCATATCTCATTCATGCATAGTGTTTCCTTTGATTATAAGTGTTTTTTCATGTTCATTGACAACAATTTCACCTGCTCCAGCGACACAACATTTTCCCATTCCTCTTGCAACAACCGCAGCATGAGATGTCATACCACCTCTTGCAGTCAAGATTCCTTGAGAAGCAACCATACCGACAATATCTTCAGGAGATGTTTCTGTTCTCACCAAAACTACTTTTTTGCCTGTTTCGTTTCGATCATGAGCATCTTGTGCAGTAAATACTATTTGTCCTACTGCAGCTCCTGGAGAAGCAGGCAATCACTTTGTTAATAATTGTGCAGTTGTTTTGGCTGCAGGATTAATTTGTTTGTGCAATAAACTATCTAATTGTTCTGGTTTGACTCTAAGTACTGCTTCTTTTTCGTTGATAAGTCCTTCTTTGACCATATCTACAGCCATTTTGACAGCAGCTGCGGCAGTTCTTTTTCCATTTCTTGTTTGTAAAATATAGAGTTTACCTTCTTGGATAGTAAATTCCATATCTTGCATATCTCTATAATGTTTTTCCAATCCTTGATAAATTTCTACCAATTCTTTGTAACAATCTGGCATAATTCTTTCCAATTCTTGGATTTCCATAGGAGTTCTAATTCCAGCAACGACATCTTCTCCTTGCGCATTCATCAAAAATTCTCAATAAAATTTGTGTTCTCCTGTAGATGGATTTCTTGTAAAACATACTCATGTACCTGAAGTCTCTCCCATATTTCCAAAAACCATCGCTTGTACATTGACTGCAGTACCAAGCAATCCTTTGATATCATTGAGTCTTCTATAGACATTAGCTCTTTCATTGTTCCAAGAACCAAATACCGCATCGATTGCCATATGCAATTGTTGTCTTGGATCACTAGGAAATGATTTTCCGGTAGCTTTTTGGATTGCTTCTTTGTACAACGTAACGACTTTTTGTAAATCAGCTACTTCCAATTCCGTATCTAATTTGACTCCTTTGGCATCTTTGACAGATTGCAATGCATGCTCAAAATCATGATGAGGAACTTCCATAACTACATCACCAAACATTTGCAAAAATCTTCTGTAACTATCTCGTACAAATCTTGGGTTATTGGTTTTTGTAATAAGTCCTTGTACAGATTCGTCATTGAGTCCAAGATTGAGGATAGTATCCATCATTCCTGGCATAGAATCAGCAGCTCCCGATCTTACAGAGACCAATAATGGATCCACAGGATCACCTAATTTTTTGCCCATGACCTTTTCAAGTTTTTGCAATTTTTCTTCGATCTGATCCAACACTATTTGTGGATATGTTTTATTGCTCTTGTAGTACAAATCACACGTTTCCGTCGTGATAGTAAATCCACTAGGAATGGGCAATCCCATTTCTACCATTTCTGCAAGGTTTTTTCACTTACCTCCAAGTATATCTTTTCCCAAACCTTTCGCTTCACCGAAAAAATACACATACTTTTTTCCTCATTTTGCAAATAAACACATAGTACAATCGATTATATAAATAAAAAAAATAGACTTTTACCAAAAATTGGAGAAATCATCATAGGGTATTAGATTTTTTTTTCAAGGAAAAAAACACACAAACATGACAACAGTATGACAACTACATCAAAAAATACTATATTACCAAGGGCGGTTGCACGACAAGTCTCTCATCATGTCGAAGCAATCAAAATATTCGAGCCAAGGCGAGTCCCCGTAGTACTACGGGGCGAGTACGGCGAGATAAACAAGTATAAAAAAACGAAACGACGGTTTGTTAGGATTGCAACCGACTTGATCTTTTTCGTTAATTTTTCTATCAAGAGAAAAAGTGACCAAAGGGAATCCAGCGAAGTCGGAAACCCCAGCGGAGCGTTTAAATATAAAAAAATAATGATATATTTTCTATCGCCTTGCCGGCGGGGCGTCCCGAACAAGGTTTCGGGACCAAAAAACTCCTTCCCGCCTTGCGGGACAGGCTGTCTTATGCTACTCTTTCTGTCAGGAATAGAAATGGTCGTAGGTATACGAACCGCTCTACAACCCCAGTGAAAAACTGTGGGCCCATGTAGAGCTTCTATGTACATTGCTTTCTATGAATTGACTACGACCCAGAATATACCATCGACACTTTTAGTAATAGAGTTTTGGTCAAGAGTTTAGAGCGAGATAAACCCAAAGCAGAATAGAGTCATCTCTATTTGACAAAAAAGAAGATTTTAGTATGATGAAACACATTTATTTTTGTAAACAACCTATGTCACACTCTACCCCAAAAATCAAAATAGGAAGATATATCCTGATTATAGTGATTATTTTTTGCATCTATGTCTACTCCAAAAACATCACCCTCACGAGCACAATCATCATCCAGTCATGAGAAAATGTATCCAAAATTTTCAATCAGTTGAGCAGTACAGAAAAACTCAAGATGAAAATATATCTTTTTTTCCACAAAGACATTTCCTTCAACAAACTCGAAGCAGGGACCTACACGTTTAGTGGTAGTTATAGCAGAGCAGAATTAGTCCAACAGATTTTGAAAGGATCAGAAAAGGATTATCTTCGTCTCACGATTTTGGAAGGTCGATCAATCTACGATATAGATGAAGCACTAACGAGAAAATGATATATTACCCCGGGAGCATATGTTGCATACGTTACTAATGCAGACACTATCGCCCAACAGCAAAATAATTTTGTATTTTTGCAAAACAGCGTACTTGGACTCACCAACACTTCACTCAAAACCCTAGAGGGTTTCCTCTACCCTGATACCTACAACGTAGACAAGACTAATCCATTGATTCCTCAGCTCGTAAACAAACAATTGCAAACATTCCAATCCAGAGTACGAAGTAAACTCAACAATCCTACAGATTTTTACAAGACCATGATCTTGGCAAGTATCGTAGAAAAAGAAGAGAGAAACAACAACAACAAACCGACGGTCGCATGAATATTTCTCAAAAGATTAGACATCTGAATGAAAATCGACGCGGATATCACCCTCTGCTACGGACTCAAAACCTCATATACCTTGTGTACCCCAGCGGTCATCGCAAGAAATGTCGGCGATAGCAACAACAAATACAACACGAGAGCTGTTCGTGGTATACCTCCAACAACAATCTGCAATCCGACACGAGAAAGTATCGACGCAGTTATCAATCCTGTAAAATCAGACTATCTCTACTATTTACATGACATGCAAGGCAATATTCATTACGGAGAGACTTTAGACCAGCACAATGCCAACAAAGCACAATATCTGAGATAAAACTATAAAGGACTTACAATATTTTTGAGAATCGGATTCGTGACTTGCGTATACATCTGCGTAGTACGAATATTGTTGTGCCCTAGCAACACTTGCACATAACGGATATCAGTTCCATTTTCCAAAAGATGTGTAGCAAACGAGTGACGAAGTGAATGAAAGGTGGCTGGCTTATGGATATCAGCTTTGTTTTTAGCATGCTCAAAAACATGAGCTAATGTCCTATCATGCAGCATTCCTCACCTCTCGCTTTCAAAGACATACGCATCTGACTTCTTCAACAAGCAATATCTTTGCAATTCATCACGGATTTTTTCAGACAAAATACTTATTCTATCCTTCTGTCCTTTGGCTCATTTGATATGAATAGTCAAAGAACCAAAATCAATATCCTGCACACGCAAATTTCTGACCTCGGATAGCCTCATACCAGCACCATAGGCGACCATAAGCAACAATTTATGTTTAATATTTTGAGGAACGGTAAACATACGATCCAACTCCATTCTGGAAAGCACAATAGGTAATTTTTTGGGCTGTTTGGAAAGCTTGATATCGACAGCAATAGCATTTTTCAATATCTGATTGCAAAAAAACTTGATGACCTCTTTGTACAGATTAATGGTTTTGGGTGCTTTGCCTTGTTTTTGCAGATAAAGAATGAAATCAACAATTTTTTCACGAGAAATCTTGGAAACATCATAATCAAGCCATTTCAAGAAGAATTTAAAACAATTCGTATAAATCTCTACGGTCCTCGGACTATAGTTTCTTTGTTGGAGCTCTCTGCTAAGCTGGAGCAAATAATCTTGCATCTTTCAGTTGTTTAGATATAAAAATAGTAACGACTACTATAAAAATCTAAAAACAGAAAAAAACTGACACAATTATGACAAAATATTACCGTTTACCTACCACAACTCGTCACTAATCTGCCATATGTCAGATAGCACCGAGTT
>CAZECU010000051.1:0-6236 GCA_964510755.1 uncultured Candidatus Peribacteria bacterium | reverse complement strand
TCGTGGTAAGTCTCAAGATTGTTGTAGGAGTATTCGTAAAATTTCACGACAAAAATGTAAGTGATCCGACAGGCGAAGTAGTAAGATTATATAATGTCGTATAGGCATTGATACGTTTTCCACTCACTGTTTTGTTGATAAGACCAGTAAGACTATCTCCTCATGTTATGATAGCATTTTTGATATCTAGGTAAGACAATTCTGGTCTATATGATCGAGCAAGTGAAGCTAATCATGCAACATGAGGAGCTGCCATAGAGGTTCCACTAAGATATCAGTATGGTCCACCGCTAGTATTTGCTTTATATGTTTTTACAGTCACATCATCAATTAGACATCAGCCATAATTATTATCTGAACTATTAGATACCCATCTAAATCTAAAAGTAAAATTACTATGTATATAAGCTCAAGTTAAATCATATATAAGATGACCATATGTTGATCAAGTTGGCTCTGAATCAGAGTCTAAGAAAGCCTCATCCCATCTAGCAATTTCTATAAAATTAGAGCCATTTGTACTAACTTCCAATGCCATATAATCGGATCGAGAAGAAGTAGTATATTCAGTATCACACATAGTCAAAAAATCTAATGTAACACCAGAATTATTTACTGTATTTATTGATGTTTGTATAGTAGAGTTTACATTATTAGGATATGGATAGTTATCATCAGAATATAATGTATTGTCTCGTGATGGTATTCATGAATCAAAGACAGACCAATTAGGTGCAGTTCATCATTGTGTCCATCATACAGGAAGTTGTCATATAGTTGTAGATTCAAACGTTTCAGACATTTTCACTGTCTCAATAATATTTGCAAGTGTACTAAAAATAGATGTTCATGGAGCTCATACATCTACCGAGGTACGTCCATAATTGGAAAAACTAGCGAGTCCATCACTTTGTGTGGTCGCAGCTACCGAAATAATATTAGTCAGAGTATAATCACTAGGATAGTTGTGAATACTTTCATTATTGTCTCCAATACCATCATCTCCTCCGTTGCCGGCTGCCGTGATAAACAATCATCATGCTGACCCAAAATCACGGATAGCATCATACAGTCACGTAGAATAACTACTTCATCCAAAACTCGCATTGATGATTTTGGCACCATTGTGCTGAGCAAAATAAATTCATCTTATGATGCTTGCCAAAGAGAGCGAATCATCTCCAGCTCTAAGTGCCATAATCTTGGCATGAAAATTGAGTCATAAGATTCCTTGCGTATTATTGGCTTCGGCAGCGATAGTTCATGCAACATGGGTTCCATGAGAAGAACGTACAGGATAAGGATTGTTGTCGTTATCATAAAAATCATATCCATGCAAACAAGGAGAGATATTTACTCCATTCTCGTCTTTACAAGAGCTACCATCTCGCATTTGGTTGATGAGGTCAGGGTGATCATAAGCTACTCATGCATCAATGATAGCGACGATAGTTCAGGTGGTAGCAGGATTTGTATCTCATGAAAAAATATCAAAAGCTTGGTATCCAGAGATACGTGACAATCCCCAAAGATTTCCTGTAGAGGTATCATTAAAGGTTTGGGTATGATAGAGATAGTTTGGTTCAGCGTATTCGACATTTCCCAGGGATTGAAGATCAGCAATTTTTTGTGCTACACTACTCTCATCATCGATAGTCATGACAGCAATATTGCTATTTCAAAGAGGTTCGACATCGGTAAGTCCTTGTGCTGTAGCAAACGTTTGTAACGTAGAAAAGCTGCTAGTAGATCTCAAACGCTTGGAAGAAGGTTTGAGTTTGACAATAATTTCACCAGGAATATAAGATGCAGAGCTATCTATTTTGGAATCCGTCAGAAGGGGTGTGAAAATCTCTGTTTGTGCAAAAATACAGGAGACACCACTCAGAGAAGCGATCAAAATTGAGCCAATAATCCATATATATTTACTAGATCGTGTGCTATTCATACCCACAACATTTCAACAAAATAAAAACATACTATATATATACTTATAGATTTAATTCTACTTATCAACAAAAATCTCTACCAATTCCTCACCAAAATCGTATATATTATACAAGCATTTTATTTGTTTATCCATAAAGAGATGAGAAAAACATTGGAAAATCTTACCAAAGCATTTGTAGGTGAGTCACAAGCAAGAAATCGTTATGCTATGTATGCAAGTGCAGCAAGAAAAGAGTGATATCTACAAATAGCTGAGATATTCGAGCAAACCGCCGAACAAGAAAGAGAACATGCTTCGTGGTTTTTTAAGATGATACAATCAGTCAAAGAAAAACTTGGTGAAGATATGGATGAAATTATGATAGAGACAGGAGCATTTGTCAAAAAATGAACTACCTTGGAAAATTTGCAATATGCTATCGACGGAGAACATCACGAACATAGTGTCTTATATCCAGAGTTTGCACAGATTGCAGAGGAAGAAGGATTGCCAGAAGTAGCGGCAAGGATCAGAGCTATTTCTCATGCAGAAGAGCATCATGAAGAGAGATACAAAGCATTGCGTGATCGTTTGGCTACAGGTACTTTACGAGAAAAAGCTGAAGATATAGAGCGGACATGTACCAAATGTGGGTATGTATACAAAGGCAAATCTGCACCAGCGACGTGTCCATCATGCGGACACGAGCAAAACTATTACATAGTAAAATGTGAATCGTACTAAAAAGATAAAAAAACTTTTTCGATGCAGAAATTTGTCCTCCTTTTTTAAAGGAGGGGGTACCCTTTAGGGTGGAGGATTTGAGTCGTAGACACTAAAATCTTTTCTATTTAAATCCCTCTGCCTTCGGCATCTCCCTTCGCAAAGGGAGACAAAAAAATAAAAATATGGTTGGTAATTTTTTTGTTTGTAAATTTTTACCCCTCTCTACGCCTGTACCCCTCTCTACGCCTGCCCCGTACTTTTCGCTACGGGGGATTGGAGAGGGGTCAGGCCTGCCTGCGGTAGGCAGGGGTGAGGTAATCTTCTATTTTCAATTTTTAATTTTCAATTTTGTACTTTGTACTTTATATTTTTTTATTGTCCTAGAGTAAGTTTGTCTGCATATTCTTTCATGCTAATGATATTGTCGGTCATGATAATGCGGATACCTTGGTGATAGAGTTTTTCCAAATCATCACGAGTATTGACCACATAAATCACAAGTCTTTTGCCCAGAGCATTTACTTCTTGTACGAGAGTATTTTGGACATTTTCCAGTGGCATGAGAAAATATTCATGACGAAATTTTGGGAGAAGTTTGATATCATTGACGTCAAAAGTATCTCGTCATACATGGATATTTTCTGTCGCTCCCAAGAGATAGGTCACAGGTTTATCGTAACTAGTAAATATGACTTTGTCTTCCATGCCTAGCTGTTTGACGGTGTCGATAGCATCAAGGGTTTGTTGTATGCCGTTGCTGGAATAGACTTTGAGTTCCACAAAATAATAGTCAAACATACCACTTAATTCACTCAGCATTTCTTTGAGCGTTCTAATTTTTTCACCGTTGGTCAGCGGACAGTTTTGTTGCAACCACGCCAACGTATGGGTAGTGACTTTGAGTTTGTCTCCACATACTGTAGGATACAATGATTCTCCATGGAGCACAACATTGACACCATCTTGGGTTTGAGAGACATCAAATTCTATACCATTGGCTCCGTATTTTTTGGCCAAAAGAAATCCTTCCAATGAATTTTCTGTAGTTTCACTAAGTATTCATCTGTGTGCTATAAGTGCGATATGATCATCATCGCCGATTTTTACATTGCCGGTAGAGAGAGGATTTTGATAGTTGCTATACGACTGGATATAAGAATATACTGCAGGATATATTTTTTTGATATCACTAACGTATTCAAATCCTGCTCATGAAGTCACCGTACTAGTGACACCATATCTATTGGTAAAGTAACGACAAAATACTACTCACCAGTTTCTTCATTGTTTAGGAGAAAATACATCATTAAAAAATTTGGAAACGGTGACATTATCCTGTCCAATAAGTTTTTTGAGCGAATAAAAAAAGTCAGTATGTTGGATGATTTTGGTATTGACGCTTCATGGAGTGATACCAGTACCGATAACTGTAGCTACTGCTTTTGCATATCGCAAAGGACCAAACTTTTCTTTTTCATTACTTTGCATAGATTCCATTTTTCTATGATCACCAACAATGATAAGGATACCATTATCAAAGAATCCACTCTTTTTCAACTGTTGATAAAAATAATACAGACTTTTGTCGGCGTATCTGATTGCATCTTTTTCGTTGCTTCCATACGGAGTATTGTAAGGTCTATGGAAAGAAATAGTTTGTAAGGCAAGGAAATAATTGTCTTTTTGTGTTTGTATCGTTTGCAATGCTTTCTTGTACAATACTTGATCTGGAGCTGCATCAAACACATAACTATCTTGTTGATCAAACATATCTTCGCCGATGATAGTATTGAAACCTACACCAGAAAGAAATGCTCTTTGGTTGAGAAATGAGAGGCTAGCCGTGCTGAGAAAGGTCGAATGATATCATTGTTCAGTAAAAAATTGTCCTAAAGCAGAAGTAGGGATTTTGTAGCCACTATAAGTTTCTCCTTCTTGCCAGGTAAATTTCCAAGGTTCTACTCATTGCAGAAGTGCTATATGTGCGGTATCTGATGTACATCCATTAGCCAAGAAATTGGAAAATCTCATACCTTCTGCTTGTATTTTGTCAAAATAAGGAAGGTTGTCTTCACCACCAAGGAGTTTGGAGTCGATGGCAGAAAGTGATTCTGCAAAGACAACAATTACATTAGGACGTTGTTTGTCTGCTTTGATAGAAGCAAAAGAAGAGAGATATGCTTGTGCTGTTCCTGTAGGTCTCCCTAAACGATCACGAAAAAATCCCGAGATAGCATGTCGATTGCTAGAGAGAATATTGTCGGGAAGTGTAATATGCCAGCGAGAAAGCGTTCAGGTAAGTAGCCCAACAAGAGCAAATATTGCTATACTTGCGATGAGATAATATTTTTGACGTTTTCTAAAAAAACGAGTTTGAGCAAACACAAATACCATCATAATGAGAAGTATGGCTATGATAATGATGACAAAAATACTTCGTGTTACTTTGACCACAGAAGGATCAAAAAGTCCACTTCCTATATCAAAGATAGAGATACCACTTTGTAAGGTACCCAGCGAAACAATATCTACCACAAAAAAAAACAAAATCGCTAGGGCAAAAAGATTGGTTACCATTCTCCGCGCTTTTTGGGAGATCAACGTATTGATAGCGACACATCCTATCAGCACAAAAAACACAAAAAAATCACTCATAAGATACGCAGCATAGTGTCCTAAAGTAGCCCACAACGTTGGCTCTTGATAGAGCACATGAGAGGAGACAAAGAGCATGGTTTGTTTGATACCCAATGCCAAAAATCCCAAAACGGCAAGCGTCCTGCCATACAACGGGGTATGTAAAAATGCTTTATATACACGCAAAAAAGGATTGCGAGATGATGAGTGATGTGAAGGGTTCATGTTTTTTGTTTCTAGAGGAGATCAAAAGATAATCTATATAGTAGAGATTTGTCCAAAAGATGCAAACAAAATTGTTTGACATTACGTGGTCTGTGTGGTAGACCTCAGTGTCCGACTTGTGTTTTGGAGTGCTGCATCACCAAGTTGATCGAGCGAGAGTTTGTGCTCTTTGACGAGTTTTTGCAATTTGAATCTATCAAGCTCCATCGCATCATTCAACAGTCCCAGTTCCCCCAAAATTTCTTTGACTTTGGTTTTGTCTTCGATGCTGATATTCTCCGTCTGCGAAGCAGATATTTTGCCGGTATTGCCAAACAACTTGAGTAAATTATGCTCCTGGAGATATTCTACCAAAATATTTTTTATCAGATCTTTGTCACGTTTTGCCTGGGATTCTTGCTTAGACAACTCAACATATTCATCGACCAATCCTTTGATAGTTTTTTCTCCTAGCTCTCCTCCTATCACTTCATCATCAAATTTCAAATGTGCAAAGAGAGGACACAGCGAATAATACTCGCAGTATCTACAAAACATATTTTCCTTCGGCTCAAAACATTTTCTATCACCCATATTGTAGGCAAACTTTTTTGCTTCGATTTCCTGTATGGTATCTGCATATTTTTTGGTGACCGTAGCCAAAAGTTCATCCGTGATTTCCCATTCGTCCATCAGATCAAAATGAAGATAGTGCAATCTGGCTTTTATGTTTTTAAAA
>CAZECU010000050.1:0-6427 GCA_964510755.1 uncultured Candidatus Peribacteria bacterium | reverse complement strand
TATATATGCATCTATATAATTAGGATCTAATTCAATTACTTTATTGTAATCTGCAACAGCTTCTTGATATCTTTCTAAATCTGTTTTTGCTAATGCTCTATTGTAATATGCATCTGTATAATTTGGATTTAATTCTAATGCTTTGTTATAATCATTAATAGCATTTATATAATCTTTTAGTCAATATTTTGCTGCTCCTCTAGTGTTGTATGTTTCAAATGAATTTGGATTGGATTCTATTGTTTTGTCAGAAATTTCTATAATATTTCGATAGTCTGTTGCTATATTTTCTATGCTTTTTGTTTTTCCTTTAGATCACAATAAGCCACATCACGATAAAATTATAACAAACGATAATAATAGAATTATAGATATTTTTTTCATATTTTGAGAGTAAGAAAATAAATCAAAAATATTAATAAAAAATCATAGTTACTGATTCTACGCTATTATCTTTTTCTCCTACTAGAACACCAATTTGTATCTTTCAATCTATTGTATTGTCAAATAGGCTTATTCCAGGTGTGAATCTTGCTATAGGTAGATTGTTTATATCAAATAAGTATTTATTTTCTGAATTGGTTGGTATAGATTTTTCTTTTCGTAATTCTCATTTTGTAGATCATCAAATAGCCAAAAACAAATTTCTGTCCTCTGCAACTGGTTTTTTAGTAACTATCAACAACAATCCATTTTTCCCTGCAGGGATATCGAATAATAATCTATTCTTGTAGAGATAATTATGTATTTCTTCAGTATTTTTGCTAGAGCTGTTACTAGATATGTTTGGTTGATTAGCTTCAAATTTAGTAGTATAATCGGTTCATGATAATCCCCCGCTAAGTACATTCTCTACGTTTTGTATCGGACTCAAATTTATGTCTCGTATTGGTTTGTTTATAACTTGTGTTGATCAAGTATTAGATGTTGTTGTTCCAACAAGCAATAGAGAAATATTCGCATATTTGAATAACAAAGATACTGTGGTTATAGAAACTATAATTAAGACTGCATATGTAAATGTTTGAGTAAGTCTTGTTTTAGCTTCATCAGATAAGCTGGAATATCGTTTACTAAACATAATCGAAATCCTGTTATAGAAAATAAAAATAATGTTATTTGAACTTTTATATTTTCTTTGTATTTAATGAAATATCGTCTGCATAATAACGCAAGAAGAAAGAATATTATTGCTATAAATATAGACAATAATTTTTGCCAAATTATGGGCTCTGTATAAAATTTTATCAAGATATCATTCGAAACCAATGTAATTATTCATAACGCCCATATAAAACAAGTAAAGTTAAATATACAGGAAGATATTATCTGCTTCGATGATTTTATCTCTCTTTTTACTTTTTTCTTTACCTTTTTCTTCACCTCTATTTTCATCCTATTTATAGGTTAATTTAAATATATCCTTTCTTTTGTGAACATTTGTTTTTTATATTCAAATCCCAGATTTCTGCAAGTTATTTTAACTTTTCTTAATTTAACTTCCCGCCCGCCCTTTTCCCCTCTTCGAGGGATATTTTTTACATCACAATAAACGGTGTTATTGCTCCTCTCCTCTTTTATCAACTTACAAAGCCTGTTTTTTATAGATTGACTTTTATCATAAAATATGTATTATCTCAAAAAAACAATAAAAAAACAAAACAAAATAATATATGAAAAAGAAATTACAAAAAGTGATTGTGGTCCGCTCATCTATCTGTAATGAACCTTTTGGCCCTCTCAATACTGTGGGTGTATCGCTAGCTAAAATGTTGGCGGTCAATATCGCCCATGAAGTGGGTAAGAAAAAGGCAGTAATTTGGACCTCCATACATCGTAATAATCAACAAACAGCTGAGATTATTCAACAGTATTTGTCCTCTTCTACCCGCATCATTCTTTCTAAGAAATTTTCTAATGTTATTCTTGGAGATACTCCAGAAGATGCAGCGGAAATTTTCCAAGAAATATCAGCATGCTCTGAAGAAGTATTGATTATTGTGACTCATGCTTCTTATTTGGTGTGTATGGATACCCAATGGAAATTACATTGTCCTCAAGGATTCGCTATGCAAGCAGCCGGATTGGTCTTGCAATGGGATCAAACTCCTACATTTTTGCGCTGTATAGCTTTTGATACGGTATCTACTCCAAAAAAATCTCTCTGGGAAACTATCAAATCGATTTTTTGTGTCATTGGTTGGATAGCTGCGTTGGTAGCTTTTATACTCCTAGTATACTTTGGAGTACCTTATCTAACAAGATAAATATAAATCCCTCGTGTCGGGGGATTTTTTTTATTGTTGATACGTAGACAACATCAGATCGATGAGCTGCGGAATAGCCAATGTTTGGATATCTTCGGGGTTGGTTAGACTAAATTTTATCATACTCTGTTTGACTTCATGTGCGAGACTTTTGAGTATAGGAAATGTACTTAAAGCGTCTGTCCCATAATGAGAAAATCCTAGCACAACTTCATGTACTCTAGGATTGATATACGCAAACAATTTTTTGTATCCTTTATACTGGAGATAAAAACACGTGAGTTTGGATTTGTGCTGAGAAAAAAGGTTTGTATGCATGGCAAAACAAGCTACTAGTTGATGAATAATCAGATTTTTGGTTGCTTTTTCGAGAGGAAATTTTTTTGGCATCAATACTATATACTTAGGTAATAAACTTGCCTATATAAAACAATCCATATAAGACTACCAGAGACAAAGCTATTTTGATGATGATAGATTTTTTGGAGTAACTTCGTTGGTAGAGATGAGGTTTTCGTTGGTGAGCGATATATTTCATCAAAAATCCTAATAATACTTGTCCTCCATTGGTAATGATACTCATATAGACAATTAAATAATGGAGACTGATGTAATTTTGGAGGATGATCCCTGAGATAAAAAACAGTTCGTTGAAAATATTCAAAATAGAAAATTTTCGTCAGGCTTTGACAAAATATTTGATAGTAGTTTTTCTAATAGCAGTCTGCACAAAAAAGACCATTCCTGTTAATACAACTCCGATATGTTCCCAAAATAATGAAACCCCTAAGTTGTTTTCTGCTAGTCCTCATTTTTTGAATAATACGAATGACGCTGCATAAAATATCGCACTGATTCAACACCATCATAACGCTTTTTTGTTGAGCGTAAAATTTTTGAGATCAATGTAAAATAATCAAGTGATCATAATTATTCCTATAATTACTCCTATCTGCCATAATGGAATCATTTCTTTTAACATCAAAATTCCCATGATATACGTTATCAACGGGATTGTCTGATACATCGGTAAAATATTTTCTACTTGCTCTGTTTCTAATGCTTTAAAATATGGTAGTGCAGCGACTCCATATGCTATTCCTCAGAGCAAAAGATATCCTGCTGTTTGCCATTGGATGGTAAATATTTCTTTGTAGACGAAAGGAAACAATCCTAGTGCTACTAATCATGCCACACATCATCCTATAATCATCAAAGATCCAATGCCATTTTCTAGATTACCTTCAGATTTTTCTTTGCCAAAAGTATTGACCAAAAAAGTGTCTATCAGTCCTGTAAGATTGAATAAGATAGAAGGTACAAGAAAAATCAGTAAGCGATACATACAACGCTAATATGAGGTAAATATCTCGTATGTTTATGTTTTTTGATAGGTATATCAATTGATTTATGAGTTCATACAAAATTCTTCATATTGATCAGTTGATATATGCTTTTGGGCTTCCCCTTGTATAGTCAGTGTTTCTCGTATTTGTTTTGCATGTATATCACAAAATGTCTTTCCTGAATACAAAGGCAATCATCGAAAATATTGGCTGATTGTGTTCATGGTATGCATACGTTTGGTACCAAATCATTGGTGGGAATAGTTTTCTTCTGTATTGGTAAATCCCGTAAATGCTTTGGTAGGTGGAGTATCTATTTTTCTTATTTCTCCATGTCAAATTTTATTACCTTTTTGATCTACTTCATAGAGGTAAATGTTTTTTTCTTGTTGTGATGCTAAATTTTTGTGAGTAAGTGCTAGGTATGTCGTAAATACTTTGGGTTGTGTATGTTGGATCATTGCATATGTTTCAAAATTACCTTCCTGATAGTCTTCGGGTAGTACAAATCTACGATTGTATCATTCAAAAACCCTGATAGCTTCCTCTGGGACATCTTCTCTTTGGATGATTTGGATAACTTCTTCTTGTATTTCTTTGTGATTGATAGTTTGTTGATTGTCCATAATGGGTGATAATGATAAAATTATTTTTTGTGTATAATTGACGGTGGATTTTGTGATTGTTTGATAGCATATCCTATGCCTTGTTGTATTATTATATTGTCTGCATATTTGTTTTTTTTATGCATATCAAATATTCGTGTTGCAATATTTTGTGCTATTAGCTGAGTAAAACTAGTATCGTAACTATCAGTTGCATATGTGGTTCTTTCTAATTCTCTTTTGTCTATAGAAATATTATTTGTTTGGATCCATGTATCTATTGCTTGCTGTATTTTCTGTTTGTTTTCTTGATTTTTGAAGTGAATAACCAATGAATCGTTGTGTTTTAGAAAACCTATTAAAATCGATGGTACTTTTAGTTGAATTTTATCATTGTTTTCTAGTCAGATTTTGCGTAGTGTAATTGCTAGATTGGGTAATTTTTGAATAAAATGATATGCTTGTGTATTTATAGTAGTATATATTTTGTGATTTGGACCTTGATGGTTGGATTCTGGTGTTGTATTGAGACTGTACCATGCAGGATTACTTTCCCATTGTATATCGCTTGTTTTCGTCCATTCTGATATCGATTGTATCATATTTTTATACCATTGGTCTTGTTTAGTATAGGTTTGTTTGATAGATGATATATTTCATTGATGCAAATCATATAGCTGATGATATGATTCTCTGTCGGTGAGCATATCGCTGATTTTGTTTGTTATTTGCTTGTTATATTCCTGTTTTGAAAGATTTTTTTTGGTAAAAATATGCTGTATATCTTGTACACAGTCATTTATTTTGGTATATGTTTGGTATTGTTGATATAAAGATTCTGGAGAAAACGTTTCTACTAGTTCAGTATTTATGTGATTATTAGTAGTGTCTATCTGTATAGGTGTAATATTTTTTTCGTGCTCGGATCTATTCATATCGTTACCGTGATAATAAAATATATCTAAGTATATTTAGAATAGCGACAAAAGTCAAAAATTTGTATAGATTACCTTATTTGATTCCTTTTTGGTTGTATTCTCTACACAAATTTGCCAATGGTGTCATGTTGTTTTGCAACATATGTGCGAGATCGTGAGAAATATTTTGGAGATAAGCAGAAACTTGTGGATGATTGAGCTTCAGATCGTGTTTGGCGTCTTTTTGGTATTTTTGGGTCAAAAGTGCGTATAGTTTGACTTGGGCATCATAGTCCAAATTGCCTATATCTTCAGATAATTCTTCCATAGTCCCATTATATCTTTGTATGGTGGTTGCGTGATTCATAGTGGATACTGATGATATAAAATATCTTTGTGTGTATCGTTTTGGATAGAGTAATCAATATCAAATAAAGACTAGCTATTACCTAGGATTTTCTTACGCTTGTCGGTGTATCGGATGATTGATGCGAACTTTTTTATTTATTAACCTCGACATAGGATGACAGAAGAAACAACAACACCAGAAGTAGAAACTACAGAAACACCAGAAGTAGCTACTGAAGCAACTGAAGAAGTAACTACAGAAACAGCTGAAGAAGTTGCTGCAGAATAAGCTCTACTATTATCATAAGAATTACTCTTTCGAGGGTAATTTTTTTAAAAAACGAAAAGTCATCCTGTATATATCAGCATGACTTTATTTGAAGATTTTTTTTGTAAACATCCTTAGGAGTTCGGTTATCCCTAATCCCATGATGAAATACACTATAGCATACCATTTGAGCATACTGAGCACCAATGTTATGTCGTCTTTGTAGATGTAGATAATAGTCAATTCCATATACGGAATACTGGCTATCATGTACAATAAAGCTTCCAATATAAAGTGTTTTTTGATTATTTGGGTTCTTCTCCCCAACATAATAATCGCAACACTTATGATCGAAGAAAGAAGTGATTTGATCAGGCAAAAAATCAAAATTTCTTTACCTGTATGGAGAATAATTGCCTGTACCGCTACCGTCACGATGACAATAGAGAGGTACAAACCAAAATATTCTATCCAAAACGCTCGTGTTTTGAGCAAGTTGATAAATTTTTTGATTTTTTTCATATTTTTGATTTTTTTGTTTTGGATGTGAATGATATACTTTTACGAGAAAAAATCAATCTCTAATGATTGTGTATTTTTTTTGTCAAAAGTAAATATTACTATACTGAATTTTACTTCGAAACGCACATATGGCTAAAGTAAGCCAATTTTACAC
>CAZECU010000049.1:3349-6581 GCA_964510755.1 uncultured Candidatus Peribacteria bacterium | reverse complement strand
GCAAAAGCTGTCTTTCCCATACTTGGACGAGCTGCAAGGATAATAAGTTCTGCTGGTTTAAATCCACCCAGCATATCATCCAATCCATGATATCAAGCAAATACCTTTCTAAGATTGGCTTTTTCTGGATGATCTACAATATCCATATATGCTTCGACTCTTTGATTTAATATCTCTCAAATAGAATGTACTTTTTCTGAGACATTGTTTTGGGTAAGGTCAAAAACTCTTTTTTCTATATTTTGCAATACTTCCAAAGTATCTCTTTGTTCATATACCTCTCAAATAATTTGCTGTGATGTTTTGAGGATATTTCTCAATACTGATTTTTCTTTGACGATTTTTACATATTCAGCACATGATGAAGTACTCAACAAAAAACTAGAAAGTTCGTACAAATAATCTGTTCATCAAATAGCATCCAATACGGTATCTTTGCCTAATTGATCAGCCAAAGTTACCACATCAATCGTCTTGCGAGATCCCCAAAGTTTTTTGATTCATTGATAAATATAGGCATGCTCTCTTTGATAAAAATCTTCAGGAGCCAATCCGATACCATCATAGTAATACATCAACTCATTGTCCATCAGAATACCTCAGATAACACCTTTTTCTGCGTCTACATTGTGCGGAGGCAATTTAATATCTTCTAAACTAACCATAAGAGCATATATTAAAATATTAAAAGCTTATTAAGAGCAATAACGTACGTTTTAGTTAACAGACAAAATATGCTAATGTTTTAACTTGATAATGTTGTAATTTTTTATCAAACCATTACAAGAGGAAATTTTTTAAAATATAGGTAAGAACTATGTTTTTAACAAGATTTTAACAGAAAAACAACAATTAGCTACGAGAAAAAAAATCATGAGAAAACTGAAATCATTTTTCGATCAGATCAATATCAAAGTTTTCATTGACGCCATGAGCATTACAATCCTCATTGACCAAAGGGATCAAAACAGGATAAGCACGAATTATTTTTTGCATAGTATCGACTATAGGAAGTCCTCATCATGAATATTTGTAAATCACGGGTTTAGCAAAAACGCGCTGTAAAACATCTTCAGCTCTTTTGATATAAGAGGTATCAGCTTGTATTTTGACAGGTTCATACATATCTCCTACAGTAAGATCATACTCTACATATGCAGGCAATACCGTTTGCAATCGTTGATCAAAAGATCCCAAAACATTTTTGGTTGTTTGTTTTTTGACAATTCTAAAATTGATATGTGCAGTAGCTATATTGGGGATAGCATTTTTGTAACCATCATCCGTATATCCTCCAGCAATTCATGTCACTTGGATAGTTGGTTTGAGTCCAAGCTGAGTAAACAAATCTACCGTTTTGTCTTTGAATAAGGTCTTGATTCCAAAATCTGTCATCAATGTTTGTTCATCAAATTTGAGTTTTTTATTTTTGACCAAAATATCAAAAGGGATATCTTCTACATCGTAATAAAAATAGGGAATAGTAACACGATGATGAACATCATATAGCTTGTGTAAAATAGTATTCATTTCATGAATAGCATTGGGGACAATCCCACCATACAGTCACGAATGCAAATCCGTTGATGCAGTAGTAAGACGCAAAGCAACATTAATGCCTCATCTATATCACAAATCGATACAAGGAGAATTTCACAAGATATAAGAATCAGAAACAAGAAAAAAATCTGCATGAACATCATGGATATGATCGAGAAGAAACTTTTCCAAATCCTGAGATCATGTTTCTTCATTACCTTCCAGAAGTACAACTACATTATATCACAAAGTATCAGACTCAATCAAATCAAATATAGCGAGCAGATGGATAAGAAATTGTCATTTATTGTCAGCCACTCCTCTACCATAAATTTTGTCTTTGCCTATATACAAAGAAAAAGGATCATGTTTTCGTCATTCTTCACTATTGGCCGGTTGGACATCATAATGCCCATAAACAAGAACCGTCGGCAAAGCAGCATTGACGATATATCTTCACAAGACTACAGGATTACCATAGCCATGAACAATTTCAGAGAAAAAATGATTTCTCGTCAACAACGTAGAAAGATACAGAGCAATGTGCTCATGGTGATCAACAGACGCGCTATCTGAAGAAATAGTTTGCATAGCAACAAGCTCTTTCAAAATATGATAATAGTTGGCAAGCATATAACAGCAAAAAAAACATAAAAAAACACGGCAAAAAAACCAACGTTATATTTATATTTTTGTTTACCACACAACACACAGAAATAGATAGCTTATTCTACAGAGAGGTCTTTAAGCTTTTTTTTGGCTTGTTCGTTGGATGGTTCATATTCCAACACTCTAAAATAATATTTTTGTGCATTGTCCAAATCATGAAGTTCTTGATACAAATCTGCCAAGGTAAGCATATAAGCAGAATTGGTTGGTCTAAGTTTGATAACCTTTTCCATTTCGGCTATAGCATCTTGTTTTCTATCCGTATTGTAAAATAGTTCTACCATACTAATATAATATTTGGGATTGGTAGGATTAATACCAATAGCTTTTTGGATCAACAACTCTGCAACGTTAAACTGGCTAGAACTAAGATAAATTTCTCCTATTTGTCGAATAGCTTTGTGATCTTTTGGGTCTACTTCCACATTTTTTTTGAGAATGGGAAGCGCTTTTTTGTAATTACCAATAGTAAAATACAAATCTGCCAACAATTTATTGAGATCTTTATCCTCTGGATCAATAGCCAATCATTCTATAATCTTTTTTTCATAGTCATCAAATTTACCATCTTTTCTCAATCCAAGTGCATCATAAATGATTTTTTCAAGGAGTTTTCTTTTTTTGATCATAGTTGTTTTTTGTTCTTCTGTCATATCTTCAGAGATAGAAATACTAGGTATATCAGAAGAAACAGGAGCTGTATCATGCTGAGGAGCGATAATAGTATCTACGATATCTTCATGTACTGTATGCTGAGTTGGAAGCGGGATATCTTGATAATGTTTGTATTTACGTTTTCATAAAGGAAAAATTTTGGTCTTATAAAGATAAACAACCTCTCTTTTACATTTGATAAGTGCTTCAAAAGTATCTACTTTTGCCAACAAACAAAGAAGTTTTTTGAATATCTTTTTGGTCACAAAAAACGAGAATACACAAATAGGTAAGCCTACAATGACTATACCAAGCACAATCCATATCCATACAGATATTTTTAGCATATGCAAAAGATAACAAATAAAAA
>CAZECU010000049.1:0-3249 GCA_964510755.1 uncultured Candidatus Peribacteria bacterium | reverse complement strand
ATTTTTTGGATGGTTGTATAAGGGATTTTGATAGTCATACCCTCTTTGGTTTTGACACTTACATCTCCATTCATAATGTTATAAGAAAACACCGTTCCACATACTTCACATCATTTATTTTCTACATAAGCACCTTTGGGTGGAAATTTTTTGCTTTCTTGTATATAGGTATCTAGTTCGTACATCAATGAGCATTTCAACTTACCACATCTTCATTTTAGCTTCTCGATATCTCTTCATTCTAGATTTTGCATGACAATATTTTCTATCTCTACACTAGGCAGTGCCCTAGAACTTTTGCAACACAAATTGATACCATTACATCAGATAAGACAATCAGCACCAGGCGACATTTTGATCATATCTCTAGCTCATATTTGAAATAAGAAAATATTTTTGCCAAGCTCTTGTCTAAATTCTTTGACAAAATCAGTAAAGACATATCTTTCTTCTGAATAGAAATAGAAATATAATTGGTCGCCAAATATTTGATATCTAGACGTCACAGGAATAGAATCTGGAAAATATTTTTTAAATAATTTTTTGAAAAGTGGGAAAATATCCAACGCCAAAGCTTGTTGCTCGTTGAAAAAATCCAAATCATCTCCCAAAAGAATTTTATCAAATGTTCCTTGTCTATCGGTCAGGATATCATGTCACAAATAGGTTCAAACAGTTTGTTTGCTCGTTCCTGACTGATCTACTGCCGAATATATAATTTTGTTACCTGCTTTGAGTTTGGCAAAATTATCATCATCTACTCATTTAACCAATACATTTTTATTGGTATACCAATCCAATACATATACATTTTTTGTCATCATCCGATTCAAAAGATAAAATTATTTTGTTAACGATTTTTTTGATAAGGTAAATTTGGCTACCATAGACTCAAATTCATCTTTGGAAAGATATTCTTTTTCCAAAAGTACTACCGAGAGTTTTTCAATAAGTTGTTTGTATTGGACAATAAGTTTTTTGGATTGTTCGTAACAATCAGTGAGATACGTCTTGATTTTTTCATCAATAAGCTGAGCCGTTTTGTCACTATATGTTTTGTACATTTTATACTCTTCTCCTGCTCTATCTACATAAGAAATAGGTCATATATCTTTGTCCATACCGTATTTGACAATCATATTGGTAATAATATCCGTAGCTTTTTCAAAGTCATTTGATGCTCCTGTAGTAATATTGTCAGCTCCAAAAAAGATCTCTTCAGCAGCCCTTCCTCACAACAATGACGTCACTTCATCCAAAAATTTGGATTTGGAATTGAGATACATATCCTCATTTGGCATAATCCAAGTCACTCACAACGCCAATCATCTACGCACAATAGAAATCTTTTCTACAGGATCAGCATTGGGCAATATATGAGAAGTAATAGCATGACCAAGCTCATGAAACGCAATAATTTTCTTCTCCTGTTCTTTCATAGATTTGACTTTTTTTTCTGGTCCCATAATAACTTTTTCCAATGCATACTCAAAATCATTTTGCTGAAGAACATTTCTATTTTCCTTGGCTTGCTTGAGTGCAGCTTCATTGACGATATTCTCGATATCAGCACCAACCAAACCACTTGTTCTCTTGGCTAATGAAGCGAGATTGAAGGTATCATCAAGTTTTTTGCCTTTGAGATAATAATTAAAAATCATAATTCTTTCATCATAGGTTGGTTCAGATACATAGACTTTCCTATCAAATCTACCAGCTCTAAGCAAAGCAGGATCCAAAACATCCGGTCTATTGGTAGCCGCCAGCACAATGATATTGGTCGTAGTATCAAATCCATCCATTTCGGTCAAAATCTGATTTAATGTTTGTTCTTGTTCTTGATGCCCTCACGTATATCATACTCATCTCTTTTTGCCTATTGCATCTATTTCATCGATAAAAATAATAGCTCTACCAGCTGCTTTTGCTTTGCCAAAAAGCTCTCTCACCTTGGCAGCTCACATACCCACCAGCATTTCCATAAATTCAGATCCAGATACAGAAAAGAATGCTACATTAGATTCTCCTGCTACAGCTCTTGCAAGCAAGGTTTTACCTGATCATGGCTGTCCATACAAAAGAACTCATTTGGGCGGTCTAGCTCATACTTTTTGATATTTTAACGGATTTTTGAGATAATCAACAATTTCAGAAAGTTCCATTTTGACTTCTTCCATACCAGCCACATCAGAAAATTTGGTTTTCATGGTTTTGGAAGTATTTAACTTACCAGCTTTGACACTAAAAGGGAATCCCCCACCGCCTTTTGGCATGGCAAATTTAAAGACAAAAAACAAGATTACAAAAAATAGTAATAATGGTCAGACATCTCACAACAAGGTAGACCACCAAGATTTTTTGGTAAATTGTACATCTACTATCACTTTACCCGTCATAGAAATTCACAGATCTTGAAGTGATGTTCCCAAGGGCTTGTGGGTAGTATACACATGGACATATTGCTCAGTAAGTTTTTTTTGTACCGTAATAAACGAAGCTGCAGATCATGTACCAACATACTGATATCATTTGAGAGAAGTCTCATCCTCCAAAAGTATCTTAGCAAAGGTTCATTTATGATAAGATTGCAAAAAATCATTTAATGACACTTCTTGAGTTTCACGGACAACCTCTACTACATCTCCCTCAATACTCATGGTCTTATACAACTGGATAGATCACATAGTAAGTACAATAAAGACCAAGACAAACCAAAATCACTTTTTCATACTACACAAAAAACAATAAATAAAATCACATTGCTAAATATACTAAATCTGAGATCAATTTCAATGTAAATCCCCCTATTACAAAAGATTGACTTTTGAGAAGAAATGGGTATATAAAATACAACATTAAAATAAAAACATATGAAAGAAATAGAAAAATATGACCGAATATGGTCATATAACCATATACCAGAAAAAGATGAGTTTGTTCTTATAGCAGACGGACCATGTCAAGACTTTCCAGAAACTATAGAAAGATCAAAGAATAAAGATCAACTAATAGAACTTGGAAATAAGAAAAAAAACAGCAGATACTCTTCATTGAGAGTATATAACGATAAAAAGTTAATTGTATGGGATGCTGCCCTCCCAACAACAATAGAAATAAACGAAGAAGCTTACGAACCTGAGTATTTTAGGAAAGTTATGTTCAAATAATAATCTAAGAGCTGATATTTTCAGCTCTTTTTTTATATTACGCTAAGACATCACCCATTTTTTCTGCAAGATATTTTTTGAG
>CAZECU010000048.1:0-6929 GCA_964510755.1 uncultured Candidatus Peribacteria bacterium | reverse complement strand
TATATTTTGAAAAATTATACAGGCGCGATTAAATATTACAACCAGGTAATTGAATTGAGTACTAATTATAAAACTGGCGCCATTCAAGACATCAACAAATGAGTTGAAATAAAATTAAAATATGCAAGCGCATATAAAAATAGAGGATTCGTAAAATCTCAGTTAAAAGATTATCGGGGTGCAATTGAAGATTATAATAAAGCAATTGAGATAAGTCCAAATTATCCAGACGCATATATCAATAGATGATTAGTAAAATATAATTTAAAAGACAATCAATCTGCATTAAAAGACTGTAATAAAGCGATTGAATTAGATTCTAATTATATAGATGCATATATTTATAGAGGGCTAATCAAAATAGAAATTAATCAAAAATTTGAAGGTTGTAAAGATTTGGAAAGAGCTCTAGAATTGAATGATCCAGAAGCAACTCAATTAATTCAAGATTATTGCAATTAAATTTGAGATAATTTTGTTTTTAAACAAACTTATGAAAAATATAATCTAATATTTAAATAATTATCATTTGAAATGAATTTTAATAAAATTATTTTTAAGTTAAAATGGGACATAAAATATTTTTTTAAAACAAATAAAAAAGAAAAACTTATTAAAAATGATATTTTATGAATCCTTTATGACGGCTGACAGTTTGAAACAAAATCAATGCAAAATAATTGAACTAATTATTTAACTATAGAGAAAGACTTAAAAAATGGTTATTGACGTAGCTTTAGAAAACGAGATTCTTATGATTTATATGATATAGAATGTTTTGTATTTGATCTTTGGAAGGAATGATATGTATCTGATAAATGATTAAAACCAGACAATAATGATACAAAATTTGAATATGTTTTGATGACAGAAAAATGAAGAAATTATGTAAAAGATTATATGAATAGATGATTTTGGTGAAAATTAATATACATATCTAAAGAACAAAGTCATTTATGGACAATATTAATATCAATTCTTGCATTATGAATATCAATTTTAACATTTTTTATAAACAAATAGCTAAATAACAGAGTAGAGGACTCCTCGCAAAAACCTACCAAACATTTCTTATACCAAAAAAAATTACTCTTTTGTTCAAAATAACAATACAGAAAATAAAGATACAACAAAATATATAAAATTTCACAAAAATAGTACAAAAACAGATCAAATAAGAAAATGGCTTGTTATAGATCATTCCATACTTCGCACAATATATCTTGTGCAAGGTTCGGTACTACTTGAAACAGTATAGATTGTTTACTAAGAATACTATATATCATCTATTCAAAATTCTTTTTTCATTTTATCTAATGTTAAAATATAATTTTCTTTATTTTTGAACATTGATATTAAAGTGTTTACATTATATTTTGGATCAGTTGCATATAATCAATAAGCAATGTCTATTATATCTTGTTTTGATGAGTTTCATACTAATTTATCCCATTTCTTGTCTAGGCTACGAAGCTTGAATTGATATGCCAAATAACGCTCATTTCTTGTTTGGTTTCTCTTTGCAAGAATGGCAGTCCGCAATCCCGTGAATAATCATCCTAATCATACAAATATCGCTACTCGTGTATCTATTCATACTTGCAAATTCTGACAAAAGTTATAATGCATTTGGTAGAAGAAGAAAATAAAAGGATTATTTACATTATAAATACAATCAAACAATGGTATCAATCAAGGACAACACCGAACTCCACCACAAGAAGATATTGGTGCAAAGTTCTTACAGAACATACGCTACGCTTGCACAATATCCGTAAATCTTGTGCAAAGTATCATCCATATTGCAAGAAATGCAAGTTTCTAGATTTTAAGCCATAAAAATAATATTTTGTATATATACTCGTATAGAGTATATTTTTTTTGTAGATTATAAACAAAACTACATATATCTATCCACAGACATCCAAAAACAGTCCAAATACCCTATTTACAAGCAAAATACGAGTAAAATAAGCGATGTTTTGGGCGTGAAGCGGTAGTTGGGTCGACTCGAAGAGGAAAAACGTCGGGAAAATCCAGGGGAGTTTGCTGTTTTAAGAAAAAATTAGGGGAGTACTCCTCTACCAAAAATGCAAAAAATAGCAAATTATTCTTCGTCTTCTATTTGTTTTCTAACAATATCTTCATCTTGTGGATTGGTAACGCCGCGCCAAGTATCTGGCGTAGAATACAATTTCATACGCAAATTGCCTTGAGCGATCAAGGTAGCAAGCTCTGTAGGAAGATAACATTCCGCCTTTCTATCCCCCTCATGCGCACGTTTAAAATCCTGCAAAATAAGGTTGAGACGTAGCAATACATCATGAGGTAAACCAAACAAATTCATACTACATAGCTCTTTTCCGCTCAAATGAAGCTCAGAAAGATTGTCTGCAGAGATATTGAGTGTTTCTATGATGTTGGTGATATAATTATGCTCATCGATTTCAAAAACTCCTCTATTTACCGTTCACTCAGTAGAAAGTACCTTTTCCAAAACATATCAAATGCTGACTGCATCATCAGAGTTTTGTATATGATCGACGGCCAATTGAAACGAACGTTTTCCATACAAATCATCGCCATTACATACCACAAAAGGACCATCAATCAGATCAGTAGCAGCACATAAGGCATCTACGGTTCACCATGGTCTATCTCTCAATGATGCATCAAACATCTGTAATGCATATTTGACAGGTATTCACTGATATTCATCGCCAAACATCTCTTGAAAAGGTTGTTGAGTCATTTTGCCGACTATAAAAATAATTTGAGAAAATCCAGCAGGCAAAGCTTGTTGCAAAGAATATTCGATCAACGTAGTATTGTTGGGTCCTACTTTGGCAAATTGTTTGATTTTGCCTCCAAAACGAGATGACATCCCGGCAACCATATACACCAAAGAAACGTTTTTGCTCATCATATCAGGTAAATAGATAAAATATTGCCCCTTATATAAGGGAGTACACCAAAAATTTCAAGCAGAAAAAATATTTTCTCTCCCCTCCTCTACCATAGCAACAAAAAAATAAAACATAAATAGTATTGATTTATTACATAAAATATGTATAAGATAAAAAACAAAAATAAAATATGAACAAAGAACAACAAACTAAAACAGGCTTCTTCGTCGCCTTCAAAGATGAAGCTGAACAAATCCAAGCAGAAAAAGTTGTAAATACTGGCCGTAATGGCGTGTTTTACGACCCAGAACGTTTAAAAAACTGCATACAAGAAAAACAAATTAAAGATGCGTACATGGTAGAAATCGAAGTGCATCCAAAATTTGTGATAAATTGTAATGGAAAAAAGTTCGGAATAAAACAGGGGAAAAACATCCCCGCAAAAGCAGTTACAAAGATATCGTAGATAGTAAAGAGCAGCTGAATTCAGTTGCTCTTTCTCGTAGAGACAAATTTTTGCAATAAAAAAAAGCTATCTGATAGATAATCAGGTAGCCGTCTCACTTGGAGACGGCCGTGCCTATTATCTATTAGGCTTACAGAATAAGTACATCTCTACTCATTGTGTATACCCAATAAAATTCAAAAGCCGTCTCTAAGATGGATGCAAGTTGTTCGCTTTGGTAAGGTACTAGTACTTGCGGACAAATCATTAGAATACTAAGATTTGCAAAGATAATGAAGCGTATAAGTCTAGGGTCCATATGACATAGCTCATTTTTGTTTTGCTTATTTTTGTTTACGGCTTTTTTTTATCCTTATATATGTATAAAGCAAAGAGATTATCACAAAATCATATAACTTTTCATTAGCACACGATAGTATTTACTAGTATATAGATATTGTCATATATCACCAAAAGATATACAATAATAGTATACAAAAAAGCCAAGACACTAGTCTTGACCTTTGTATATACGATATATTAGAATTTTTCTACTCTGTTGCTTCTGTAGGAATGCTTTCTGTCAAAGCAGCATCAGTTTCTGTAGCAAAATCTACCGTTGGAGCGATATCAGCTCATTCTGTGGCTTCAAATTGCTGAGCTTTGTCAAATCCGAAGAGTGCAGCAACAATATTTGCAGGAAATCTACGAATATACACATTCAAAGCATTTACACTATCATTGAAGTTTTTTCTTTCTACGGTAATTCTGTTTTCTGTACCTTCAAGTTGCGCCATCAAATCCGTATAAGATTGGATAGATTTCAAGATAGGATAACTTTCTACTACTGCCAACAACCTAGACAAACTGGATGATACTTGATTTTGGACTTGTTGATATGCTGCCAAAGATTGTGGATCATTCATATTGACGGTAACTTTGGTAGCATTTGCTCTAGCATTAGTTACTTCAGTCAAAACCTTGGTCTCTTGTGCTGCAGCTCCTTTGACCGTATTGACAAGATTTGGGATCAAATCCAATCTTCTTTGATAAACATTTTCTACTTGTGACCACGCAGTAATCACAGATTCATCAAGCTGAACGAGCGTATTGTATTTGCTAGCACTCCACAATACAACAACCACTACTACAGCCAAGATAATAAGTCGAGTTTTTTTCATGAGAGAGATGTTATAAACTAAAAGCATTTATTTTGAGACACAAATCAGAAAGATATTGATGTACATAATCGATAAACACCGGGATATCTTTATCTTTGATGTTACCTTCTATAAGATAATAAAAATTCTGACTATTACAAGACCAAGCGACATCAAACAATGCGAGCAACTCCTTGCTATCTTCAGGAGGCGTAATACGTGGAGATTTGAGATATAAAGATCATTCCCACAACAGCTGCATTCAAGACAAAAGATGTCACAAAAACTTTTTTTGCTCAGGATGAGAAAGATATGCTTCTCTTAATTGGACGCGTTTATTGCGAATCTCGAGTTCAAGCAAAGATCTCAGATCAGACAATTCAAATGTTTGATGTCATATAATATCTGTACCCATAAAAAGAGTTGAATGCATCTTGATATGCAAGAGTTTTAGACAAAAAACATCTTTACCCTCGTGTATGTCATCTTGTGTCAACATAATAAAGTGCTGGTTTCTAAACAAAGACCTTATAGAGTCTAGCAAAACAAAATTTACTTCTTTGACAACAAAGACAGGGATAGTTACGCCATGGGAAGTATATAGATAGATAGATATGAGTCCATCTTTCAATATCGCAACAATTTTGTTAAGATGTTTGATCATAAGTACAAAAATAATCAAATAAAGAGTAATATACTATCGGGATCCTGACGAACCTCCCCCACCAAAACTTCCTCCACCAAATCCACCGAATCCTCATCATCATCGAGAGCCGCCTGATCATCACATTCCTCCAAACCACATTCCTCCACTGCCAGGTCATCCTCTTCTTACCAATGCTACCCATATACTAATAAGCAATACCCCATAAGAAATCACACCAGCAAAGACAACATTAGCGAGAAACCAGGTAAGCAACAAGGTTCATCACAATCCAGCAAGTGCATACATCCACCAACCATATTTTTTCATAGTTCTTTTTTTGCCATCATGGCTAGGTTGAGTAACCAAACGTCCAAATCCTCACAAAAGAAACAAGGCAACCAAGAGCACATACCCCAAAAATTGCTCATTATCCCACAAAGTAGTAGTATATTGTTGCGTATAGGTATTAGTGATAGTTGGATCTTGTTGAATATATCATACAACATCATCTAGCATTTCTACAATACCTTGATAATAATTTGCTGTTCTAAAATAGGTAGGGAAACGGGCTTCTCCTATCTTGTTGATAATGATATCGGGAAGTGTTCATTCCAAACCATATCCTACTTGCATAGACCATTTCTTATCATCTACTGCAATCAAAACCACCAAACCATTATCCTGACCTTTCTTGCCAACTCATCGTTTATTTCCTACATCGACTGCTGCGAGATTGATATCATCCTCTACTCTGGACACTATCAATACTGCTATTTCTATACTTGTAGCCTGTTGTATTTGTTGTATCTTGGTATCCAATTGAGCTTTTTGCGTTGCAGAAAAAACACCAACGGTATCGGTTACATATCATTGATAGTTTGGGACATCAAATCCACAAACTACTCATAGCAACAAAAGGGACAAACAAGCTTGTACAAAATATTTCACTGTCACAATATATAAGATAAAACATATATGTCTATAACGCTATATATCAGAGAGGTGTAATGAGACAATATACTAATACGTACCGTCAGACTTAGTCTTCAATTCGGTAAATTTCATAATCTCTCTTTCAAAATACAATTCTGTTTCTCCTACAGGACCATTTCTATTTTTTCTCACACAGACATCAGTAAGTCATTTTTTGTCTGTATCAGGATCATAATAATCTTCTCTATGAAGCATGATTACTTCATCGGCATCTTGCTCGATAGCTCCAGACTCTCTCAAATCAGACAGCTGAGGCTTTTTGTCTACTCTTTTTTCTACTTCACGAGAAAGCTGAGACAACGCCATAATAGGGATTTCAAGTTCTCTCGCAAGTTCTTTGAGTCCTCTAGATATCTCTGAGATTTCTTGTACTCTATTGCCAGAATATCATGAATTACTTCCACTCATCAGCTGGAGATAATCGATAATCACCAAATCAAGGGTATTTTTTTCTATTTTGAGTCTTCTAATTTTGGACTTTAGCTCTGGTATAGTAGTAGATCATTTATCATCAATAAAAATATTAGTTTCGGAAAGTATTTCCATAGACTCCCCCATAACGGTAAAATCTTCGGTGTCTAATTGTCCTTTGCTAATCTTCCACATAGGAATACCAGATACCATAGACAATACCCTATCTGCGATTTGTTCAGAGCTCATTTCCAAAGAAAACAACGCCACACTTTTTTTTTGGTCTACTGCCATATTTTTGAGTATATTCAAAGCAAAAGCTGTCTTTCCCATACTTGGACGAGCTGCAAGGATAATAAGTTCTGCTG
>CAZECU010000047.1:2593-7034 GCA_964510755.1 uncultured Candidatus Peribacteria bacterium | reverse complement strand
GATATGATATCAAGCTACGGAAGAGAAAATAACTCCGTAGCTTTTTACAATATATTTATATAATTAATTATTAATCATGAGCGAAGAAACCAAGAAGGTCAAGCCCAAAAGAGTTTTGAAGTATTTACGATGAAAGTATATGACAGAAAAAGGAAATTTCATTCCTCTGTTTTTGACAAGACTTATAGTCACCATCTGATCATTGCTGCCAGCGATCTATTACCAAAAGATCATGGATATTATCGCAAATATAGGTGAGGGAAAGATACCAGAATTAGGACAGCATGCTATTAGTATTTTGTTTATCATTTTGTGGATCAAGCTTATCAATACGGTAATGTATAGAGTATCTGACTTTTTTCTCATCAAGCTGAGCGTAAATCTATCCAGAAAAGTGTATTTGGAATGTTTCAAATATATCCAGCAACATTCATATAGATTTTTTGCCAACAACTTTACAGGGTCATTGATCAAAAAAATAAATAAGCATGTATGAGCGGTAGACAATATTTCAGATATCTTCGTCTTTGATATCTCGACATTGCTCTTCAATAGTATCTTTATCCTCATCACGTTGGGATTGCAAAATATATATCTCTCGATGATACTCTTGGCATGGATAATAATCTTTTGTGTAGTACAATACTTTTTGTACAAGCGAAACTATGCATATGAGATAAAGGCAAATATACGAGATTCCAAAGTATCCTGACTCTTAGCAGATACGATTACCAACAACATGAACATCATGACCTTTGCAAGTCTGACAAGAGAGTATGCATGATTTGATGAGGTAGTGTCTATGCGAAAAAAAATAACGCAAACCAAACGATTTAGAGCTATGCTGATCTGGTTTACTACAGGAATCTTTGTAACATGATTGGAGTTTTGTATCTTCTATTTTACAATTGTATTTCGAAAACAAGGTATCGTCTCTATCGGACTCTTTGTTCTCTTGCAAATATATCTCTTCAAAATATTGGATCAAATGCGAAGCATAGGAAATGTATTTAGACATCTTTACAAATCATTTAGTGAATCAGCAGAAATGCTAGAAATCCTTGATGAACCGCATGAAGTGATCGACCATTCATCAGCGATATTGGAAGTAGAAGCAGGTCAGATAAAATTTGAACAGGTACAGTTTGCATATAGTGAAGACAATCCGATTTTCAAAGATTTGAGTCTGAGAATCAAACCAGGAGAAAGGATAGCAGTCGTTGGGGAATCAGGATCAGGCAAAACCACGTTGGTCAAATTATTGTTTAGGTTTTTTGATATCCAAGGAGGCAAGATACTGATTGACGGACAAGATATCTCGCAAGTTACACAAAATAGCTTGAGAAGCAGTATCTCTATGGTACCACAAGATCCGATTTTGTTTCATCGTACACTGAGAGAAAATATCGCTTACGGCAAGCCCGATGCGACACAAGCAGAAATCGTTGCAGCAGCCAAGATGGCAAGATGCCATGATTTCATTAGCAAGTTTCCAGAAGGATATGACACCTTAGTCGGAGAAAGAGGTATCAAACTCTCATGAGGAGAGAGACAAAGAGTCGCTATCGCAAGAGCTATCTTAGAAAACAAAAGAATTTTGGTACTGGATGAAGCGACGTCATCACTAGATTCTCAGTCAGAACAATTGATCCAAGAAGCGATGGATGAGGTCATGAAAAACAAAACCACCATCATCATCGCCCACAGACTTTCTACGATCATGAAGATGGACAAAATTATCGTAATGGAAAAGGGTGCTATAGTCGAGACAGGAAGCCACAAAGAGTTGCTTATGCAAGACAATGGTATCTACAAAAAGTTGCGAACAATCCAGTCATGAGGATTTATGCCCACCACCAATACCTAAACATTTTATCACTAACCAATCACCTATGGAAGAGGAAAAATATAGTCATATACACACTCCTAGATTGCAGTGGCATACATTGAGTCTCAAATATGTCCAAGAGATATTCAAAGAGTTTACCGATGAAGTAACCAAATATCTCACAGCATCCACTCCTAGCAAGATCGAGGAGGAAGAACAGTGGATCATTAACTCTGCAGACAAAGATAACAAAGGTATTTGTTTACATCGTGTAGTAACAGATGAAACATGATCGTTTGTTTGATGTTGTGGAATTGATAGAATAGATACCAAAACTCCAACATTAGGTTTGCGAATCAAACAGTCAGCACGAGGAAAATGATATGGAAGAGAGATGATAGGAGGACTACTTGCTTGGCTAGAAGCACACAAAGATTTTGAATATATTATCTACAGAGCTGCAGTAGAAAACGTAGGAAGTAGAAAAATAGCCGAAAGTTTTGGTGGTGTTATTCAGCGTGATAATCAAGGAAACGAATACGTGTTCCCAGAATGGAAATTTGATAAGTCTTCAAATTTTCCTGCAGTAGAGTACAGGATTTACAAAAAGTAATTATATCTTTATCACATAGGAATTTCAAAATAATTCCTATTCAGCTGCGCTGGATAAAAACGACGTTAAAATCTCTTTTTTGAGATTTTCGGCGTCTTATTTTATCTCAGCAGAGACATCTTCTTGTCCATCGGGCAGGAGGGTGTTTTTGATTTTGGGTTCGCGATTCATCAAGATAAGTGCATCCATATCATCAGGATCCCATACTTTACCAAAGGTATCCAATTTTTCTGAATGATGAAATGGTACGATATAATTGTTGGTCATTTGTTTGTACTCATCATTGAAAGTCTCGATGAAGTGCACGTTTTTGGTGATAGGAGAGATAACGATGACGTCCGTTCAGATAAGATTTTTTTCTTTAAATCGTTTGCAAAAAAGTTGAGAATAAAATTGTAACGTCTCTCTGACAAGCTCCTTGGCAAGTGGATTGGACTCGATAAATTCATAGGTCTTGTACCAATATTGGACGATACCATTGTCTTTGTACATCTGCTTGAGTGCACTCATACCTAGGTTGAGCGTCTCTACACTATGATAAAATCCGTTTTGTATCTTGAGTGCTTTGCAAAAATTTTCTGTGATGTAGAGCAAGACGAAGTTGTCTTTTTTCAAATTATTTCTGAGAAATAGCATAGTATGAAATGACTGGGGGAGGAGGGTGATGTTTTTGATATTAAACATATTTCCGTAGACAGAATTGAGTGTGTTGATGGTCTGCTTGTTGGCGTAGACGACATACAATCTAAAAAATATTTCCCCTGACTCTCCGATGACGTGCTTCTTTTCTTCTCCGTTGACGTGGATACTATCTATATATACCATAATCCTTTCTCCATCGATGTCGTGGTGTTTTTTGGTTGTCTGACATTTGCTTTCTATGATGTCTTTGAGGTTTTGGAACGTAAAGGTCTGTGCAAACGTATCAAAGATATCAAATCTAAAAAAAGAAAATCTGCTTTCATCTAGCATAAAATAGTGGTGATATTTGGGATATTTCCATGACTCATCACAGACGTTTTCTAAATTTTCGTGGAGGACGTACTGCAAAATCTGCTCTTGCTGATGTATCTTGTATACACGAAAGTTTGGATGAGATTTGGAGAGATATTCATATCGGATATAAAACATAGACGTCATAAACTATTATTGGCTAAAATATCGTTACTACTAGGCAGTATCAGGATCAAGAGGTGGGGTCTCATCTGCTGGTAAGGTATGAGAGATTTCCTCATATAAGGAAACAAGTTCCTCATGGATGTCAGAGTAGAGCGAGGTTTCTTTGTCCGTATTGATATATGCTTGATCTTCACGCATGGGCGATGTCCACTATCAGATAAAGATTATTTTTTGTGAGATTGAGCGTGTTGGGAGGTCAAGAAAAGTCTGAGGAGAGAATACCCAGTCCCTAGAGCAAATCATATATTGAGTCAGAAAAAAATCCAGCTAGATCAGATATAGCTAAAGATGACGAGCAAGATACCTCAGAGCGTAAGTCCTATCCATCTCTGATAGCTTTGCATAGGAGCGACATATCCTATACTCAATACGATACCTCCTAGGATAAACAGCAGGATATTGTCGTATCATCCAAATGACCAAAGAGATCAGATCAAAAAAAGTATGCCAAAAAGAGCGACTATCCAGGTAGCTACGCGCACGCGGATATTGGTCAGCATAAAGATACAAGACATCACAATCAATATTTCCGTGAGCAAAATCACATTGGATCATCCTGCAAGATATCACATCCCTGCATAGAGCAACATCATAAACGATCCTAGAGCAAAGAGTCGGTTTTTGAGCGATGTAGCAGGAGTCGTAATGATCTTTGTAGGGTAGAGCGCACCGATAACAAGCAGAACAGCTCCGACAATCCCCAAAAGTGAGGTGATATCCATGATGAAAAATAAAAAATAAAAAGATATGTATCATTCCCAGCGTATGATTTTAGAGAAAAATTACAAGCTAAAGACGCAAAAAATATCTTTGCTGACCCT
>CAZECU010000047.1:0-2493 GCA_964510755.1 uncultured Candidatus Peribacteria bacterium | reverse complement strand
CTACTTTCTCTCAAGGAAGCCAAAAAAATCTTGGGAGAAGCAATCATTACGCAAAAACAGGTAAATAAATCCTGGAAATTGCGCAAACAAAAAGAGCTTCCCAAGTACTGTATACCATATACGGCCGAAACATTACAAAGCGTTGCCGAGCAAAACGCTCGCAAACCTGGTACCTGGTATCTTATGTACTTACAGGGATGCTCCTTACAAGAACAACGCTCGCTTCAGCCACAACATTTTGAGAAGCAAGAGTGGTTGTTGGACCCACTCCACACCGAGTGGTATACGGCTTATAGTAAGCCGGGATACTACTTGATAAATCTGCAAGATATCGGGCGCTATCGAGAGTATTTCCAGCAAATCCAACTCGTGAGCAAAGATGCTCGCAATCTGGAAATATTACCTCTGCATCTATGTGCAGAAGTACTTATTACCTGTCAAAAGCTCTCTCTATCTTGTGATGTAGAGATGCATCGTAGTGATGCATTCTCTAGCAAACAAAATATTTGTCTGGGATATCTCGATGAATATGCTGACAAAATTACCTTCATCAAACAAAGCCCATCGTATGCAGTAGCAAATCTAGGTATGATGACAATGAAAAAGTTTGATTTTTAACAATAAAATTCCGTGAGTATCGTCACGGAATTTTTTTTATATAAAAAAACCCGACACTTGCCGGGCTTCTCTCGTTACTTTTTCTTAACTACTTTTTTAGCAGCAGGTTTTTTTGCAGGGGCTTTTTTAGTAACTTTTTTTTCCTTCGTAATTTCTTTTTTACTACTCTTGGCAGCAGGTTTCCCTTTGACAGGAGAGGAGCTCATGATCTCGAGACAATCCTTGAGAGTTAAGTCAGTTGCATCTTTTCCTCATTTTGGGATCTTATAATTGTTGCCTTCAGATTTGATATATGCACCATACAATCCATTCAAAACCTCGACTTTTACGCCTTTGTTGTCGAAGGTATTGATGTATTTGTTTTTTTCTGTGTCGATTTTCTTTTCTACCAAAGGAATGATTTCCTCCATCGTGATCGTGTAGGGATCCAATGTCTTGGGAATAGAGACGAAGAGGGTCTTGTATTTCAGATACGGACCGAATTTACCGACGGCTACCGTGATAGGTTCACCTTCATATTTGCCGGCAATTCTAGGCAAAGCAAAGAGTCCAAGTGCATCTTCCAAGGTAAGAGTTTCTATCGTTTGTCCTGGCTTGAGCGAAGCGAATTTGGGTTTGTCTTCATCTTGAGCGGTACCTACTTGTACCATAGGACCAAATCTTCCGATTCTAGCGATGACTTTTTTGCCCGTATTGGGATCGATACCTAGATCTTTTTCTGCGCTTTGTTTCTCTGCGTTTTGCATCGTGTTAAGGATATTTTCGTGGAACGGTCCATAGAACTTTTTCATCATTTCTGGCCACTTGATCTTGCCCTCAGCGATTTCATCAAACTCTTCTTCGACACTTGCCGTAAAGTTGTAGTCCAAAATATGCTCAAAGTTGTTGCACAAGAAGTCATTGACCACCATACCGATATCGGTAGGAAACAACTTCTGCTTCTCTGCTCACGTGATCTGCTTTTTGATTTCAGCCTTGATGACACCTAGCCTAAGGGTGAGTTCTTGGTAACTTCTTTCTACACCGTTTCTATCTTCTTTGAGGACATATCCTCTTTTTTGGACGGTAGAGATAGTAGGTGCGTACGTAGACGGACGACCGATACCAAGCTCTTCTAGTTTTTTGACCAGCGACGCTTCTGTATATCTTGGAGGATGATTTTTGAATCTTTCAGTAGCGAGGATCTGTTGCATACTCAAAATTTCTCCTTGTTTGAGCTTAGGCAACATACCTTCTGTCTCTCATTCTTCATCTTCGTCTTTGGACTCAAAATATACTTTCAAGAATCCTTCAAATTTGACGACTTCGCCACTCGCGATAAAGGTAAATTTGTTGTTGGTAGAGATACTGATAGTAGCCTTGGTCTTTTCTATCTCTGCAGGCGCCATCTGAGACGCGATAGTTCTCTTCCAGATCAGTTCATAGAGTTTCTTTTCTGAAGCATCACCACCTGCGATATTGTGCTCCATATGCGTTGGTCTGATACATTCATGAGCTTCTTGTGATCATTTGCTCTTGGTGGTATAGTGAGTAGGCTTGGAATAGTCTTTGCCATATCTCGTAGAAATCTCTTGTTGTGCGGCTTGGATAGCAAACTCTGAGAGGTTAACGGAATCCGTTCTCATGTACGTGATAAATCCCGCTTCGTAGAGTTTTTGCGCTACTTGCATCGTCCTCGCGACAGAAAATCACAGTTTTCTACTTGCTTCCTGCTGGAGTGTAGAGGTCGTAAACGGTGCAGATGGCGTTTTTTTGCCGGGTTTGACGTCGATATTTTCGATAGTATATTTTGCATCTTTGCATGACTGCAAAAACTTTTGGGCATCCTCAGCAGTAGCGAGATCTTTGGAAAGCTCAGCTTTGAACTCTTTTTTG
>CAZECU010000046.1:0-7154 GCA_964510755.1 uncultured Candidatus Peribacteria bacterium | reverse complement strand
GGCCAGATTTTTTGTTTTATAGGTGGTGGAGAGTATAATTAAGCTAAGGAAAAAACTAAACAAACATCATTACATTTTCCTGAGGTATTTACCCTTTTATACTACACAAATGAGCTTCAAAAGTAAGAAATTGCCAAGAAACAATATGAGCTTCATCAAAGGAGCAACATTGTTTTTTTTGTGAACATCCGTCGTGTTGTTTATGGCAAATGCATTTGAAATTGTACCTACACTGCCAAATGCTCTCCAATATATTTCTCAAATCATTCTGACCCAAGACGGGACAAACACTTCTAGTACGGGCATTGTGCTCGACGGGAACGGATGAGATGCATGGTTTAGTGGCGATGTTACGATAGCAAGTCTACCAAACAAAGTATGTTTATGAACAGATAACTCTGGTAAAATTGTTGAAGGTACGTGTACATGAGGTGGTAATGATTCCAAACTCGGTACAGGGATAGAAGGTAGACGATGTATCTTTACCGGCGACAAAATTGTCTGTGATCAATATATGCCAGTATGAATTACCTGAGCAAAAGGAGACCAATGAGATACAGGACCTGCATGAGCTACGTGAGCAACATGAACCTTTGATGGAATAGAAACAGATCCTATTTTTAGTGGAGGAGATGAAGGTAGACGATGTATCTTGAATGCCGGCAAAATAGAATGTAAACAAGACACTCCAGCGGGAGGTACGTGAGCTCAGCCAGCAGGAGAAGTAAATAATATCCAGTTTAAAGCTGCAGGAGATGTGTGGTCAGGTAGCGATTGGTTAGTGTGGAAAAACAATAAATTAGGTATAGGTATTGATAACCCAACAACAGATTTACAAATTTTTGATTATGCTTACATAGGAAGAGATGTATTGATGAGCACATGAGGAAATTTTCTAAAAATATTGGGAAGCGCTCCACATACGTTTGGTGAAGTATATACATATACACCAAATATTCAGTTAAATTATCAATATTATACCTCTGTATCTACATTTATAGATTTCAATTGGCAGATCAAAAATAATAGTAATTTCTTGCAATTCAACTTTGGTACAGGAAGAGAATTTGCTCCCAAAGTTGCTATATGATCAGGCGGTAGTCTAGGTATTGGGACACCAACTCCTACAGAAAAATTTCAAATAGAGGACTATATATGGATGGGACAAAATACATCCGTAAAAACATGAGGAAGTTTTCTAAGAATGTATGGTCTCGATTTAGGTAATCCAGCGCTAAATGATAAACCAAATGTTCAGCTAAATTATAGAACGATATCTTATGCTCTGCCAGGTGGAGGATCAGACACAATCAATGACAACAATCGACAAATCAAAAACAATAAAGACTTTCTTGAGTTCAATTTTTCTACAGGAGGTGATTATGTTAATAAATTTGCTATAGGATTAGATGGTAGTGCAGGTATTGGTGGTAGTATGCGTATTGGTGGTAATATGAATGTAACATCAGGCAGAATAACACTTTGATATACTGGGACTGATTTGGATAGCTTTTCTGGTCAGTCTACCCCAACAAATAGTATGTATATATCCAATAAAGTGGTAGTATGATCCCCATATCTGAACAATAATGAACAAAATTCTAATATTAAGCTTATTGTGAGAGGTGGAATGAAGTTAGGTCAAATTGGTACAGGAGATGAATGTAACTCATATTCATTCTGAACTATCGGAATACAACAAACTAATGATCGACCCGACTGAGTGCCGGGAGAACCCTCAGGATGGTATGATTATAAGTTAGTTATATGTCTAGCAAATCTTGGTGGATATGGATGGAGAAGATTAGACAACATCTAAAAACTACATATCCAAAAAAATCTCTGCACTGCGCAGAGATTTTTTGATACCATGAAATAAGATATACTAGTGTTCCAATTTTTCAATTTTTTTGATCAACGAGAGGATACTTGCCTTAGCGTCATCGCTTAGTTGTACTTGTTCCAAGATAGCTCTTGCTTGCTGACTATATTCCATGACCTTTTGTTTGCCAAATGCTATGGCACCACTTTCTTCAAACATAGTTTGCAAAGCAGTGATTTGTGATTTGTCTAGTTTTTTGCCCATACATCATTGCAACAATTCTTGGTGTGCCGGTGTACCGTTGGCAAGGATATAGTGAGTAAAATAGGTCTGCTGTCATTCTTGGATATCGCTAAATGCAGATTTGGTCTTGTCACCAAACGTGAGATCAAGATAATCATCTCTCATCTGAAACGTCATCCCAAGATATTTTCCTAATTCTTTGATCAGATTTTGTTGCTCTATTGGTGCATTAGCAAGGATAGCTCAGGTAAGCATAGGTCTAGTAAATGTATATGATGATGTTTTGTACATGTTTTTTTTGTCAATAAGGTCCAATGAAGCAGGACCAGAAGCCATCATATCTACATCGATCATTTGTCCAAGGATCACTTCTTCTATCATACTATGAACGTTTGCTCTCGCTTCTTCCAAGATAGTTCAGGTAAAATCATGCTGTTTGTATTGGAGTTCGTACACTCGAGATAGGAGGAGATCTCAGATCAAAATCGCTTGGCCTTCTGCTATATGTCCAGCGTTGGTAGCAGTTCATAGGAGAGTTTGGATGTGTGCGTGAACGGTAGGCGCATTGTGTCTTTTGTCCGCCTGATCAATAATATCATCATGAATCAATGCCATAGAATGCAACAATTCAAAAATAATACCAAAATTGAGAATGGCTTTTTCATTAGTACCTCCAAATCCCATGTAGGTAACTCGCAATCCGAACGGTCTAATTCTTTTGCCGCCGCTAAAGATAAAGGTGGTGATATATTCGATAAACTGATTGATTCTTTTGTCGTTGATGAGATATTTTGCTTGATCAATTTTTTCTTGTACATACGTTTGCAAAACACCATCAAAAGTAGTCTTGAATGCAGCCAAATCCATAAGGTACGTGAATAACTAAAAAGAGAGTAGTGAATAGTGGATGATGAAACATAGGGTAGTCTTTTGGAGAAATAATTCAACCACAAAGCAAAATTTGACAAAAATAATAAAATAAATATAATATATTAGAAGATTTTACTTTTCTAGTAAATTACCATGGGACTCAACACTTTCGCAACAAGAATAGAAAATACGATTGCTTCTCCGATAAGAATAGTGGGAGAATGAGCAAACGCACTCGCAAATATCCCTAGACAAGGTCTAAGCGCATTCAAAAATGTGGCTGAAGTACAAAAACAAACACTCAATGCGCTGGTTCACAACTTTCTCAATTTTTCCAAAGTAGAAGGCAAATGGTACCAAAAAATGCTCAGAATACCCGTAAACGCAGTATCTGCATGTACACGAAGACCTGCAATGATTTTGGCATCAGATGTGACGAGTTCGTTCAATCAAGGCATATGGCAACCATTCAAAAAGTTGTTGTATACTCCAGGCAAAATGTTTACCGGAATGCGAAACGCAACCAGATTGTTTAGCAAAAAGAAAGGATTCGATTTTCAAACCTATGACACCCACGAAACGCCTGATATTTGGATGACCAAAAACCAAAACAAATGATTTTTTGGCATCAAAACATGATCATCTCAAAAAGAGTCAGACAAAGAATCCAAAAAAGAATCAGACAAAAAGTGAGAAAAAGAGTCAGATAAGAAATCAGAAAAAAAAGTTTCAAAAGATACTTCTTCCGACAAAAAAACTCCTGCTCAGCCAGAAGTAAAAACTCCTATATCTAGCGAATCCGCTCCAGTACCACCACCAAATACCCAAAAATCTATCGACGCAATCAAGGCAAAAAATACCGCAGAAACCCAACAAAAAGAGCAACAAGATCAGCAAAAAAACTTTCCCAACTGGAAAATGTTGTCAGTAGAACAACAACAAAAATATGCCAAACAATACAACGCATTTCTCAATAATGATCCTACTATCGATGGTATTTTGGCCTATGGTAAAGACAAAGATATGGGCACCACACCACAAGAAATTCTCGACAATGTCAAAAAAGAGGAACCTACATTTGCAGGATATTTGCAAGAGATTATCGACAAATCTGAGCCTACAGCAATTGCAACTTAATACAGTAACTGTTTATAATGATGGATATAATTATCTATATGCTCGACATTATCATCATCAGCTCTTTTGTTTCGATGAATTTTGCCACATACCGCACAAACAAAACATATTTTTAACTGACCATTTTTGATTTCATATCCTGTAGGATACATATGTCCTCCACAGGTGGTTGCTCTATCTCCTGGCACATCACCATCGACATGCAACGAAACAAAACAATAAGGACAATGATTTCTACAAGTTTTGGCAGCCTGAGTAATAGCTTTGCCACAATGGACACAGACAAAAGATTCATTAATTTTTTTCATATACCCTATGAAAGAACTAAACAAATACGCGATGAGATAAGGAGTATAATAAGGTAGTATATATCTACATAATAATAAACCACATGGCCGTAGAAGGCAAGTTGTTCTCCTAAAAACTTAGAAGTGGATGGCTCCATTATCTACAAGAGATAACTTTATGGCCTCCAGAATGTAGCTAGGAAGTAATATTCCTTCCCTCACGTACGCACCACATAGTCATCTCTTACACTACTTGAACCAGGCAATTTTTCAAGGGAAAATAAAAAAAACACGCTCACCAAAGGTTTTCGCGTGTTTTGTGCAAAAGTTTGTTGTGAAATATTATTCTGCTATAGTTTCTTCTCTTGCCTCTTCTCTTGCTTGGAGTCTTTCAGGATTTTCTTTAGCAAAATCAACTTTTACTGCTCTTCCCATAATTTCTTGTCCGTCCATTTCTTTTTGAGCTTTGGCAGCATCTTCTGGATTGACAAATTCTACGAAACCAAAACCTCTACTTTTGTTTGTCTCTTGATCGAGTTTGACTCTAGCAAAAGCGACTTCTCCAAATCTTGAAAACTCTTCTCTGAGATCTTTTCATCTCAATTTCCAATTTAATCCTCCAACAAATAATTTTGTTTGGCTGATAATAGCGTTGTCTTCTGACATATAACCAAAAAAAACAAAATAAAGAACCTAAATTTTCCCAAAAGGAAAATAACACCCAAGATACTACAAAATTAACAAATAATTACAAGTCTTTCCATTGCAAAGTGATATCCAAGAGATCGTTGCTTTGTAAGCGTATCATGGGATATCTTTAGTCACTTTTATATAGGTATAAAAAATGTGTGGCAGTCTTGCAAAGCAATCTTGCAATCACTTATCTTTTTCTAAACGCTTCGCTAGAGTTACTTTTTGCCATTGCCGCAAAAAGTAACCAAAAAACTCTAGTCGGTTGCAATCTCAACGAACTGTCGTTTCGTTTTCGCAAACTTGTTTATCTCGCCGTACTCCCCCCGTAGTACTACGGGGACTCGCCTTGGCTCGAACATTTTTTTTGCTTCGAAATTGGGGAGTGACTTGTCGTGCAACCGCCCTTGGTAGGAAAGCAAAATTTATAAATAAATCTTTACTTTATAACTTAAAGGTCGATGGTGTATTCTGAGTCGTAGTCAATGCATAGAAAGCAATATCCAATAGAAGCTCTACATGGGCCCACAGTTTTTCACTGGGGTTGTAGAGCGATTCGTATACCTACGTCCATTTCTATTCCCAACGGAAAGAGTACCATAAGACAGCCTGTCCCGCAAGGCGGGAAGGAGTTTTTTGCTTACTTTTTTTCTTGATCCTCAGCGAAGTCTGAGGGCACCTGGAAGGAAAAAAGCCCACCTTCGTGGACAAGTAAGGCCAAGCCGGCGAGGCGATAAATAATATATTATTATTTGTTTATATTCAAACGTTATGCTCAACCTACCATTTTCGCTGATTTGAAAATGGTGCATTTTACACTGAATATACTCTTGTAAACGCCTGAGGTAGTGTAGTATTTACTGTATGTCTTTTTCTATCACACTTTCCAAAGCCAAGAATAAATATAGATATATCTCGAAAAATTTGCTTGTGAATTTTATTCGAAAAATTTGCAAAAAAAACGAATCTGGATATAATGAGTATAACGAGAAAAAAACACCATCATTTTATATAGTATTCTTTCGTATATGACCGACACAACAATTCCATCTTCACAGGGACAGCAACAAGGACAACAGCAAGATCAAGCAGTTGTTGCAGAGCAAATAGCGCCATCTACCGTCATCCCCCAAAACACTCCAGAAACAGATCATGAAGATTTGGGATGAAGTGCTATTTTTGGAGATGATACTGCTACTATACCTGTGCAACCTGCAAATGTAGCGCAAGAAACACCTGCGTGGGATCCATTAGCATCAGCAGATCTATGAACACTAGATACACCAATGGTAGAGGTAGAGCAAGAAATACAGCCTGTCTCATATCAAGATATACCTACAATAGATACAAACACATTTCCAGTGCAAGAGACCGCTGAGGAAATATCTTCACCATTGCTTAGTGAAGAGAGTGAAATATCACAGACGGCAGAAGACCTACCAGAAGAAGGACAACTCCCAGAAGAGATAAATCAGGAAGATATGCAAACCATCCAGCATCAGGCATCCTTGGAGCAAACGCAAATGAGCGATTTATTGGATACCAAGTTGCATACAGATATACAAAAAAAATTCGGTGAATTGTTTTTTACGACCAAGAGAATCCGTGAATTAAAAACCCAAATTGGAGAAGAAGAAACAGCTATTACTATCATTTGAGCAGACAATGATAAGGTATATATTGCTTATGATTTTCTTGTAGATGAAACAATCGATCCTATGGTATTTATCACCAAAACTGAACAAGATAAAGAAACAGAATCAGAATCAGTAAATGAGCTAAAATTTTCATTTAATGAGGGACTTGATTCTATAGAGGTAATGATAAATGATACCTTGCTCTTTGATGAAGCTCAAGATTTGATGGAAGATGCCAAAAAGAAAATGCAAGTCATGGACAAGATAAATAAGTTTATTTTCTTGGCATCACAGGAGTTGATAAAAGTAGAAAAAATCATTAAATTGAGAGAAGAAGAAGAACACGAAAGAAAAAAACTCCAAGATATTTTTAGAAATTTCTAATATAAAACAAGCACCTATCAAAAACTAACCATATATTTTAGTATCACAAAGATATAAACTATACTACCAAGGGCGGTTGCACGA
>CAZECU010000045.1:1845-7174 GCA_964510755.1 uncultured Candidatus Peribacteria bacterium | reverse complement strand
TTTCAAGATCATTATTTCAAACAAGCCAAAAAAGAATGATACAAAGCAAGAAGTGCATTCAAACTAGAAGAGCTTCAAAACAAATTTCATCTTTTTGACAAACATACAAAAACCATCTTGGATATAGGCTGTGCTCCAGGAAGTTGGATGCAATATGCCGCATCTCAAGCCAAAAAAAATAATATATCAGGACTCAAAATAGTAGGTGTAGATATCCAAGACGTCAACATAAATATCCCTGGAGTCAAAGCATACAAAGCAGACATTACCGACACGGTAGCTATTCAAAATATTTTGGACGAAAACAACATAGAAAAAATTGATTTAATCCAATCAGATATGGCACCCAACACGATAGGACTCAAGGATGTAGACGCTATGAGACTGTTTGAACTACTAGAATATGTCAAACCACTCATCAAAACCAGACTCAAACCAGAAGGCAAATTTGTCCTCAAACTTTTTATGGGTCCGGGCTTTGAAGAGTTCATCAAAGAAATGAAAGATTTGTTTGGAGGTAAACACATCAAAACCCTCAAACCCAACTCCACCAGAAAAGAAAGTAAAGAAATTTACATAGTAAAGATATAAGATGACTATCTGGGATAAAATATATAAAAACTATCAAGATTGAGGAGAAGCACGAGCAACACTCAAATGATGATTAATTCCTCAATTTATAGAATTCATAGAAAAAACAGAATTCAAAAAGAAAAATGTGCTGGATATCGGATGTGGAAATGGAAAATATTTGGTATATCTAAAAAGCTTATGATTCAATATCACAGGGACAGACTCAAGTGAAACAGCAGTGGAAATGACTAAAGCAGTGATAGGAAATGAATGAGATATCTTTTGTGCAGACATGTATAATCTAGATATAGAACAAAATAAATTCTGATGAATTATATCTATTCAGACAATTCACCACGGAGGAAAAGAAGAAGTGCAAAAGCTTATCGATAAAATCTATGAAGTATTAGTAGATGAAGGAAAAATATTTATTACACTGCCGAATTATGAAAGTAGCAACCATCGAAACACTTTTGCAGATAAGCAAGAAATAGCTCCAGGAACATATTCACCATTATCATGACCAGAAAAATGATTACCTCATAGTTTTTTCACTCAAGAAGAGGTCCAGGAATTATTCAAAAAATTTAAGAATATAGCAATTGAGTTGGATGGAAGAGGTAAATGGATAATCACTTGAAAAAAGAAGATCAACAAAAGAAGTAATACAAAAAATACAATTTGTAATCCAAACTCAAATACCTAAACACAAACAATCCTCAATTCATAATTCGTAATTATTTAATTGTTTAATTAATTTGAAAATGAAAATCGGAATCGTCTGACTACCAAACGTAGGAAAATCCACGCTATTCAATGCATTGACCAAATCATACGCTGCTCCCGCAGAAAACTTTCCTTTTTGTACCATTGATCCAAATATAGGTATCGTCGATGTCAAAGATCCTAGAGTTGATAAGCTGGCAGAGATGTCTCAATCCAAAAAAAAAGTATATTCCAGTATAGAATTTGTAGATATTGCCGGTCTTGTGAAATGAGCAAGCAAAGGAGAGGGACTAGGAAACAAATTTTTGTCCAATATCAGAGAATGTGATGCTATCGTGCAGGTACTCAGATATTTTAAAAATACTGATGTTGTCCATGTAGAAGGATGAGTAGATGTAATGAGAGATGTCGAAATTATCAATACCGAACTCATTTTTGCAGACTTAGAAATCATCGAAAGAAATCTTCCCAATCTCGCCAAGAGAGCTAAAACATCAGGAAACAAAGATGAACTCAAAATAGTGGAAATATTAATGGAAATACAACAAGCGCTGATTCAGGGAAAAATTGCCCATAACATCAAAAACAAACTGACCAAAGACGAAGAAAAACTCATCAAAGCATACAACTTTTTGACAACGAAACCGATTGTCTACGCGATCAATATAGGACAGGACGACATTCCTTTTGCTCACACCATAGCCCAAGAATTTATGGAAAAACTACAAAGTCCTGTAGCGATAGTTTGTGCAAAATTGGAATCAGAAATGATGGATATGGATGATACAGAAAAGGATGAATTTATCAGAGAATTAGTAAGTATAGACAAAGTAGCACATATTCCTACTCTCAACGATTTGATCAAACTAAGTTTTGAAAAGGTGGGACTGATGTATTATTTTACTACCGGAGAAAAAGAAACAAAATCATGGACCATTCCTATTGGGTCAACAGCTCCACAAGCTGCTGGAGCTATTCATACTGATTTTGAAAAGGGATTTATCAAAGCAGAAGTTGTAAAATATGATGATCTTCTCCAGTATGGGTCGTGGGCAAAAGCCAAAGAAAAATGATTAGTAAAACTAGAGGGCAAAGAATATGTTGTACAAGATGGTGACTGTATTATTTTCAAATTTAATGTGTAAATATAACCCCCACAGATACAAAAAAGATAAATATATTTACCCGAACAATCTCTTGACATTAGAACGCAAATTCTTATCACTACATAAGTAAATATACAGCATATGTATTTGTTTTACATAATTACAATCTATTGCTATGAACTTCAACGTAAAAATGGATGACAAAAAACTTAAAGTAGATATCGAAAAGACGAATCTCAAAGATATTTTGATATATTGTAAACCAAAGGAAAGACTCGTTCTTATGAAAAAATTTGGACTCGACGGATCCAAAGAGACTCCACTCCAAAGAATTGGAAAAGAGTATTCTTTGACGAGAGAAAGAATTAGACAAATCGAAACACAAGCATTGATGAGATTTAGAAGATTGATTGTCGGCAACGAAACATACATGGATGTACTTCAAGAAGCAAAAAAAGTACTTGATGTCCACGGAGGATTGTTGTGTGAAGATGTCTTAATCTCTAAGTTAGTAAACAAAAACATCTTCAAGTTTTCCAAACAAGAACTCAAACTTATTCTTGTATCAGACTTTGATGTTACCTATCTCAAGAGAAATAAATATCTCAACAAAGCATTCTACTTAGAACCATTATACGAAGATCTTTTGACTAAGATGGTACTTACTATCAGTGCCTACTTCGAAAAAAGAAACAAGAGCCAAGATTTGTACGAATTCATCGGATGGATGAAAGAAAACTTTGCAAAAGACTACAAAGATGTTCATTATATGAAAAACGATTTATTCTACGTAAACTTCTTTGATTCTATCAGAGAGATCAACGTATTCGACGGAAAAATAGGACTGCCTACCTTTGCTGATGTTAATCCAAAGACTATCAAGCTCAAGATTCTTTACACTATGAGAAGAATCAACAAACCTATTCATTACCAAGAACTTCCATCCAAGATCATGGAACGATTCCCAGCAAAAAACGTAAAGATAAATACAGTACACAATGAATTAGTCAAAAACAATGATTTGTTTGTCAATCTTGGACTAGGAATCTATGGACTCAAAGAACGAGGATATGAAGGTGGTATGGTCAAAGAAATTCTTGTGAGAATATTCGAAAAAAATGACAGAGCAATGAATGTCAAAGAGCTTTGCAAAGAAATGCTCAAAGAAAAAATGGTAAGTCCAAACACTGTTATGCTCAATCTTCAAAAATACAAAGATCTTTTCAAGAGAGTAGAAAAAGGTGTATACGAACTTGTCAAAACAAAGAAATAATAATATATACGTATACTCATATATATATACAAAAAGTCTGGCTCTTGGTCAGGTTTTTTGTTTTGCAAAAGATAATCTTCCATTTTTGCAGCAAAACACTACATCATAGATATGCTTACTTCATCTATCACAAAAACCACACCCAGCAAACCAGGAGTATATGTCTTCAAAGATGCTACCGACAAAATCTTGTATATTGGCAAAGCCAAAAATCTCCAAAAAAGACTCCAACAATACTTTGCACCTGGTTCTCTACGAAAACAAGAAATGCTAGCCCAAGCAAGCACGTTGGATTTTCATATTGTCAAAAACGAAAGCGAAGCACTCTACCTAGAAGACAATATGATCAAAAAACATCAACCTTATTTCAACAATCTCCTCAAAGCGGACAATAGCTATATCTACATCAAAATCACCAAAGAAACATTTCCTCAGATCATCACTACCAGAAAAAAAATCAATGATGGAGCAACATATATCTGACCCAAACACAACACCCAGCATCTCAAAAAATTTTTGCAATATCTCAGACAGATACTCCAATTTAGAGGATGCAAACCCGCGCAATTCAAACAAAGCAAAATCTGTTCTGATTATTATTTTGGTATGTGTAAAGGTCGATGTGTTTTAAAAAACGGCACAATACCTACACAACAACCATCCAAAGGAGAAACCACATCAGCCACGATCAAAATCAAAGCACAAGAAGACTATCATATGATCACACAAGCAATAAGCTCGTTTTTTAAAGGCAACACCCATCCTATCAAAGAAGAGATCAAGCAGCAAATCCAAACAGCCATCCAAGAGCAAAATTTTGAACGAGCTACCATACTCAGAGATATTTTGCAAGAGATTGACAATCTGACACAACAACAAACGGTAGTTTTGCCAGAGACAAGCTCATGATATATCATCCAGACCAAGGCAGTTGGCAAGCGACGAATTTCCATCATCTTATATTTTTACGAAGGCAAACTAATCGATATCATCCGTCACAAAGAGCACCAAACAGAAAAAGACTACGATGAAATATTCTCAGATCTCCAAAGAGAATTTGGCACACTCTACACGAAAACAGACAAACAATGAGACATATGTTCTACGATCAAAACACTCAAAAAATCAGTAGAAAAAAATATCCGTGAATTGGCAAACTCGCTCATGCAGTCATATATTATCAATAGTTCGTTTGAAGAAAATAATTTGATACATGATATGTTGCTAAACATACAAAAAAGATACAATTTACAACACATTCCCTATCACATCGAATGTATAGATATTTCCCATCTTAGTGGATGACGGACTAGCGGAGGACTTTCTTGTCTGATGACAGGACTCCCCTACAAAAAATGATATCGTAGATACAAAATCCAAGCAAAACAATCTGATGACTATGAAGCATTACAAGAATTACTCGAACGCAGATTCAAAGATATTTTATCATCTTCTGAAATCATCAGTGATGATCAGCTACCATCTTGTTTAATCATTGATGGAGGGAAAGGCCAATTGGGCGTAGTAAAAAAATTGTGCAAGGATCCAAAACGAAAAAAAATCCTCAGTCAGATAGATATTATTTCTTTGGGAAAAGGCGAAGCAAGAACCAAATCGAATATTTGAAAAACAAAAAAACTAATGACCTCCT
>CAZECU010000045.1:0-1745 GCA_964510755.1 uncultured Candidatus Peribacteria bacterium | reverse complement strand
TGCGGATGGAGGATTTGTAAAACCAAGTAAACGTATAACAGAGACTATTTACACCTTAGACAGCAACCTTAAAATCCATAGCCAGGATATGGTCTACGACCAAGCAGACAAAATTTTGTTGCTAGCTAGAAATGAAGCACATAGATTTGCCAATAGTTATAGAAAAAAGCAGATGAGTAAAGAATTTTCCTAAAAAAGACATACTACAAATACTTTTACAAAAAAAGCAAGAGATAAATAGCGGATAGCGGATTTTTTTTGACAAAGCAGAATTTTGTGAGTACTATTATAGAGTAAAAGAAAATTTTAATTATCTACATATTCATCATGGACAACAAGACAACATCTGGTAAGAACTTCAATGAAAACACAAACGAAAAACCGATAGAAGAGCAACAAAAAGAGATTATGGAAAAGATTATGGACTTGGCAAAAGATCCTACAAAAAATGCTGCTGAATTAGCTCAATTAGCAGTACAATATGCAGATTTGGAAAAATTGGATACCGAACAAAAGGCAGAAGAACAAAAAAATATACAAGCTGAACAAGCACAGGACCACAAAGAAGAAATGACTAAAACAACACAACAAGCTAATCAAGAAAAAACTATGAAAATGGAAGATCTAAAAAACATGCTCAATGACACACCAGAAAATACAGAAAAAAATACAGAAACAATAGTCAAACAACACAAAACAAGACTTAAACAAACGATAGATAAGTATGCTAACAAAATACAAGAAATACAAAAGGCAAACGATGCAGACAAGCAAAAATTACAAAACGAATTAGCTGACATACAAAAACAACTCAAAGCAGAAAAAGAATCATACCAACAAGCAAGAAACAATTTTTTTGCAGATATAAGCAAAAATTTTCAAAATTTTTCAGAAAAAGACCTAAAAAAATTACCTATTAGATTGATAAGATACAAACAAAAAGAAGGATTATTGAACAAACCAGAAGGATTCAATTCAATAAGCGCAATCAGAAGAAGAAAGACTATAGATACTTTGATCAAAAAAATAAACCTAATAGACAAAGATCATACCAAGGGCATGAATTTCGTGCTATGATTTCACAAAGAAAGATTTGGTCGTTATACCGATATCAAACTCAATACTGCAGTTCGCAACATAGGCAAAAACATATGATTGCAAATGAATCCTCAACAGTTCCATGAAGCATTCAACAAATGAAGAACAGCAATCAACGAAGTATTAGAAAACAAAAACGCAGGTCTATTATCACCGGACGAAGAGCAAAAAGTCACTGCCATCAAAAATAGAATCAATTATTATGGCGCAGCATATGCGCAAGAAAGAGCCAACGCTCGAGTAAATCCATTTATACAAGCAGAAAAAAATGCTAGCAACGACACAAAAATATTCCAAAAACCCATAAACATAGCAGCATAAAAACAATACACACTACTACCATTTCACACTCTTTTAATATTTTAATATCGTCTCTTATGGAAAAAATCACCAACATCAAACAAGCTACCCAATACGTCTACAACCAACTCCAAAAAATCAATCCTGAGATAAGCAAAGATGATGTCTATGATACTATCTTAGATGAAGTCTTAGAATCGGTAGAATATGCATTACAAGATGAAGATATGAGATTTTTGGAAGAAAACGAAAAAAATACTGCAGCAATTGACGAATATTTATCATCGATATTACCAGAATATGCTGATCTCCTAGATGACATCGTAACCGATATGATCAGCGAAGAA
>CAZECU010000044.1:0-7180 GCA_964510755.1 uncultured Candidatus Peribacteria bacterium | reverse complement strand
TGGTCCTACTGCTCCATCCATTCCGTCTGCTCACGTTGCTCATTGTGGTCACATTGGTCATTGATCTCCCGTAGCTCATTGTGGTCACTGTGGACCTACTCATCATGCTGAACAAATAATGATAGATGTTAATTCACTATCTACTCCAGCATCATATGATCCGTTGTTGTTGATATCACTATAAAAGGTGACTACATTTCATGAACTATCCGTACATTGTCCGTTCGTATATTCAGATCCGGTCAATTGTGTATCTACTACTACCGCAAATCCTGTAGATCCATTTGTTCCATCACTACCATTCAAGCCATTGGCTCACGTTGCTCACTTTGGTCACATGTCTCACGTAGCTCATCTTGGACCAACATCTCCTGTTGCTCACTTTGGTCATTGGATTCCATCGCTACCATTCAAGCCATTGGCTCATGTAGCTCATCTTGGACCAACATCTCCTGTTGCTCATCTTGGACCAACATCTCCTGTTGCTCATGTTGCTCCGATTACATTTCCACAGATCCAAGTATTTTCTCATTTTTTGATCACATCGCCACTTGCACATCCGCTAGGCAAACTTGGAAAATCTATAAATCCGGTAATAATTCCGTATCCACTAACATTGAGGGTAAGTATTTTGGATCCACTGTTGAATGATAATCGTGTAGGGAAATAATTGTCTGCTCCAAATCCTCGTTTGCTACATTTCCATTCACCGCCACTATACAACAATCCTTCTCATGCACTACATTCCATCATGGTAAAATCTGCGCCCGTTACTCATCTCGCTCAGGTCGTACCTGCAGCTCCTGTTGCTCCGGTTGCTCAATTTGTACCGTTTGTTCCATTGGCTCCGGTTGCTCCTCTTGGTCATGCTATACCTTGGATTCACTGGATTCCTTGGATTCCTTGTGGACCTTGTGCTCCGGTCGCTCACCTAGCTCCGGTAATTCCTAATGGCATATTTTCATCACAAGTAATGATTCCGTTTTGGAGGGAACATCGTTTTTGATCTATTCCCGTATACGACAAACAGTTTCCTGTAGTCAGCGTACCGTCTTGGTTGGTACCTACACAGGCAACATTTCTGAGTGCGTCTATCGTTACACTCGTTTTGAATCGTCCATTTCCTGCAGTTCCGTCTAATGAGACGCCTGTAGCCGCAGTATTGGTTCCATCTTGCGTCAAGAAAATGTTTCTAATATACATGATCGCGTTGGGCGTGACCGGTTCTATCACAAATGCTCTTACGCCAAAAATCACACATCACATTCCGAGTGCAAAGAGTAAGATTCATTTGAAGACACCTACGCGATTTTTGTATGCAAATGGTGCTTGAGCAAATAGTTTTTTCATCATTAATCATAAAGGTATAAATATGTTTGTTGGGGTTTGTTGTTTCATATCAATTATACCCGCTCTAGCAAAAATGCCAAAAAATCTGGCTTTTTACGACCAGATTTACTTGCTATTTTGTGATTTTGTGATATATTTGTAGTACGTGATCTCTCTCGGCTATCACCTGCCAAATGTGATGGAAATCTGTGGGTGAAAATTTGACTTAATTACCCCTTTTTTGTAGGTAGTCGTCATTGCGAGCTGGTTAGCGAAGCAATCTTATAATTATATCTCTACTTCTACTTGGGGCTTATCTCGCCCCAAACCCCCGACCAATATTTTTGAAAATCCTCCACCACTTTGTGGTCCCCCTCCTTTAGAAAAAAAGGAGGACAAATATTACTACAATGCCAAAGGCGGTTACAGCACAAAATAATTTTTGTTTCCCTTTTTGTTTTTTTGTCTCCCTTCGCGAAGGGAGAAACCCGAAGGGGAGAGGGATTTGAATAGAAAAGAATTTCGTGTCCATCACTCAAATCCTCCACCCTAAAGGGTACCTCCTCCTTTAAAAAGGAGGACAACAAAAAATAGGTGAGGTAGCGAAAGTACTTTTGCACCCGGGTGCAAAGAAGTAGCAAACAAAAAAAACTCCTCTACAAGAGGAGCAATAGGGACTAATTGTATGGTGTAATATTAAATAAATATATCTCTTGGTTTGGCTCCATCTTGTGGTCCGATTACTCATTTTTCTTCCAAAACGTCCATAATCCTTGCAGCACGAGCAAATCCTACACCAAGTTTTCTTTGCAACAAGGTAGCTGAAGCTTTTCTTGTCTGTGAAATCACTTGAATCGCTTTTTCTACGAGTTCATCATCATCGTTTCCGTTGTTGGAAAATAGCTGGTCTCCTGCTTCGAGTTTGTTTTCTAGTAAACTAATAATCTCTTGGTTGTAGATATCGTCTTCCGTAAGTCCTCCCATATATTTGGTTTTGAGGGTGAGGACAACTTTTTCTATTTCTTCCGTGGAAAGAAATGGCGCCTGTATTCTTATCGGTGATTTTGTCGATGGATCCATGTACAACATATCTCACTTACCGAGTAACGTTTCTGCTCCTTTTCTACCGATGATAGTTCTACTATCGATTTCTGAAACTGTTCCAAACGCGATTCTTGTCGGAATATTTGCTTTGATAAGTCCAGTAATAACATCGACTGATGGCCTTTGGGTAGCGATAATCAGATGAATACCTACCGCACGAGCTTTGGCAGAAATGTGAGTGATACAATTTTCTACATCTCTCTTGGCTTTGGACAACATCATAGATGCCAATTCATCTACCACAAATACAATACGAAACATTTTTTCTCAAGATATTTTCTGATTATATTCATCGATATTTTTGACTCTTTGTTCTTTGAGGATTCCATATCTTCTTTCCATCTCTTGTTCCGTCCATTTCAAAAGTTTGAGCGCTTTGTCTGGCTCAAATACAATTGGTGCAAGCAGATACGGCAATCATTCGTACAATTCTAATTCTACCTGTTTCGGATCAACCATAAGAAATTTGAGTTCAGATGGTGTATTTTGGTACATGAGTGAAAGAATAAAATCATTTACTCCTACAGATTTTCCTGACCCTGTTGCTCACGCCACCAACAAATGCGGCATAGACTCTAGGGTTTTGATGATAATCGATCCATCAATAGCTTTTCCCAACGAGAGGTTGTTGTCAGATTTTTTCATATCATTGGTAAATTCTGATGATCCAAGCACATCACCCAAACGCACCATAACGGGCTTAGGATTTGGCAATTGTATACCTACACAATCCGTACCTGGAATAGGAGCAACGATCCTTACCGATTTGGATTTGAGAGAGAGAGAAATATCATTGGAGAGACTTTCTATGGTCGCAAGCCTGATCCCTTCATCTGGTTTGATTCTAATCTGCACGATAGACGGTCAGATATCAAATCATTCTATCATAATAGGGACATTGAATTCTAGCAATTTATTTTGTAATGCTTTGGCTTTTTCCATCAAAAATGTTTCATCTATCGTCACTGGCTGATCTGCATTACTCTCGAGTGCTGTCGTACTAAACGTAGGTTTTTCTCAAGAAAAATTGATGGTAGGTCTGATTTTTTTTTCTCTTAGTTGCTCTTTTTCGGCGATCTTGGTTTCTAGTTTTTCTTTGATGAGTGATTTGATCAACGAACGAGAAACTGGCTGTCAAAACTCTGGTTTCTTGACGACTTCTTTCTCTTCTTCTTCCTCTTCTTGGGTATATCTTGAGCTTTTTTGTTTGGCAGATTGTTTGGGTTTGTCTTCGGATTTGAGGCTAATCTTTGGGAAGGAAAAATTGAGCGAATAAAGAATCCACACAATCGAAAGAATCAGCAAAATAATAATAAATGATTTGGTAGCTATGGCTTTTTGTCCAAACATCACTTGTAACAATGCGATGACTGGCCAAGAAATATATCCTCAGAAACTTTCATACTTGCCTACATCTCAGTCAATCATAGGGAAGTTGATCACTGCAGAGATTATCACCATCATCACCATAAATTGTCTAATGAAGAGTTTCATCAGATATCATTTGGCCATAATCAGCGCTCCTACGACTACACACAGTGCAAAAAATACATACAGTCCCACTTCTCCAAATGCTACACTTGCATAGGTTTTGAGAAACATGAGGACAGGAGATCATTCTGCAAAATACAAAGAAAAGAAAAACAATGATCACAATACTGTCAAACTTATACCAAGTCTAAATTTGTTGAGTACAATGTTTTTTTTCTTTCTTCTTTTAGCCACAACACCATATGTAAGATAATAAAACGTCAGAACAATTTTGGTCAACTACCCAGAAAATTGAGCATTTACAGCTTTTGTCTTCTTCACGTTTAGCGTTTAAGTCCAGTTTTTCAATACTAAATCCCTCTCAAATACAATATATCTTTGTATTATCTTTATTTTGTATTGACATTTTATATCTAATAGTTATGTTATTGTCAATAATTTATCGTTTAATCAACTGAACATGCCTATGAGACAGCTACATATTAGCAAAAGTATCACCCCTCGTGAGCCATCTATTCAGCATTATCTCACTGAGATATCTAAATATGAAAGACTCTCTATCGAACAGGAAGTGAAACTGGGTACGATTATTAAAGATCCTAACGCTGATGCTCTAACCAAAGCAAATGCTATAGAAAAATTGGTAAACTGTAATCTAAGATTTGTCGTCTCCGTTGCCAAACAGTATCAAAATCAATGATTATCTCTTCAAGATCTTATCAACGAAGGTAATATTGGACTCACAAAAGCTGCGGAAAGATTTGATGCTACTAGAGGATTTAAGTTTATCTCGTTTGCTGTCCGATGGATCAGACAGTCCATTACCTCAAGCATTGCAGAATATTCTAGAATGGTTAGACTTCCTCTCAACAAACATACCTGAATTCAAAAACTCAAAAGGATCACTTCTGAACTCGAACAAGTACTCCAAAGGACACCAACTCAAGAAGAGCTTACGATAGAAATGCAAAAGCAAAACATAGATAAAAATATCTCTAAACTTATTGATCTCAATAATATTACTACTGTATTTTTGGATGGTCCTACGAGTTACGAAGATCAAAATGCATTATCAGAAAACTTTAAAGCTCCTGACCAAGAAAGTAATATTGAAACTGACATTTCTCTCCAACATCAGCAATATATTGTGCATGAACTATTTTCTCTACTCTCAGATTCCTCTATGGAAGATATCCTCAAAATGTACTATGGTTTGAATCCATATGAACATGGATATACGATCTCAGAGATTGCTGAAAAATATGATATGACCTCAGAAGGTATAAGAAAAAAAATCCAAAGATCTCTCAAAATCATGAAACATTCTCCTGTATGCAATGCACTAAAAAACAAATACCTTTAGTCAGATAATGATGTGATACCGTATGAAACAAGTTGTGCATATTGCTCCCAGATTTACCAATCGTTCCACTGACCAGTTGGATATATTTTTGTCTGATATCACTAAATATTCTCTCCTCACGGCAGAAGAAGAATTTGCTCTATGCGAAAAAATCAAACAAGGTGATGAACAAGCTGTAGAAGAACTTTGCAACAAAAATATGAGATTTGTCGTCTCGGTTGCCAAACAATTTCAAGATTACTGAGTGCCTCTTGCTGATCTTATCAATGAAGGTAGTATTGGACTCAAAAAAGCAGCGAGAAGATTTGATCATACTAAATGATTTAGATTTATTTCGTATGCAGTTCGATGGATCAAACAAGGTATACAGTCTGCTATCTCTGATCAAGCCAAAACCATCAAAACACCACACAATAAACTATGAGCAATCAACAAACTCAAAAAACATACCAGTAAGTTGGAACAACAACTTGGTAGGCTCCCTACCCAAGAAGAACTTGCCCTAGCATTGGACTGGAAGATAGATGAGGTGCAAGATCTCCAAATTTTGTCTAACACTTCTCTCACCTTATTGGACAATTATACAGATGATAGTGATACTCATACCCTGATAGACAACTTTAGTTTGGGAGATGAAAACAATATAGAAACTAACATACAACAAGAAGCCAATGCTTATACTGCACATCAGTTATTAACCACACTACACTCTGATGCACAAACCATGCTCAAAATGAGATACGGCATTACCCCCTATACCCACGAGTACACAGAGAGTGAAATTGCAGAAAAATTTGACCTCCCCATCACTACCGTCAGATACAAAATTAATCAAGCTATCTTGGCAATGAAAAGACGTACAGAACCTAAACATACACCACCTAAACATACAGAACCTAAACGTACAAAAACCAAACGTACAAAAGACTATCTTCCTCCTTCTGCCAAAGCTCAACGAGTTTCTATTGTCCAGATGAAATATGGTATATCCCCATATACCCACAAACATACAGAATATGAAATTGGACAAAAACTACATATTTCTCGTGATAATATCATCAACATACTTAATAATGCACCATCTTATATGATACACTATGCACAAGATATCAACATCTTATCTACTCTTGTTTTGTCGTTGGATGAAGAACAACAAAAAGCTGTGCGTATGAAATATGGAATATATCCCGATGCTACTCCACGTACCGACATAGAAATTGCTCACCAGATGCAGATCACCTTAGTGCATGTCAGATCTCTCCTCACTAATTTTAACATTCTCCTGAGAAAAGCAGTATTTGCAAACCAAATATCGCAAAATTTGTCTTCATAATATGTCTATGTTTTACAAAATATGTTCTCATTGTTTGCGTGTGATTTTTTGTTGAAAGCTCAGAAGTTTTGTATAGTATGAAGACTCAGATATTTACTTACTAAGAGATAGATAGTTTATGGACCTCAAAGAGATTAGTCAAAAACGACAAAAAAAATGGAAAGAAACGGACTTGTATAAGGTCAAGGAAGATATATCTAAACCAAAATTTTATATTCTGGATATGTTTCCGTATCCGTCTGGTTCCGCGTTGCATGTAGGACATCCCAAGGGATATATCGCTACCGACGTATTGGCCAGAAAAAAAATGCTTCAAGGATTCAATGTTTTACATCCGATGGGTTTTGATACATTTGGAGTAGGAACTGAACAATATGCCATCGAGCACAAAATGAAACCACAAGATGTCTCCAAACAAAACATCGCAAAATTTGTCAGTCAGTTAGAAAACTTTGGAACGACATACGATCGAAGTAGATCAGTAAATACTGCTGACCCAAAATATTTCACATGGACACAACGAGTATTTTTGCAGATGTACAATCATTATTATGACACCA
>CAZECU010000043.1:0-7695 GCA_964510755.1 uncultured Candidatus Peribacteria bacterium | reverse complement strand
AGATTTATTTGTCTGTATTTTTCTTATGAAAAAACTCATTGTCTCTCTTTTTGCTGTCGGTGTGGCTTTATTGCTCTGCAATATTTCCTCTGCTCAATTTAGCGATACTGCTTGTGAAGGCAAAAATATTTGTGCATCACCCACAGCGTGAGTCAAATACAAAAATACTGTCCTATATATAGGTGAAGTGTGATCAGAATTTGACCTTGGATTTCAGCAAAATTTTGACAAACAAAAAACTCTCCTCAAAGAGATATTTCTTTCCGAAAACAAAACGTTTACCGAAGAAGAGATGCTCACCAAAATCATGACCAATCTCGTTGACATCCAGCAATCCTCTATGCTTATCATAAATACTAGCAATTTTGACGTACTCTTGCAGCTTTTAGGCAAAATACAGTCTAGCAACAACTTACAACTTCACAACAAAACTATTTACCTCATCACCAATAGTAACAAATTTTATCTCAAAAGGACACTTGCCAAATACATCAAGCCACTCGATATTAGCAAAATTTATACTCTTTCTGATGACAAATTGCTCAATTTCTTCTCTGCGCTCTCCCTTAATGAGATAACCAATACTGAGGCATATATTATACCGTTTTCATTATCATTTCAAGAGACACCAAAATATCTGCCTGTCTCTTATCTCATTGACCGTTTGATTTACAATGGCTTTCCTATAGAGCTTATCACGATGTTTTTGGTGCTCTCTTTGTGAGCATTGGTCATCAATATCTTTAGACAGATGATATGATTTTCTGTCTTTGGCATCTATAGTCCTCTCCTGTTTGCTGTCTCTATGTCTATTCTTTGAGTGCCTTTTGGGTTGACGCTGCTTACTATAGGATTGATTACCAAACTATTGATGAGACTTTTTACCAAAAGAATGTATCTCCTCCACAATGCCAAAAGTGCTTTGCTGATTATTTTGTATTTTTTTATTCTCCTACTACTCTTTGGGCTCAATACTGTTTTGGGGTTGCATTGGATCGATATAACTCTGTTTAGCAATGCCTATATTATCTTCCCTGTTGTGTTTATTATCTTGGTGAGTGATAAGGTATTTAATGAATGATTTAAACTCTTTAGTGCAGGGCGATGGGTAGCTTTTGTAGAATTTCTCGCTGTTTCTTTTGCTGTTTATGGACTCTTTTATCGGACAGGGCTCAAACATTTTCTTGTGGCTTTTCCAGAAATATTGATTCTGATTTTTCTTCTTAATATCGCTGTCGGAAGATTTACCGGACTCCAACTTCTCGAATATTTCCGTTTCATGCCATTATTAAAAAATTCCTCAGGAACTGAGGAAGAAGAAGAGTAAAATTATTTTATTTTCCATCTTTCAAGTTTTGGAATTTGTTGCACAGCCAGCCACCTAAATAGTTTCCATCGTTTCATTTCATTTTTTAAAACGGTATCTACTAAGGATTGCATATCTTTTACTGATAGATTCGGTTTAGTAAATTTTCCATCTTGATAGCACGAACTACAGTACATTGTACTTAATGTACCATCTTTTTCTCAGCCGCCGCCGTTTTTATCTTGCTTCATTGGCATCCCACACGATTGACACTGTTTATATATGTTCCCCATTATTCTCTCATAACAAGCTAAAATACCACCACTCAATATTTACTTAAAATATTTTTTCTTGGTATGTATCCATCGATCTGATTGTCTGGTCAGATACTGTTGATCTTCAGGATTGAGAAGAATATGTTTGACTGCTTCTTCTAAGTAAATAGTGTTTTGACTTCATTTGCATACTACAAGACACTCATCACCAGATTCTTTGAGCATTTTTTGGATATGTTTGCCTGCGATATGAGCATCATAAAATTTGTCTATCTTGGTAGCGTCGTATCCTATCTTGGTCAATTCATCTGCCAAATAGTCTGTCATATATTTACCGACCAAAATCACATGATCTGCTACTTGTGATACATATCAGGCAATCATTCTATGCTCTCTTTCTGTAAGATCTCCAAGCTCTCTCATATCTCACAATACTAATATCATTTTCCTCTGAGGAAATAATTGCGCTCTAATAGTGAATGCTGTATTGATAATTTTCCTGACACTCAAAGGAGATGCGTTGTAGGTAGAATCTATGATGACACTATTTTCTCTCCCACGAAACACGGACAATCTACCGGGCTGGAGTGTATATGGAAGAACCATATCTGTATGACTCCCCTGTGCCAACACAGGATTTGCTTTTGTTCATCCTTTTTTTGCATCTGCATAATCCAATATATTGGCAATGGCCAATCCTACTCCTATATATCCATAATTTGCTTTGCCCAAGATATTGGTACTGATGGGATATTTTTTGTCTTTGATAAAGAGATTAACATGGACGCCTATTCCTCAAGCAAAATCAGCGAGATGAAACTTTTCTTCTTTGAATATAATATCTGCGGTGATATCATTACCTTCTGTTTGATAGGTCAGATAGTCTATATGTAGGTTGTCTTTGAGCTGTAGTGCATAAGGATCATTTGCATTGAGAAACCCTATTTCCAGAGTATTTTTGAGCATTTTGACTTCTTCTCTTGCGATTGCTCCAGGATCACCAAATTGCTCCGAATGTACAGAGTCGATAGCGGTAAATACTCCTATATGTGGTTTGGCTATACTCACAAGAAAATCCATCTCCCCAGGACGGTCGATTCCATACTCTAAGAGGATAATATCATATGGTTGAGATCAGAAATATCTCTTTTGGAAAATCTTCCATAATGTACGAACAAAACACATCATCGTTGGCTCCCGTTTTTCTATCTGAAAAATAGAGAGAGACATCCCAAGTTCTCCATTGAAATTTTTGGGAGATGTATATATTTTTTTGTTGGGGAAAAACTTTTGTAGCGTTTGATAAATGATCATACGACATGAAGTTTTGCCTACACTACCATTGATGCCTATAATTTTGGGATTATGTTTGATAAGATATCCATGGGCTAATTTTCCTAGCAATGTATAATATCCAAGCAAAAGTTTCTTTTTCATCCCCTTTTTTATAAATTAAATGTAATTAGACTTACGGTCATAATATACTATTACACGAAGCCATCCTATTCTTCCAATGTCTTTTCCAAAATCAAGGTAATAATTACTGCAATAGGTACTGCTAACAACACCCCAACGAATCCTAGAATAATTCATCAGATAATCATACTCAAGAAAATTACTACCGGATTGATTCCAAGGGTTTTGTTCATCAACAACGGAATAAATACATTATTTTCTAACCATTGTATCACCAAAACCGCTCCCATTACAATCAATGCTCCATAGATACCATAATTGACGAAAGCAACTAATGCTGCAGCTACTCATCAAATAATCGGACCTATATAAGGAATGAATTCTGTCATAGCTGCGATAGCGGCAAGCGATCATTTTTGGGGTAAATCAATACCAAATATCGCCAAAATCCACAACATAGCATACATAGTTACTCCGATAAACACACAAAGCAATCCTTGTGACTTGAACCAGATACCAAGTTTTTTGTAAATTCTTTCCAATTTCATATAGATAAATTTGTATTTTTTTTCGCCACCCAATCTAGCAATAAACTTCATGACGGCATCTTTTTGGATAGAAAATAACACCGACAATGTAAGTACAATAGAGAGTTGGGTAATAAAGCTTACGAATGATCCTACAGCATTGACTGCCATACTTCAGATATTTTTGGCATATGTTGTACCCATATTTATCATTTGAGAGATATTTTGTTGCAATTGACTTTGTACACTGCTTACGACATTGGGATCGCTAAATGATTCCAACAATGCTTTTTGGACCGTTCATGGTATCCAATGGGTATCTTTGACTATACCTACGATAGATTTGGTAGTCAGTACGTCTTGGAAATTGGCGATATTGTTGATAAAAATAGTAATGATGTCTGAGACTTGATTGAGTATAAATGGGATAATAAACACCATTGCTCCTAACAACAAGATTAACATACCTACATATGCTATAGCAATTGCTATCCCTCTATAATGCAATTTTTGTTGTAAAAAATCGATAATTGCCTCCATAGCAAGAGAAATAATATATGCCATAAAGATAAGATAGAGTACATTTAATGATTTGTAGACGAACAATCAGACAAAAATGATGAGTATACCAAATCACCAAAATTTGATAAACGTCCTATTGGTCAATGCAAACGGCATACTATCAGTATTTCTTTCTTTTTTTTGTTGTGCTGCCATTTTTTGGTCCAATTGTTCCAATTCCAATAATTTTTTGGTATGATCTGTCTTGAATGACTGCAAAAAATGGGAACCACTTTTAATAACTTTACCGATAAACGTCATATGAAATATTCAAAAGCTAAAATACACCTATTTGTTTTTTTTGTATGCTATCTTGCTTGTCATGCCTTTCCATGCTTTTTCAAATTCTTCTTGGATATACTTAATTGTATCTTTTTTGGAAAAATTTGCAATTTTTTTGTCTATCTCTCAGACACGGTCTTTGGAAAGTACCACAAAAAATTTGTAATATAAGGTAGCCAAAGGCATCTTGATCAGTTGATGGTCTTGGACATACTGCATAATAGCCCTCTTAAACAGATGTCTCACTACTGCTCTTTTGGACAATTTGATGGTAATATGACAAGAAATTTGATTGTTTGGGATGCTCGGATACTGCTGAATATAAAAAAATCCAAAAATCCCTTGTCAGATATACTGCCTTTTTCTGGTGATAAATATAACATCTTTGCCTGTCAATCTTTGTTTTTTGGCTAACACAATACATCATTATGAGATAAAATATTTTGCTCTAGCATCTATGAAATGGTTATCTATCTTGGATGTTTTTGGGTTGGAGATACATACCTGTCTGTAGATGATATGTCTTTGCGTTACCCGCATTGAGTTCTACAACATATTTGGACATATGCTCTGGCATATACACAGAACAAGGATCTTGATCACATGGCTGTGCTGTCACTATATGGACTATTTTTCGCTGGTCATCAAGCCATAGTATATCTAAGGGTATCATGGTATTTTTCATTCGAAAGGTATGGATATTCATCTGTGCAAAGACAAACAGCATCCCCTCTTTTGGATCCATAGATGTACGATACATAAGTCCTTGTTGTTGTTCTTTGGGTGTGCGAGCCACTTGTACAGAGAAGCATATATTATCGGCACAAATTTGTGCACCTACCTGTTTTTGATGAATAGCATTTTTGACCAAGAAATATCCTCCTATCATGATCAAAAATCATATCGTCATTATCATCCAGAGGAAATATTTTGAATTGTTTTTCATAATAAATTCGTTATAGTGTGTAAACAATTCACGATATACATCATATATATACGTATACTATCGTGTTGACCTAGCTCTTTCGTTTTTTATTTATTATTTCATTTTCATGAGACGTTCATTGACCTACCTTGTAGCCATTTTGATTGTCCTAGTTTGTGTATATAGTTTTTGGGTATGGTTGCAATATAAATGATCTACCGTTATCAAACAAACTACTGCCTCTATTATGATAGAACTCCACAAATTAGACAAACTAGAAACAGCCAAAGAACTTATTTCTCAGACCATTGAAGGAGAACAAGCCATAACCGCGCTTCTTCCCAATATCGGGGCTGATGCTCTCATCAATAGTGCCTTATTTAAAGATGCTATGATACTCAATGTAAGCTGAGAAGTCAGTGCATGATATGTATTGAGCAATATAACGACCGGAGATATCCGTGTGTCTCGTGATGGAACAGTTAATATACTTTTATGAGCTCCAGAAATATTTCAGGTTACCCTTACAGGAGTATCCAAAACGACCACCCTTGGTATCATTACCCAACAAGATATCGATATGGAAAATGCCCTCAGAGCAAAAGCCAAAGAGATGATTATGCAACAAGCGCTCTCTGGTACTCTTTTGAACAAAGCACAAGACAATGTAAAAAGCATGCTTCAAGACGTATTTCTCAAAGCGGGAATCCAAATAAAAGAAGTGATTATTGATGGAACAGGAAGTGTAGTTACTGATATCCTAGACAACGCAACGTGAACTTTGGAATAATGTCACTATTTTCATTTGAAATTGGTCCGAGAATTCGTATATACTAAACCACCTATTTTTTGTTAATTGTTTAATTTGCTGTCCTACAAAAGACATATACTATCTATACCTTTTAATTATTTAGTCATAGAATAATGCCAAAAAGAAAACTAGAGAACAAGACGATAGAAGTTATCCTCTTGCAAAACGACAAACATCTCGGAGAAAAATTTGAAATCGTTAGAGTCAAACCTATCTTTGCTAGAAATGTTTTATTGCCAAAAAATATAGCTGTACTTGCTGATGCAAACAACAAAAATAAGTTTGCTCAAAAGATGAAAGCTGCCGAGTCTGACAGACAAAAAAAAGCTACAGGATTGGAAGATCTTTTTGTCAAACTCAACAATGACGGAGGTATTACCATTACCAGAAAAGCAAATGCTGATGGTACTTTGTATGCCAAAGTAGACGAAAACGATATCGCTACAGCAGTAAATACCCTCTATGGTACTGATATAGAGCCACATTATCTCAAACTCAAGAAAAAAATCACTACCCTAGGTAGTTTTGCTGTTCCCTTCCTTTACAAAGAAATCAAAAAAGATATCCCTGTCAAAGTAGAACAAGATCCAGAAGAAGCAGAAAAATTGGCTAAGCACAAAGCTTCCAAGACAGCAAAAGCTGAACCTGAAGAAGAACTCAAAGTCAAAAAAACTAGAGAAGAAATAGCAGCAGAAAAAGAATTTGCAAGATTGGCAAAAAGAGAAGAAACTATCAAGAGACTCAAAGAAAAGTTTAAAGACTAGAAGCATAACCATGCTTATCATATCCCTGCGCTCTTGCAGGGTAAAAAACCCGCCTAGGCGGGTTTTTTAGTACAACAAAAAAAGGTCAGGACAATAATCCTAACCTTTTGTATACAGTAAGTGAAATAGCCTTAAAATAAAACCATTTCACTATTTTTTTTCTGATTCTTTTTTCTCCTGTTTTTTTGAAAGAAGAAGATTTAAAATCATTGTTTTTTGTTCGGAAGTCCAATTTTGATCACTTTGATCACTACAAAACTGTAGTACATATTCTCCTTTGAAATTTTGAGTAATAATCATTGTATCTTCTACACATTCAAAAGGGACTGCTTTCTGAATTTTAATATCGATTTTGTACTCAGGAAAATAAAAGTCATAATATTTTCTTGTGTTTGATTTGCTGATAAAAGCACTATCTATTATACCTTTCTCAACAAATTCTTTGAAATCTTGGAAAGAATTGTTTTTTTCTTCGACTATTTCTTCGATTGTGTTTTCGACTTTGTTTTCGACTCTTTTTCCACTCTTCTTTGATTCACATGATGTGAATACCATCGTAGCTATTGCTACAAACATAATTAATTTTTTCATTTTTGTTGTTTTTATTGTTATTTTTTATTGTTATTTTTTTATTTTTTATATTATAAATATTTTGATTGTAATGTCAAGTCTTTTTTTTGTTTTTTTTTATTCTTCTTTTAGTGGTTCATTATATATTTTATAGTGGTTCATTATATATTTTACAATAAAAGTAAAGCTATTTTGGCTAGTAACAAAATTTGCATAAAATCACATTCTGAGTATTATTGTAGTATATCCTTTACTTCC
>CAZECU010000042.1:2058-8493 GCA_964510755.1 uncultured Candidatus Peribacteria bacterium | reverse complement strand
TTTTTCGTTAGTTTTTCCATCAAGGGAAAAAGTAACCCCCAGCGGAGCGTTTAAAAGAATAATTACAAGATTGCTTCGCTCAACCGCTCGCAATGACAAGTAAAAAAACACACGATAGTCGACACAACAAAAAAAACTGAGCCTAATCTATTGGGAGTTATCTACTCCCTTTTTTTGTATACAAAATTTTTGTTGTAAATATTGAACAAAATCATATATTCTCTCTTGTACATTTATCTTTCATGAGACGCTCAATGCTCAAATCACTTATCAAAAAGATATTTTTTTATGACAAACTCTATGTTTTTCTCAAAGATAGTATCCTCTACCAGCTCTGGAAAAGATTTATGGGAGAATTGGCCAACGCTATTTATGGAGCTCCTTCCAAAAACTTTTTTGTGATTGGAATCACCGGCACCAATGGCAAAACTACTACTGCCAATCTGATCCATGATATTTTGGATGCTCATGTTGCCAAAACACTGATGATCAGTACTGCAAATATCAAGATCGGCAAACAAGACCTCGTCAATACCAAAAAGATGACGTCTTTGGATGTCTTTGATTTGCAATCTACCTTGGCTACTGCCAAAGACTCTGGCTGCAAAATCGCTGTCTTGGAAGTCTCTTCTCATGGACTGAGTCAGTATAGATTTGAAGGAGTGGCGTTTGATTTTGCTGTATTGACCAATATCACTCATGATCACTTAGATTTTCACAATACTTTTGAGCAATATGCCAAAGCCAAAAAGAAGCTCTTTACCTATGTCCTCCAAAACAAGAAGCAAAACAAATATGCAGCATTTCCTGCTGATGACAAGATAGGTAGACAGTGGTTTGAGGAAATGCCTTTCGACAAAAAACTCAGTTATAGTATCGTTGCCTCCTCCAATCTCAAAGCTGAAAATATCCAGACCTCACTTACCTGAACCACTTTTTCATTCAACTATCTTGGCAAACTGTATACGATCACGACTAAGCTGGTAGGAGAATTTAATGTATACAATATCTTGGCTGCTTTGGGTGTTGTGCTCCAAATGGGAGTCGATATCCACAAAGCTATCCAGACGATAGAACAGTTTGCAACAGTTACCGGAAGGATGGAACGTATAGATCACAACGGTGCATCATATTTTGTAGATTTTGCTCATACTCCTGACGCGTTACAAAAGACATTAAGCTATTTACAAGCCAACAAAGGTAGTGGAAGATTGATCACACTCTTTGGCGCTCCTGGATGTAGAGACAAGTCCAAAAGACCTATTATGGGAGAGATTGCTGACCAATATAGTGATATTCTGATTGCCACCGACGATGATCCCGATACCGAAAATAGATTTGAGATTCTCACCCAATTGACGAGGGATATCAAACACAAAACATCAGGCAAAGATTTTTTTGTCATCCCAGAGAGAAGTCTAGCTATCAAGTTTGCTTGTGACATCGCCCAACCTGGAGATATCTTGATGTTTGCGGGCAAAGGACATGAAACCGTTCAGCTTACCAATTTTGGCAAAAGACCATGGAGTGACAAAGCTGAGATTCTCAAAAATTTGAAAGACTAATGTACGCTATTGCATAAATAAAAAAAACAAACGATACCTTATCGAGAGTATATATTTAGATTATTTTGCTCAGTTGTATGCAAAAAAAGTTTACGATCAAGCTTACCAAACCTGTGGCCGGCAAACGATTTGGCGTATTTCAGCATATCATGAAATGACCTGGCAGCGAAAAAGTCGATGTAAGGACCTATCAAGACGGAGATAACGCTTCGCATATCAACTGGAAACTTTCTGCCAAATATCAGACACTCTATACCAATATCTTTCAGCAAGAGAAATCCCTCTCTTTGGATATGTTTTTGGATATCAACTATAATCGAAGATGAGGCACTATCCCAAATAGCCAGCAAGTCCGTGCCTACGCAGAAGATATCATCAGCTATTGTCAGCACCAGCAAATTGCTATGAGGTTTTTTTATCCTCAGCGCCATTTTTGGAGATCGCCTTCTTTGATCGCTACGGAGAGCAGCAAAAATCGCAACGAAATGCTAGATACCTTGTCTAGGATCTTATCAACCGTCCACACAACCAAAAAAATATATCATTCGCTTTTGGCTACATTTTTGCAACAAACACTTTCTCAGACCTCTTCATCACGTCCCTCTACCAACAGAAGAGCTATCGTTATCTTTTCGGATTTTTTGACGATGGACAAACACACCAAAAAACTGCTCCATTATCTCAAAACACAGCATATCCTCTTTCTCTTCCAGCTCCCTATCGATAGGAACCAAGGACAAAATTATACCAATTTTTTTCTCAAAAAAAACATCACTCCAGCTAGCAACAGCGTATGAAGTGATGAATTACAACTTATCTCTTTAGACTAATAATGTGCCTATGCGATTTCTCCTCCATCTTTGTAAGACTGGATTTTTTTGACGGTAGCTTGAGATCATAGTTGCTGTATCTGATCTACATAGCCATCTATTTTTTGGATTATAGCAGTAAATTGTGCAATAAATTTTTTCATGAGATCTTTTTGTGCGGGAGTAAGATTATTACGTTCTCATGGAATATTGGCAGATTCTTTGAGTGCTTTGATCGCAGGAGAATGGATCGTTGTTTGTTGTAATGTCCACAACGTATCTCTGAGAAAAGCAATACTTTCATAAAGTACCTGCATCTGTTTTGTTGGGAGTCCCAAATGTTTTGGACCATCTTCTAACTGTACCAACTTATATGTCCTAGATTGGGTATAGAGGTTTTCTAGCGGTGTCATCTCAAAATCTTGGATCATATCGTATATTTGTGTGAAACATTGATACGTGTTCTCCATATCTTCTTGTTGTGTTCCCACTACTTTTTCCAATCCTGTAGCGTGAAGTTGGTGTTTGACATTGAGTAACATTTGACCTACTTCTTGCAAATCTTCGTTGATATCATTGTCTTGGACCAAAGCATCTACTACATAGTCTTGGACTTTTGTGATCATAGTTTTGATCTGTTGCCCAAATGGTTTCTTGGCTGGTTTCTGATTGACAGCTTCATGGGTAACTGGGAGTTGATCTACTTTTGTCATTATTACACTATAGTAAAGAAGATAAATACATGTTTGTATATTATACATATATTGTCTGATTTGTCAATAGATTTACAAAAAATGTTTTGGGGGTTATATATCCGTTAATGATGATGGATATCTCCCTATTGTTTGAGAGATTTTAGCCCTCTTTCCAAGATAATCATAGCGCTGATAGTGTCTTCTGCTGCATTTTTTTTGAAATCTCCGGCAAGTCACATATTTTTGGCAGAATCTGATATAATTTCTCCTGACTGGACACTCGAATAATCCTCTTCTACGAGTTGTATTTCTATTTCCCTATTTTCTATAATATAATTGAGACTTTTCATAAACAGGGTGATTTTTTCTTGGATATCTTTTTGTTTGCTAGGTCGCCCCAGCATAATTTTGCAAATATTGTGTTTTTCGATGATACCTGCGATGTTGAAATACATCATTTTGTCGTTGAGGATATATCCTATAGGAAAGATGACTTCACTCCCTGCAATAGCATACGCTAGTCAGATATATCTTGTCCCTCGATCTATACCGAGAATGTTTTTGGTCTTGCGATAATTGGTTTGCATACGTTGTTTGAGTCAGAAAAATTAAAAAAAATTTGAGTGCAGTATATGAGTGCTAATTCATAGTCGGTTGGATGAAATATTCTGGTTGTACACTCATAGTCAGAGGAATCTCCAAATCTGCTAGGAGTATTTCATGACTTTGTCCTTGATAATGGAGGTAGAATGTACCATTTTCCATAGAAAAGGAAATCATCTGAGCATCATGTGCCCAATACGAATCATGGACCCAATCTAGGAATATATCATCTGTATAAGCTATGTCTTCTTTTTGGATTTGGACATAGGTCTGCTCTGCAAAATCATATGTTCGCACATTGTGTTTTTGTCCGATATAGAGTATCCCGTATCTTGGCAAAAGATTGTGCTGATAAGCATAGGTATAGAGAGCAATTTTGGTGATTGAGGCGATAGGGATAAACGTCTGGGTATCGTGCTGCAGCAAGGTATTGAGCAAATTGATCGTCAGCGTACCTACTCTCAGATTGGTAAAACCACCTGGGCCATTGAGCAACAGGAGTGTATCTACGGGGTGATGACGCACATATGACAACAGTGTTGTCCCCAAGGTCTTTTCTATACCATTACGCTCGAGATATTCTTCATAATTGTCGTCCAACAGTTGCACATAATCACTAGAAATATTTACCAACAACATAGTGCTTGCTACCAAAATAAAATACCATATTTCTTTCTTTTTGTCTCTATGGTGACATGTTATATACAAAAATCACAAAATTACAAGGTAACTCGATAACAAAATACGGGTTTATTTGGTATTTGTCCTGGTTGAGGGTATAATTTAAGAACATGGGATAGTACCTTATTCTCATTGTAGTTTACTCACTTTATACCTCGATATGAAATTACCCAAACTTAGCTTATCCAAAAAAATACTCTGATTTCTTCTCCTTGTGTGATGTTCAAGCATATTTTTGAATTGATATGTAGGGATAGGAGACGTGCATGCACAAAACACAACCAATCAAACTACTTCGATAGGAGCTATCAACGATTCTACGGATGCTAGCACTCAGTCTAGTATAGATACCTTGAGCTTATGGCAAATACTCAACATCTTGCTGAAAGTGATGTATCTGATCCTTTGGCCATTGTTGGTACTTGCATGATTAGCATTGGACAATACGCTGGTCTACGCTTCTATCTTTCATCTGGATGCTCCACTGTGGAAATTTTGGAATATGATGAAAAACTTTGCCAACTTTACCTTGTGATTTATGGTGCTGTTTGCCATCATCAAAAGTATCATTACCAATAGCGGAGAGTGATCACTCAAAGATGAAAAATCACCTCTAGGCATCATCAAGACTACGTTGATTGCAGGGATACTTATCCAAGCCAGCTGGTTTCTTTTGGCTGCTCTTATTGATGTTTCCACGATCGCTACCTATGCCGTAGGAGGACTTCCTCTCAGTGTCCTCAAAAATACCGATATCGGCGAGCAAAAAATACTGACTACCAACAGCGCTATCGATTTGGACAAGTTTGATCTCCTCAACGAAGAATGAGAGAGCTTCAAAGTACGATACTCTACCACATACAAAGATGGTGAGACCTCCAAACCGGTACATCTTTCTCCTTGCAAAATGGAGGGACAGTATGTCGTAGGCAGACTCTATACAGAAAAAAAATATAGAAATACGGATATCTTTGGAGAGTGAATCAGTGCTTGTGTTGCGTTTGGCAAACAAATTGTCATCTACAATGAGTTTCCTAGTCTGCAAGACAAAGAAGGCGTTGCCTACAAAAATGGCATTGAAAACATGCTTGGATTTGGCATTTGAAGCTTACATTATGGGACCTGGGAATGGTTACAAGCATGTGGATATATCATTCCCACTGCTGCTAACTCCTCTGTAGATGTATGATCATGTGGAGACAAATTTGCTGAAGTTTACACGTACATCACGGACAATAGTGATGCTTACAATGTAGATGATTACCAACGATTAAACGAAGAAACAACGCCTATCAATACTCCTCGATCTCACGAAAAGATAGGAAGCAAATGATGAACAGATTGGTTCGATTCCAAAAATGTCATCGCTATGACGATGTCCGACCTGATTTCCAAATCACAGTGATTTGTCTGACCACTCGTCACTATCTACGCTTCATTACTCAATTTTGCACAACTGACCGATGATAGTACTACTACTATCGGAGAGACTTCATGAATATTTATCATCAAAACAGCGGTCGCTCTTGCCTTGATTTTTCCTCTTATTGCACTGACGCTGGTGCTGATTGCGAGGATAGGAGTCTTGCGGCTGTATATCGTTGCTTCGCCATTTATCGTACTCAAAGCTACATTTTCCAAGTTTTTGGATGGCAAGTGAATGGAGGCAATAGGCAAATATCTAAGTCTTTCTAGTGTCGTCAAACTCGTGTTTGCTCCTGTAGTCACGGTGGCTGCACTCAGTATTTCTCTGATTTTTATGACGGCACTAACCAATGGATTCCAATCAGGCAATACTTCTGAATGATTTTTTGAATCGTTATGACTGACCAAAACTACTGCTCTTAGCAATCCTGCATACGAAGCGATCACCGTCGAAGAAGTAAGTACTATCGAATTTTCTAAGCTCCCTTGGGGCAATGGATTGGATTGGTTTTCATGGTTGTTGCTCAATTGTTTTGCTATAGGGTTGATGCGAATGGTGCTTTTTGCAGCTATCAAAGCCAACGCTTTGGGAGAAAAAATTGGTCAAGGTGTACAAAAATTCTGAAGCCAATTTTTGCAGACCTTGCCTATACTGCC
>CAZECU010000042.1:0-1958 GCA_964510755.1 uncultured Candidatus Peribacteria bacterium | reverse complement strand
GAGCCACAAGCAAAAGAAGACGTCAAAAAAGCCATCCTAGCCGCAGGAGTCACTCAAGCTAATTGGACCGCTGCAGAAACCGCTAGTAAGTTGGCTCCCGTCAAAAAAGCCTTAGATGAGTTACTCACAAACAAAAAACCTAAAACTCAGGCTGATATCGATGCCATCTTTGCAGATCCTGACAACAAAAAAATTGTAGATGAGTATTTTGCGGTGACCGATAACTATACCATCAAGATCGAAGATATCGAATATATCATAAACAAGACCGACAAAAAAAGTAAAAAGAAATAACACGTCCCTTTTATCTTCCCTGTAGTAATGCATACAACCCATATCAGCAACAGATTACTTCATCCTAGGACAATCAAAATCGTCAGTCTGATTGGTATTTTTGGATTTTTGTTTTTCGCTCCTACCTTTGCTGCTACTGATTCTCTCGATACCGTCAAACAATCGCTCAACGTACTGCTCTCTTTGTTTTCATGGTTGTGGATAGTATTTGCTATCCTTGCCGGTAAACTCATGACCAACAACTTTGTCTATGGAGCATTTATGCATATGGATATCTATCTCTGGAAGATCTGGAATATTATGAAAAACTTTGCCAACTTTGCGTTGGTAGGATTAGTATTGTGGTCTATCATCAAAAGTCTTGTCGGCAAAGAAGCAGTAGATGTCAAAAAGACGCTGATCAAAACTTTGTGTGCGGGTATCCTTATCCAAGCGAGTTGGTTTTTGGTAGGTGCTGTTGTGGATCTCTCTACGGTAGCTACTACCGCTATCGGAGCTTTTCCTGTCGCTTTTTTGGGAAGCAATACCAATCTCACTTCAGAAATCACGACGGGGATCAACACTATGCAATCCAAAAGACTGGTGATAGACCTAGAAGGTGGTGGTAATATTTCATCGATTGATGATGCAGAAGGTATCAATTCTCTCGACCAAGATCTCCGAAAAAATATCTTACCAAGCTACAACTCTATCAGTGGACCATTTATCTTTCTCGGCATGGGTATCTTCCAATTCCAGCAATGGATAGACACCAATTCTAGCACTGATGCCGTCCATATTACCTTACAATTTACGCTGAGATTTTTCTTGCTCTTCTTTTTTACTATATGACTACTGCTCTTGTTTGTAGCAAATGTCATGAGAGTAGGACTCTTGTGGATATTTATTATATGATCACCCTTTTTGATCCTTGCCAAATGTTTTGAGATCAAGGGAGACAGTAAATGAGTAGGACAAATCTTTAGTTTTTTGAGTTTGTCCAACTTTTTTGCTATCGTCTTCAAACCTGTGATCTTTGTAGCAGGCACGTCGTTGATGTTGATCGTCATCTTGAGTATGTGGACCACCATGTCAGGAGGTCAGCGAGAAAACAATTTGAATGGTATCGCATTGTGACATACGGGAAGCAACATCTCTACACTAGCTATAGAAGGGATCTCCAACATAGAAGCTAGTCAAAACGATCTTTTTGGCGAAGGCGTTCTCGAAACAGGACAAAATATCTTTAGTACGCTTATCGTCTATTTGCTGGCAATTTTCCTCATGTGGCGATTTATCAAACTCTCGCTTACTATCGGAGGATGACTTCTTGATGCACCGATGAAAAAACTTACAGGACGAGCAGAAGACATGGCAAGAACAGCGCCTGTCCTTCCTTTTGCGGGATGAACTTCGGTATTTGGTGCCTGAAAATTTATGAGCAAAAACACAGACAATCTCCTCCATGGTATGGGTATCAACAAAAAAGGGCAATTTGGTGGAATCGATAAAGACGGACAATTTAGGACATCATCTGACAAATTTGATAACTATATAAACCAAAAATACTTAGGCTACTTACCTGCTTGGGATTATCAAGACTACAAAGAACTCAAAGATATTGCCAAAACAAAAGATGCTACATGATTCTTTACTAGAGCACAAGAACTAGCTAAAGAAAGAAG
>CAZECU010000041.1:0-8558 GCA_964510755.1 uncultured Candidatus Peribacteria bacterium | reverse complement strand
AATATTGGTCGGGGGTTTGGGGCGAGATAAGCCCCAAGAAGAAGTAGAGATATTTATTAAAATTGCTTTACGAACCGCTCGCAATGACAGACAAAAAAGACTCAACACAGTAACCAGATTTTTTTCAGACGATAAGCACAAACCACAAACACAAATCTTTTTGTCTTGGTTTTGTCAATTTTTTTATATTTTCGTTTTGGTACAATCTCTCGTGGTATTGAGATAGTATCGTCACTGTATTGAAACATTGTTGTGTTTAGCAAACGAAACTTCCTCGTACCCTCTATTTGTATGGCAACAAATATACTTCTGCTCAATACCTGTCCCGAACATAGCTTCGGGAGGTAGGTGAGCGGGGAAGTGTCTATCTCTCACGTAGACGATTACTTCCTGGCAACAGAATTTATAAACAAGTGAGAATATAAATAAAAAAAACTAACCCCAAAATTATTTCTTTTGTTATGAAAAATGTACTAATTCTCTTGCTCCTTTGTATCTTCATGGGAGCTTGTCAAAAAGATGAGGAAATATCTCCCTTGAGGGATGAGGCGTCCTCTTATGTCAACAATGAAGCAATTGTGGATGCTATCACGCTAGATCCGTCTATCGTGCAACCCAAAATTTCTTCCTCTTCTATTTTAAATGCTACGAGCATGACAAACATCCCAAAACAAATGTTTGCTGTATCGAGCATATATAAGCCAGCATATTATCACAACAAACAACCCAATGGTACTTCTTGTAGCTGGACTTCGTATGTCAACTGTATCAATTGTATTGTCACTGCCAACAACAATTATTGTTATCCTACTTCTATTTCTACGGTCAGAAATCGCTGTACCAACAACTATCCTGCAGTCAACACCAATGGCGCTAGCCATATTCTTGCCTTGGAATGGCATGTAAACACCTATGATAATGGATATGTAGCATATGATAGACAAAGTCCCACCAATCGTTGGACTGCTACCAAAAAAATGCTTGCTCATATCAATACCCATCATAGTCCTTTTTTGGTGAGAAGTAGTATTGGCGGTATTGGTCACTATCGAGTAGTATTTTCTATAGATTGGCAACAAAGCGAATCTGCTTCTACGGTATATTATACTGATTGTTTATATCCCGACAACGGATCTTTTTCTGCCAATATTCGCTCTATGTCACTTGATAATTTTTTGACGTATATGACGGTAGGTGCTAGTTGTCACAATATGCTTTTTATGTGGCCCAATTAAGTGTATCTTTAGGTGTGGTTTCCCACACCTATTTATTTGTAAATATTCAACAAATACATATACCATTTTTATTTACTGTCTTATTGTCTCTCATGCAAAAAATATTTTTTGGTTTTTGTTGTGTCTTTATTTTGACTTGATGTACATCGAGGATACCGACAGTTCAGCAAACACTACCCGCACCTGAAATTACCGTACATACTGTTACCTGACGTCTACTCGCAGACACGCAAGAGACGGTTTTACCAGGAGAATACTGATTTGTTATAGACAAAGAAACTTGACTCAAATTTAGCTATATCAGTGGATATTCATATGCTTATACCTATTCTGATCTATGATACACTATTACCACATCTTGGTGATATGATACCTTTTCTTATATCTTGTTTACTTGATCATTACTTGCTAGATCCGGCACGCTTGTGTACAATGCTCAGCTACCCATGTGGGCTGATTATTTTGCTCTTGATACCAAAGACCCTACTGTTTCCTTGCTGAAAACTATTGCACAACTAAACACCGCAGAGACATGTACACTTTTAACCGGCGTTTTGGATGCTACCACCGCATATTATGACTCTATGATAGGATTTGATGTGATATATGTAGAGGATAAATATCCTGATGTCAAATGTACACTTGATACGATGTTTTCCCAGCGTATTATGCCTATCGTTTTTGTAATGGATCCCAAACGTCCAACAACCTACTATACCCTCGCAATGAATGATGCTTGTGCCCCTGGCCCATGTACTATTTTTGGAAATATCACTTTTTTCTAATAACTTTCTTGTTCTATTTTCTTTTGTCCTAGTTTTGTCCATTTTTTTATATTTTGTAGAATATATAATTCTGAGTGTTTTTATATTATTTATTTTTTCTTATGAAACACTTAGACACTATCCATGATGTAGAGGTTGTCAAACCTTTATCAGAAACTAGTAAAGATTTGAGGTATGTACTTACCCAGCAATGTAATTATGCTTGTAGTTTTTGTCACAAAGAATGATGTGATGGATCAGAACAAAAACTTTTGGATGCCGATGATTGTACATTTATTTTTACTACCGCAAGAAATTATTTATGAATACAACAAGTTACATTGAGTTGATGAGAACCTATGACTCGCAACGACATTATAACTATCGCCCAACAACTTCATGATGCTTGAGCCAAGACAACTTTAGTTAGTAATGGAGCATTATTACTTAATGATGCAAATGTCCTTTCATATATAGATGTTCTCAATCTTTCTCTCCACAACACCCAACAAGAATTATATTCTGCTATTACCTGATCCAAAACCAATGTGCAAGATTTAATCGAAGGTATAGTATATATTTACAAACAATACCCTCATATACAAATCAAACTTAATAGTGCTATTATTGACAAACAAAATACACCCCATACTCAAGATTTTTTATATAAAAACAATTTAGCTTCAAAGTATTGATGGAAGTTAAAATATCTTGAACTCAGTGAAAACGATATTCCATGATTTGTTGATATTAAAACATTTGAGCATGATCTTTTACATATGGGATTTATATTAGATCATCAAACAGATAGGCAATCTTTTTTCAAAAAAGATGGAGTGGAAATTATTACATGAAAAGTATTTTGCTCTGAAGCAAAAACTAGAAAAAATCCTCAATCATATTGTAAATTAAACAACGATGTCTATATTACTCCTGATTGATATATATCTTCTTGTCCCATGGATATCAAAAAATTTCATGCTTATGACGCAATTATTTCTAGAGACGCGACCAAGTTAGGTGAACTACTCCAAGCTACCGTTCATCAAGACACCAATTATGCGTGTTCATTTACCTCTTAATCTTTTCTTATGTTAGAATTAGAAAAAACGTATTTATTAGCATCCCTACCTGTATGACTCGCTTCTTACCCCTACAAGGATCTTATGGATATTTATATTCCTATAGAGAGCGAACATCCTCATGTTAGAATTCGTAAAAATGGAGACAGTATGGTAATTATGAAAAAAGAGCTAAATAATCCAAATGACCTTTCTTCTCAAGAAGAATCTATTATTCATCTGACCCAAGCAGAATTTGCCGCTTTATCTCAAGTCCCATGAAAACGTATTCATAAGCATAGGTATTATGTCCCTTATCAAAATCACACCTTAGAAGTTGATGTTTTCCAAGACGATCTTGTTGGTCTCATTTTAATGGATGTCGAATTTCATGATGTATCAACAAAAGAAAATTTTATTATTCCTGATTTTTGTCTTTGTGAAGTTACCCAAGATAGCTGATTTGCTTGAGGGATTTTGTGTGGTAAAACATATGATGATATTGCAGACAAACTTACTTCATTAGGATACACCAAACTTTTTGTTTCATAAAATTTTATCAGGGAACCTTATTTACTACTCGTCAATGTATAGGGAAAACCTCCCTTGATACTGATTGCTGATGTATTCATATCTTTGCCCGCAGCTAAGGATACTCATTGAGCTGAGGTGCTTGATGACTCGATAAAGATGTCTAATATTTTTGATGTTCCTGCTTTTATGAGTGTTGTTTTTGGCAAGATTGTTGTGATTTTGGTAGCGCTTGTTGTCGTAGTAAATGATGAAATAGTTATCCCATCATCCTCTATCCATCCATTGAGGAAGCTTCCTATCTTGGTAAATGTCAGTGTATTGAGAGAGATATCACTATCGGTTGCGCTGAGTTGCAATGATCCTACGTATTTGGTATTGCTCGGCAATTCTCACTGAACGTCTCTTACATCTTTGGTCACAGTAAGTATGCCCGCACTCGACATATTGTTTTGACACTCGCTTGGACAATCACTAGAATCTACCGCACACAGCATTTGTACTTTTTCATCATCACAAGTTGTTGTCGTAGGTTGATCATCTGGGATGGTGTTTGCTGCTCTCATCATCATCAGCATAACATAGCCTCTTATCTCCGATGATTGTGGAGTGTTTATCTGACTCATGATACCAGCATTTTTCAATGCTTGCAAATGATCTACATAATAAGGATCTCCCGTGTTGTACATACCTCCATACAATGCTCTCGAGAGCGTAGTACCAAATTGTGCTCTGGTTACAATATCATTGGGACTAAATTTGCTGAGATTGACTCCCATAATACCTAGCTGACATGCTTTGATAATATATCCTCTCAGCTCTGTACTTTCCTCTGCAATATCAGAAAAATTACAATTTTTGGAAGTGTCGGGTGTCTGTCCAAGTACCTGGATTGCGTAGTTAGTCATCATTTTGGCCATATGGGATCTGATAAGTGATCATTGCATATCTGCCTCTCCTATATTTGGTTTTGTCGTGATTCCGATACCATATGCATACTCATAAGCAGATTGTAATTCATCTGCTGCAGCATATCCGATCATACTCACAAGCACACAAGCGCTTATTATAAGTGTTTTTTTCATATTCATGGAGTAAACAACATAAAGTCTGGTGATGATAAATTTTACTTCTATAAATTCAACCACTTCTCCTCTTGGACAAAAAAATCCCCTTACGAACTAGCGAAGGGGACAAAAAAAAATTTGCGAAACTACTTATTTGTTGAGCTCTTTGATATCTATCATCAGCGCTTTGTTTCTTTCGCCACCATTTTCTTCATATTTGATATATCGTTGTCCAGCTGTTTGTCCGTCACCCAACTCGACATACATTTTGGCTATTTTCTTTGCATAGACTCCTCATTCATCTCCATTGATTTCTATAATCTTTTCATAATTGCGGATCGCTAAGGGATATTCTTCTAGTTGTCTATATAGTGTCCCCAACATTTCTCGTCCTACGATACTTTCCTCATAATATCCAAACATTTCGTTCAATGTCTCTATAGCCTGGGTATATCTTCCTAGATTTTCCAATGCCTCTGCCTTTCGTACAAACCACATTTCATCAGGCAAATTTTCTACGCTCACCTCACCACTTCCTGTTTGTGGTGCATCATCCATTTTTGCTAGAGCATCTTTGATAAGTGTATCATACTCTGCTACCTGTTGTTCATATTTTATTTTATCCCCTGAAGACAGTTCTACGCTCACATCGTAATTTTTTCTCGGAGCTACCAATCCTGGATTCATGTCATTTCTTTGTTGTTTTTGGATGTTTACTACCAAGATGATTACTATCACCCCTAATACACCAATCAAAAGAAACAATCGATTTTTTTGCAAAAATTTCTGTACACGGGACAATGTCTTTGGAGTTTTCATAGTATAAGAGATACAAAATAAAGTCTGTTTGTTATATGTTTTTTCTGTTCAAATGCAAACTTTTAGGGTAGCGGTTTAGTTAGCAACCGGTGCTAAGGGATGTGTTATGTGTTGGATCAACGACCTCATCTGACCAATAGCAGTCTGATTCAATATTTTGATACGTTTGGATTGTTCTATTCACATCTTGATAAATTCCGCGTTGATACTCTCCAGATTTGCTAGCACAATCAATTGTTCTATAGTCGCAAAATCCCTCATATTCCCCTTTTTGTAGGGATGGTGATCTTTTCGTTGTTTGGCGGTCGATCCAAACAATGCTTTATTCAACACGTCGGCCTCGTCAGCATAGATATAAATTATTTCATCTTCAGAAAGTTCCTGTGGTACCAGATGATCCCTGATGGCGTCTGTATGGATCCTATAGTTCATCTTAGTGAGAAATCTTTTTATATTCCGATCCAAGGCCTTGTTTTCTTGCTCTTTGAGTCTCTGGAATTCTTTGATGAGATACACTTTAAATTTCGGACTGATCCGCATTCAAAATTCAAAAGCGATATCTTTGTGTGCATATGTTCATCCATATCTTCATGCTTTTGCTACAAGTCATATTGCGTTTGTCCTTTCTACTCGTTCTTTTATACTAATTTTGTAACTATTTAATCATGCTTTACTTTTAATTATGGCAGATTCGCCACAATTAAATTTTGGATTATTTACCTCCTCTCGTATTGAAAGAAACTCTACTGTGTTTCTATTTCTCAGCCAATCGGAAATAAAGAAATCTCAATCTTTAGCTTTGATCATATCCGTGAGACTTATAAAGTCATTTTGCATAACATTTATATCCACTCATTGGACATTGATTGCTGTAGTTTTTTTCATGTTGTGTCGTTTACTAAGTAAAACACAGCTATTTTACTTCTTCACAACCAGAAAGAAACTGACAAAGCTATGAAGTTTCTACCCGCACCCGGGTGCATTACTCCATCCCTGCCTACCGCAGGTAGGCCTAACCCTTCCTCTAAAATAGAGGAAAGGACAACCCCCTTTGTTTCAGAGGGGGATTAAGGGGGAGTAAAAAGGGATTTAGGGAGTAAGGCGGAAATAAAATTTCTTTCTAATTTTGTCAGTTTTTTTCGTTTTTTGTATTTATATCATAATGATATAATTTTATTTTTTTATTATTTTTATGAACGAAATAGGATTCTATCATAAACCCCATTACATCAAATCCTTTTCTAAACATCTCAAACACCATCAGACAACAACCGAAAAAATACTTCGAGAACACCTAAGATCCAAAAAATTTCATGGACTCAAATTTCACAGACAAAAGCCTTTGTTTGTTTATAGAGAACATTCTTGAGTGGATAGATTTTTTGTTGCCGACTTCTATCATCATCCATCCAAATTAGTCATAGAAATTGATGGTTGTATCCATGATCAAAAAGATATTAAAGCATATGATAAACTTAGAGCGTATTTACTCCAAGAAGGTGGATACAAGATCATAAGATTTACCAACAATATGGTAGAGTCTGATATTGCATGAGTACTGAAAAAAATATATGCTTTCGCTATTTCTTACTCTATCCCTGCCTACCGCAGGCAGGCCTAACCCTTCCTCTCCCGCCTTGCGGGACAGGTGCCATAAAGGAAGGGGACATTCCCCCTTTGTTTCAGAGGGGGATTAAGGGGGAGTAAAAAAGTCCCTCTGTTTCAGAGGGATTTAGGGAGTAAGAAAAAAACCCCAGTCTTGCGACCAGAGGCTTCTTTGTTTTTATTTACCCAGCAAATCACGATCTAGTCATGATTGCAAAATTATTTTCAAGGTCAATCAGATTCACAACTCTTTTCCATGACAGGGTACAATGGTATATTTACCTGTCTTCTCGTTTTTTAGCATACAATGACTACCTTTTTGATGATGTTGTACAAATCCGTGCTTCTTCAATAATTTGATAAGTTCTTCTGGTTTGATTCTTCCTTTAGGCATATTGCTTTCGATAATCAAATGAAATCGTTTCTTTCTCTATATCTTTTTGCATTCATTCCAGATAGCATTGGATCGCTTGTTTTACATTTCATTTGAGTTCGTCCAAAGTTTGTCATGCAGAAAAACATCCTGGCAATTCTACCACTTCTGCATAAAAGCTCCCATCTTCTTCTTGAGATACCTTTATAGTAAATTTAGTTGTGCCCATGATAGTAGCATAAATAATAAAGTACTATTGTTGCCCATACTATACTGATTCTCCTCATTTTTTCAAGCTAGATATTCAGTTCGTTTATGAAGTTTCTACCCGCACCCGGGTGCTCACCAAAGTTCCCACTAACTGGCCCCCCTTTTTTTTGTCTCCCTTTTGTAAAGGGAGGTGGCGAAGCCAGAGGGATTTAGGGGGAGGAATCCCGATGAATTATCGGGATGGGGGATTAAAAAAAGCCCCCAGTCTTGCGACCAGAGGCTTCTTTGTTTATTCTAAATCATTCTTGGTTAGTCCTGTCTGTCTGAGGATTGCCATTAATGTTCATGTCTTTATATCTTTGCAATGCATAGGAATGGTCGTTAATTTCTTTGTTTCTGGATTATACAAATAACAATGACTTCATCTCTGGTGAGTTACTTGTCGTCCACGACTTATCAAAAAACTTTTGATTTCTTCTGGCTTATACTGTTTCATATACAACAGGAACAGATGAAATAAAAGTTTCTTTATTGAAGAAGTTTTTCATGTTTGTTCCTATTTTTTTCTGTGCTTCTAAATAACCAGCAGCAGCCTCTTTTATCATCATTTGTGCTTCTTCCATATCTTTTCCATAACTTACACAACCAGGCAACTCCAATATCTCAACCGTATATCAGCCTTCAGCTTCTTTGGTATAAAGAGCAGTAAAATTTACCATGTTGGTTTATTAGCAAGTAAATATTAGTGATACTATACCTAAAATTAGGTATAATTTCGATGTTAGAAAACCCTCATGATAAAATTCAGATTTTCTTAGCATCTCAAATATACTGATTCCTCTCATTTTTTCAAGCTATTCGCGCAGTCCTGAGAAAAGCGAAGGACAAGATAG
>CAZECU010000040.1:0-8654 GCA_964510755.1 uncultured Candidatus Peribacteria bacterium | reverse complement strand
TTTTTTTATATTACGCTAAGACATCACCCATTTTTTCTGCAAGATATTTTTTGAGACCAGGCAATCATTCCAAGTTAGGATAATTATCCAATAACCATTTGGCTCATTCTTGTATTTTTTCCAAAAACTTAAGATCTGACAATATTTCCAAGGGAATATCGGATTCTCCAGATTGCATAGTACCAAGTATTTCTCCTGCTCCACGATGTTGCAAATCTAATTCTGCGAGTTTAAATCCGTCGGTAGTATCTTCCATTGCTTGAAGTCTTTTGCCGGTATCTCAAGATTTTGTTTTGGTTTCTAGAAAACAATATGACTGAATATCTGACCTTCCTATTCTTCCTCTCAACTGATGAAGCTGTGAAAGCCCAAATCTTTCGGCATTTTTTATAACCATAATAGTGGCATCCGGTATATCAACTCATACTTCAATAACCGTAGTAGACACAAGTAGACATATTTTTCAGGACTTAAAATCTTGCATAATCTGCTCTTTATCTTTGGATTTCATTTTACCATGAAGCAATCAAATTTTGCCACTTAGTTCAGGATATAATGCTTTGATATTTTCAAATTCTACAAGAGCAGAATTAACTTCTTCAAGTTTTTCTGACTCATCAATAAGGGGTGTTACAACAAATACCTTTTGTCATTTGGCGATTTTGTCCAGTATCCAAGGTTTGAGATTGAGATACTCTTTTTCTGAGATAATCTTGGTTTGAATAGGTTTCCTACCTACAGGCATTTCGTCAATAATACTCACATCAAACTCACCAAAAAAAGCCAAAGCCATAGATCTTGGAATAGGGGTAGCACTCATTTGTAAGATATGAGGAGCTCAGAATCTTTTGAAAAACGCTCTTTGTTTGACCCCAAATTTGTGCTGTTCATCAATCACAACAAATTGCAATTGTTTAAACATAATATCTTCTTGGATAACAGCATGTGTGCCTACTATAGCATGTATTCTTCCCTCTGCCAAATCTCATTTAATTTTATCTTTTTCTGATTTGCTCAAAGATCATGTAAGCAATGCTACCCTAAGACCCAAAGGAAGAAACAACTTAGCCAAAGTTTTGTAATGCTGATTGGCAAGAACTTCAAGAGGTGCCAAAAAGACAGATTGTCCACCAAATTTTTTATAGGTATAATATGCACAAGCAGCTGCAACAACAGTTTTTCAGCTTCCCACATCTCCCTGTAACAATCTTAGCATCGGTTTGGGTTCATGAATATTTTCCGTAATATGTTTCAAGACTTTTTTTTGTGCATTAGTAAGCTGAAATGGTAATTTGGAAATAATATCTTTAATAATATCTCGCTCAATTATTTGTCCTCAAGTTAAGGTAGATTGTAATTGATACACACTGCGATTTAAAAGAGAATAAAGTTGAATCCTCAGCAACCTATCAAAAAATATTCTCAGATTTGCTTTTTTTTGTTGCGAAAAACTGGTTGGATAATGCATTTCTTTGATCGTATCTTGAACTCCCATAAGTCAGAATTTTTGTATGAATTCATCAGGTAAGTACTCAGAAAAAATAGTGTCTACCTTGTCCATAAGAGTTCGCATTTTTTGTGCAAACCATCCTGGTTTGATTCCCATAAGCTCGGGATAAATAGGAAAAATCCTGCCACTATTGTATACGTCTTGTTGCTGCACATGATTCAAAGATGATCAATTTTCTATATCTTCTTCAGGAGCTTCTGTCTCCACCACATCAGGATGAGTAAACGTCACTTTGCCATATTTGATAGTAGGTTTACCTACAATAATATATCGTTTATCTTCATGTATTTTGCTAGCCATAAATCATGAATTGAAAATAGTAATTTGACCTTTATTACCGACGGGATCTACAAAACTAATATCATAGATTCTCCTTCATCCTCTCATAAATATTTTTTTGGTCAGGATATGTCATTTGGTAGCGGTAATACCCTTCTCATTAAAAATAAGTTCATGAAGATTTCTGATAGTGGATCTATCTTCATATGTTCTAGGGAAATATTGCAAAAAATCTTTGACAGTCGTTATTCATTGATCTGCCAATATATTTATATACTTAGAAGTGGTTTTGAGCGTGGTTTTTAAATCAATCATAGCGTCATGGTATATATTTATATAAGGAAAACAATAATATTATGTTAAGCTTTTTCCAATTCTAGAATCCTATCTATTCTAAATACTCTTTCTCATTTTTGAGTATGACAATACCCTCTTACTCACAAAAAGCTCACTCATTCATACTCCATGGTACCTACTTCATAAGGTTCAAACAATCTACGTGCAGTAGTATCTTGAGATTTGAGATAGGTAAGATAGGTACGTCATTTTTTGGCAATCACTTGAGTAAAAAGCGCAACCTTTTTGTCCAAGGAAAGCAACAAATCTGGTCTGAGAGAAGATGTTTCTGCCACAAATCTAGCAACGCTATAGTCTAATTTGATATGAGCATGATGCACTTGTGTAGTCAAAGTTATTCACGCTAATGTACGACAACGACTCAAAGCAACATAGGTTTGCCCATGAGCAAAGATTCATGAACTCAGATCTATAATAACTTTGTCAAAGGTTTTTCATTGACTTTTGTGAATAGTGACCGCCCAAGCCAAAGTAAGGGGGACTTGAGTAAAAGATCCTACAGTAAATACGTCCAAACGCTTTTTGGTGGAGTTATATTCATACTGAGAGACTCTCCATGTGTAAGGCTTAACTTCAACTTCTTCTCCTCCATAGATATGAACGGAAATACGATCTTTTTTGAGTAAAGTAACTTTGCCCAAGGTACCATTGACCCGACGACCATCAGGATCATTGGCTACAAACATCACCTGAGCTCATTTTTTGAGTACCAATTTGGCATCTGCAGGTAATTGTCTTCATTGCATCTCACCTTTGGAGCTAGCTTTGAACACAACAGGACGATGATCTACATCAGCAAGATATGTTTGGTTGATCGTATTTACTATGGCGTTGGTACCAGCAAGATAGACCATACCATCAGCTATCTCAAAATCCACATCCACACGAGTATTGAGCAAATCCAAGTGCTTTTGTTCTACCGTTTTGGTCCTAATAGCATTGAGCAAAGAAATAAATTGCTGATCAGATTGACGATACACCTTTTCAAGCTGGATAAACTCCATACTAAAGGGTTTCTTTCTGATTACTTTAGCATCAAAAAAATATGGACTCGGATACTCTTTTTTAAAAAAATCTTTTTCAAAGGAGGTCACTACAGGAGGTAGTTGATACAAATCACCAATCATAATCAGTTGCACACCACCAAAGGGTTGTGATGATCATCTAACAATCTTGAGAAATTCATGGATACAGTCCATCATATCTGCTCTCACCATAGATATTTCATCAATAAGCAAGGTATCGAGCTCAGTAAACTTAGGATCTCCTATCTGAAATTTTGCTTCTTGTTTGGCTTTTTTGAGAGTCACCGTAGGAGGAAAGCCAAAAAAAGAATGAATAGTCGCTCCTCATATATTCAATGCTGCTACTCATGTAGGTGCCAAAAGTACAATATTTTTTTGTGTAATATTCAAAAAATACATAAGTAAGGTAGACTTTCACGTACCCGCCTTGCCCGTAAGAAAAATATGTTTGTTTGTATGTTCCATAGCATCCAAAGCCTGTTGTGCAATAGTATCAAAGATCAATTTGGTCATACACATATCACGAATAGATTAAAAAAAATAGTAAAGTTCAATAACCATACTATCCTTCTCTCTCGTTTTGTCAAATCTTTTTTTGACAAAGATTATATTAACTCAAATATCTCAATAATACTCCCACTGATCTATCTTCATGCATGTCTCATTTTTTGATAAGTGCCAGTATTTCTTTTTTGGTTTTCCATTCGACATCAATATATTCGCCCACTTCTAATTGTTGTCATTTTACATGAGAGATAAACTTTGTAACTATAAAATAATAAAGATCTCGTTCTACAGTAGCTCAAGCAGTAGATACATAATATAATTTAGCATCTTGAGGAGTCAGTCATACCTCCTCTTCACACTCACGTTTAGCAGCTATACGTGCATATTTTTTGATATCTTTTTTATGTTTATTATATTCAGATAGCGTATCAAATACCTTACCGCCAGGCAAACGATAATCTCGAACCTTAAGCTCCTTACGGTATTCTTTAGTCAATAAAATTTTGTTTTTATCACAAACAATCAGACGCACGCCAGGAGATCTTCTAGCAATTTCAAACACTAGCTCTTGTCAATCCAGCTTTACCAGCTGGTGAACAACTTCTATAATTTTTCATTGAAAGATAATTTTTTCTTTGAGGAATTTCATCAGCATAATTAACAACTAAAAAAATAACAACGATAGTATTCTTTTTATTCAATTTTCAATATTATTTCAAATCCCAATCTATTTCTTTTTCTCCTCTCTGTTTCAATATTTCATTCACTTTGGAAAAATGCTTAGATCAAAAAAATCAGGTATGAGCTGAAAATGGCGATGGATGTGGACACTCCAAAATAATATGTCTACTTGTGTCTATAAGTGATTTCTTTTTTTGGGCAAAAGCTCATCGTAACAAAAAGATGACTCAATCCTTTTTGTCTGAAATAACCTTGATAGTTGCATCGGTAAATTGCTGTCGTCCTATATCTTTGTGAGAGTTTGGTTGATCTTTTCTTACTGTTAAACTTGAATTCAACAAAAGTACTCACTGCTCTGCCCATTTGGTTAGATTCCCATCTTTAGGGGGCAATATTCATATATCATCTTGCAATTCTTTAAAGATATTTTTGAGAGATGGTGGCTGTTTTATACCATTTTGTACAGAAAAACAAAGCCCGTGAGCTTCTCCCTGTCCATGATAAGGATCCTGTCATAGAATTACAACTTTCACGTTATCAAAAGGAGTCAGATTAAATGCATTGAAAATATGAGATCAGGCAGGATAGACAGTATGACCAGCTTGCTTTTCTTGTAAAAGGAAATTTTTTATTTGAACAAAATATGGTGCACAAAATTCATGTGCAAGAAGTGTTTTCCAACTAGGATGGATAGCAATACTCGCCAAATCAATCACAATAAGAAAAAAATATCTAAAAAGCACAACTCATATATATATAGTATGTACTTATTTTTTCTTTGTCATAACAAGAACATAGACAGTAGAGATACCTACCAATGTATACACCAAACGTGCAAGAAATCCATATCCAAAGATCCACGCAACGATATCCAGATTAAACAATCATAATAGTCCTCGATTGAGTCATCAAATAATCAAAAACACCCATGCTACTTTTTTTAGTATATCCATATTGCATACATAAAAAATGTAAAAACATAAAGATATAACATATTTACTTGCAAAAAACAAGAAGAAGTAGGAAATCGCAAGATTTTGAGGTTGTATTAAAAATATAAAAATATAAAAAAATAGTATCATAAGGTTTTAATCTATCAAACAAGATATGAAAACTACTATATATCACAATCTGACACAGCAAGAGATTGAAAAACAACTGATTGTTGATACTCACCAAGGATTGTCTACCCATGAGGCAAAAAAAAGACTAGAAGAATATTGAACAAACCAATTAGAAAGCAAAAAAACTTTTTCTCTCATAAAGATAGTATTGAGTCAATTTACTGATCCTTTGGTTATCGTGTTGATAGGAGCTACAATATTGAGTCTTATACTACAAGAATATTCTGATGCTATAGTTATAGGAGCTATCGTATGCATAAACGCGTTATTTGGCTTTGCTCAAGAATACAAAGCAGAAAAATCTATCGCTATGCTGAGCAAACTAACATCCCCTACCGTCAAAGTGGTAAGATCAGGAAAAGAACAAATAATGGCTGCCGCACTTCTGGTTCCTTGAGATATTGTATGGATAGAAGCAGGAGACAAAATCAACGCAGATATGAGATTAATAGAAACCGTTGATCTATCCATAGACGAATCCATTTTGACAGGAGAAAGTAAAACGGTAAAAAAAAGTACACAACTATTGCAAGCACAAACTATTGTAGCAGAAAGAAGTAATATGGTCTTTGCAGGGACAATCGTCGCAACAGGCAAATGAATAGGTATTGTCGTGTATACGTGAATGCAAACACAACTTGGAACTATTGCCAAAATGGTACAAACAACAAATGATATACAGACACCATTACAAAAAAAACTAAAAAAACTCTGAATACTTCTTGGGATAGTAGCACTCAGTGTATGTGCATTGGTGATGATCATAGGACTACTCAAAGGACAAACATTGATAGATATGCTCTTTGTCGCTATAAGTTTGGCAGTATCTGCGATACCAGAAGGATTGCCAGCAGTAGTAACAATTACTTTGGCTATTGGAGTGCAAAAAATGTACAAACAACACGCACTCATTAGAAAACTAAAAGCTGTAGAGACACTTTGAAGCACTACTATTATATGTACAGACAAAACAGGAACAATCACGCAAAACCGTATGAGTGTAGTACGTGCATATATAGATGGCAAAATAATTGATTTTACAAAAAAACTAAAACATCCTGTACACCAATATATACATATATGGGATTGTATGGTCAATTGTAATGACGCCCATCTTCCTCATATAGGAGATCCTACAGAACTCGCTCTTTTACAAAAAGCAGAAGATGTAGGAGTGACCAACTACAAAAAAAGAACAAACGAGATACCATTCACTTCAGAAAACAAATATATGGTTACTATGCACACAGATATAGGCTATATAAAATGATCGCCAGAGGTGGTACTTACTATGTGTGACACCTATGAAGAAGGAAACAAAAAATATCCATTGACTATCAAAAAAAAACAAGAAATAATGCAAATCTTGGACAAGATGACATCACAAGCACTAAGAGTATTAGCACTATGATACAACAATGCAAAATCATCTACATACACATTTACAGGGCTTATAGGACTTATAGATCCACCAAGAAAAGAAGTCAAAAATGCATTACAATTATGCAAAAAAGCAGGAATAGACGTAGTGATGATTACCTGAGACAATAAAGATACTGCACTAGCTATAGCCAAAGCTGTAGGCATCACAGGCAAAGCGATAACAGGAAGTGATTTAGATGCTTTAGGTGATATTACGCATCTACCAGAAGGAGTACGTATTTTTGCAAGAGTAAATCCAGCACATAAAGTCAAAATACTGCAATTATTACAAGATCAAGGACATATAGTTGCTATGACAGGAGATGGAGTAAATGATGCTCCAGCGCTCAAAAAGGCAGATGTAGGCGTAGCAATGTCTATGAAATGAACAGATGTAGCAAGAGAAGCTGCAGATATGATTTTGGTAGACGATAACTTTGCGTCTATAGTATCAGCCATAGGATTTTGAAGAACCATCTATACCAATATCAAAAAATGCGTCAAATTTATGCTCGCCGTAAATTTTGATGAAATTTTGGTCGTAGTAGTAAGTATTGTAGCAGGCATGCCAATAGCTATGCTTCCGATACAAATACTACGAATGAATTTGGTCACAGATAGCTTACCCACATTAGCATTAGGAAGAGAACCTGCAGAATTAGATAGTATGCAAAAAGCACCGAGATCCAAAAAAGAACATATTTTAACCTGATCTTGGAAATTTATCATTATTACGACCCTCATTGGTGCCACATCTACATTTATTCTTTTTCGAAGAGAGTTAGAAGTTTTTGGTATAGATAAAGCAAGAACAATGTTGATAACTACTTCTATACTATTTGAATTATGTATGTCTTTTGCAGCAAGAAGTGACACCCACAATATACGAAATCTTAAACCAAACAAATATCTCCTAGGAGCAGTGGGCATCAGTATACTATTGCAGATGATAGCGATATATACTCCACTTAACTCATTTTTGTATTTTACACCATTAGACATCCAAGATCGGATACCTATTATAAGTATTGGGGTGTTTTGACTTATATTCTTTGAAATTATAAAGTTTTTTACAAAAACTCCAAAACAGTAAAAGACTAACTTACTGTTGAATTATTTAAACAATTCACTAAAAGAAGCAGGTCTAAACATTGTATAGCTCCGACTTATCGGAGAGGAAAGTCCTGACACCAAAAAAAGGGTAACATTTCACAAATGTTGAATACCGAAAGGGTAAATGAAAGTGCCACAGAAACGTAAACTAATCGCTTCGGCGACAAAAGATGCAACGCGAGGATGTCCATTTAGGTGGGCTACCTCTCCTCAGTATCCACGATGTGGATGCGAGTGGTAAACCATACCTGGTGCAAGCTTACTTCGCACTTCTGCGGAGAAAGTGCAATACCTTGGCTATAAGCTGAGATAGATACATTATACAACACGACAGAATCAGGCTTACCGTTTAGACAAAATCAATATAGGGCTGTAGCTCAGTGGTACCACGCAAAAGTGCGTGGCAAAGCTCCCTGCTACAGGGTTCATCTAGAAATCAATATAGGGCTGTAGCTCAGTGGTACCACGCAAGAGTGCGTGGCAAAGCTCCCTGCTAGAGGGTTTATCTAGAAATCAATATAGGGCTGTAGCTCAGTGGTACCACGCAAGAGTGCGTGGCAAAGCTCCCTGCTAGAGGGTTTATCTAGAAATCAATATAGGGCTGTAGCTCAGTGGTACCACGCAAGAGTGCGTGGC
>CAZECU010000039.1:0-8792 GCA_964510755.1 uncultured Candidatus Peribacteria bacterium | reverse complement strand
GTATCTCCAGGTTTATAGAGATGGGAGTGATAACAACTTGCCAACAGCATAACTAATATTGCAAGCAAAAATAATTTTTTTGTTTTCATAACATGTTTATATTTATAGAAATACTATACATTTATACACACAAAAGTCAATAAAAATAAAAAACAAACCAGCCAAGCTTTTTGCAAGGAGTAAGGTTGTATTTTGTCAGTAAATTTTTATGCTTAAAACAAGACGCCGAAAATCTCAATAAAGAGATTTTAACGTCGTTTGTATCCAGCGCAGCTGAATAGGAATTATTTGGAAATTCCTATGTGATAAGTATAAAAACAACACTTTTATTGTATAATACGCATAGCAAGTATGATTATCGGCAACCAAGAAAGTAGAGAAACCCTAAACAAATATATTACTATGTTTTTTGAACAAGACCCAAAAGCTCCACATTTTTTGATCATTGCAGGACCTCAGCATGTCGGTAAATCAAGCATTATACAAGAACTACTAAAAGAAAAAATGGGCAATTATTTTGTGACAGATGCATTATACATCCAAGATTTTTCAGAACAATTAGAAAAAAAACATAGCATCAAGATAGAATACAAACAAACCTCAGAAGTCGCCAAAACATTGGCCAAAGAGTATGCATATCAAGACCTGGGGATCAGAGAGATCAATCATCGATTGCAACAATCAGCAATTGGCAAAAACAAAATACTTTTTCTAGAAAATATAGAAAGGATGACAAGTGAAGCAGCAAATGCTTTTCTCAAAGCGTGTGAAGAACCATTACCCAAAAGATTGATTATTGCGACTACAGCAAACGCAAATCAGCTACTAGACACTATACTTTCTAGAGCATTAACCATAAAATTTCATGCATTATCCCAAGACCAGCTGACACAATGGATGGAAAACAACAATATGTTTAGCACCAACACCAAACTCAAAAATGTAGTAAACAACATGTCTATGGGCAAACCAGGCATAGTAAAACGTATAGCTGATCTCCTAGAAAAACAGCCAGAACTGGAAAAAACACTCACAGACTTGATCCAAGATTTGAGCACCGACAACAATCGTTTTTTTGTCCATGATGCCCTCAAAAAACTCTATAAATATGGGATACTTGAAACATTTTTGGATGGACGAATTGCCTATTGTATCGAAAACAACATGGAAGCAAAAAGTCAAAAACGATTGAAAACAAAACACCTCATGAGAACCAATGTAAATATAGAAAACCTACTCCTCTACTGACTTATTGACTGATAACATATGTACAAACACGGAATATATATCACAGATCCTACAGGCAACAACGAGTTTTCTTATCAAGAAAGAATACATCTTTGATCACAAGCCAAAATTTTTGTCACCAATCTCATACAAGGAAACACAGACAATCTTGCACAAGGATCAGAAATTGTTTTTGAAGAGGTACAAGAAGGCAAACTCATAAGTTGCACAGGACTCAAACATTTTCTACAGACGACATGTATGGGTATACCTACCTATATTTTTGACAATCATAATCATGCATTGTTTTTTCGATATCGACATACCAAACAATTCGAACACAAAGAAGATGCAAAACCATTTCAAGTGATTCACATCGATCAACACGCAGACATCAAAGAAAACAAAAATAGTTTCGATGCCAAGTATGCTTCCCCACAAGAAGTATTTGGGTTTGCCAACTATGCATGCAATGTAGGCAATTTCCTCAGCTCAGCAAAAAACGCATGAATTATAACAGATATCATACAAGTGAGAAGCGCCTATACACTACACAATCTACAAGCGTTAGATTTTAAGACATACAATTATATTTTGGATATTGATATAGATTTTCGAGAAGGTAAATCAGCAGAAGAACTCTACACCGACATACAAAAAATAAAAACACTCATCAACAACGCATGTCTCATTACCATAGCTACTTCACCATATTTTATCGACCAAACACACGCAATAGCTATCACCAAAAAGCTATTACAATAAGTATTGACATACAAAGCAAAATAATTATAAATAACAACAGCATCAAAGTATCTTTGATGTTACCTACTCAACTGTATGAACTACAGAAGAGCTAAAAAAAATCATATAACTATGAAAACAAAAAACAAATCAATCGTGAACCTCGACAAAAATGTCATGGTGGATATGTTGATGTTCAACATCCACGAAGAAAAAACAAAACAGTACATAGTAGGCGGAATACTAATTCTAGCTTGTATATGCTTTTCATTACTAATACTAGTAAATAAGTGGTTTATATTACTAGCAGGAGTAAGTTATCTATTCTTAGGGTGGTATATAAAAAAGCTTATTACATTTATCAAAAAATTAATCGGTAAGATTGAATTATTGTATAATGTTTTGTTATAAAATATTGAAATTAAAAGGCGGGAGAATCTCCCGTCTTTTTCGTAGAACAAAAAACAAGAAAATAAGCAATAAATATGATTGACATCAAAAAGATTATATTTATAAGTAGAAAAGTTTTTTATTATCTTATTGTTTATACAATGAGCGAAGAACAATATATTCGTCCAACTCGAGATGAATACTTTATGGAAGTTTCCAGAACAATAGCAAAAAGAGCAACCTGCGACAGAGGAAGAAGCGGATGTGTCATTGCAAAAAACAAACAAATTTTGTGTACAGGATATGTAGGATCACCAGCAGGATTGCCACATTGTGATGAGATAGGACATCAATTTAAACAAATGACTCATGAAGATGGAAGCGTTACCAATCACTGTGTAAGGACAGTTCACGCAGAACAAAACGCCATTTGTCAGGCAGCCAAATTAGGCATTGCATTAGAATGAGCAACAGTATATTGCAAGATGACACCGTGTAGAACATGTGCTATGCTAATTATCAGTTGTGGAATCACAAGAGTCGTCTGCGAAAAAAAATATCACGCAGGAAGTGAATCTGAAGTAATGTTTCGCCAAGTAGGGATAGAATTAGATTATTTTGATGACAACATAGAACAATATTCCAACCAATAATATACCAGTATCTTAAGCAAAACCATACTCTAGCGTAATGATAAATTTTTGAAGATATTAAAAAAATCCGTGGATAACGGATTTTTTGTATAGAGGTATATATTAAGAAGATGTTTCTGGAGGCGTTTCTTCATTTTCTTCTTGTTGATTCATTTTGGCTTTGATAGCAAAGATAATCACCAAGATAATAAAGACACCAACCAAACAAGCAAAGACAATAATAAGTATTTTCCACCAAGCAATGCCACTAGCATTATCCGCTTTGATAGTAGTGTTTGCATCGACCAACTTGAGAGCATTATCAGGACAAGCATCACTAGCGATACTATAAAAGCCCAGAATCACACACATATTTGGCATAATAATATTTTTCATATCTACAGGATCTACTTGATTGTTTTCTACTTGTGTATCTTGCTTCGCTAGATTTTTGGTGATAAGGTTGATAATATCTTGCAAGACAGACTTTCTCTTGTCCTGTTGAGAGGCATCAGTTTGTGTCGTATCAGAAACTACAGATTCAAACTCTTTAAATAATCATTCTACATCTACTGCAAGGTTGTCTGGCAAAATAGAAAGAATCTCTGCTTTGGATTGTTGATACACATTACCTCCAACAGCAGCAGACACAGATTTGTCCGTTAGCTTGGTAAAGATATCTTCCAGCATAAGCGTTTGCTCTTGCGTCAAATTAAGCGTATGTGTCTGAGAATAATCTTTGAGCGAGACTACATTGGATTTGGTGTCTATATTATCAATCAATCCATCTCTCAATGAAAGCAACAAAGTTCTAAAATTGCGAATATCTCACGTTGCATCTACGGACAATGTAGCAATCAAGTTGCCAATTTGTTCATACACAGGAATCATGGATGCATCTAAACTAACCTCAAAATCCAAGAAAGAAACCGTGAAATCTCTAGAAACCGTAGTAGCATCTGCCTGAGTATAATATATTCTACCTAGGACAGATTGATATTTTGGTTCATATGTTTTGAGATATAACTGGTTACAAGTGAAATCTTTATCATTGTCTTTGATGGCGTCTCCATCACTATCTATCCCGATATCCGTATCTACATAACATATTCCTCTAGAATCATCATATAAGATATACAGCAAGAGACTATTGTTGAGATTCTTGCCCACAAAAAAATCAATAGTTCCGCTAGAAATAGAAACCTCTGGAATGGAAAGAATATGAAAATCTCAGCCATTGGTTTCTCATGTAGCCAGATTGAGTGTTCGTCTTTTGTTTGCAGTATTGGCATAAGTATCGGTAACATCCAAAGAAACAAAATATTTACCATACGTAGGATAGGTAAAGGTAAATGCATCTCCTGTAGTGACCAGAAAATCAGCATTTTTTCTACATTTTTTGAGATCAAGACACAAAGATTTGCTGCTAATACTACCCAAACTAACATCTCTAAAGATTACTAACGTCCCAAAAGCATCAGACAACAACATCGGCTTAAGACTATTTTTGACTACAATAGTTCATCACACACCTACTCACTTATACCCTCTATACAAGACAGCAGCTCTTGGTCTATATCAAAGATCATTCGGCTCAGTATATATGTGGGTTACACGATCAGATTTGGTAGTCAGATCCCACGTACCATCTCCATCAAAATCATATTGGATAGTTCTCTCTTTGACAAAATCTTGCCTATCAGAGATAATTTTGGATACTACATCAAAGGTTACTTGATCTCCTATATCCGCGCTAATCACATCAGATTTGAGCGTAACAAGTGGGATATCTGGCCTACTCACATCAGGAGGAAAAAACACTAACGGACCATTTCCGATGATATTTTCATTACTTTGTTGACCTTCATCATTATCATACATAGTCACTCCAAACATGAATTCTCAAGGCACTCTAGGCAAAGAAAAAAACGCATAGTTAATATCACCCGGAGTAATTTTGGTCTCTATAGCTCTACTTGGATCATCTTTATAATAATAATACCATTTGAAATACGAAACAAATCCATCAGAATCCAAAGCATTGGTTGCTGTTACTTTGACAATCAAAGGATCATAGGTATCATTGAATATATCTTTGGCATTATTTTCTGAAAATCCGATACCAATTTCATTTCCATATTGAGGAAAGTTCAAGATCAAATTGTCCAGTGTTGGCAAAGCATTTACCACCTTGAAATATATTCTGGTAGTATCACTTTTGGAGATACTAGTATCCTCAGCGGTCAGATCCACATATGTACAACCTAACTCACTAAATTTATATTTGAATGTTGTCTGTGTATAAATTTCATCATTTTGAGGCTGAAAAAAGAATTTAAGAGAAGATTCTTGTCCTTTGGTATTTACTGACAAAGACGGATCCACAACAAATTCTTCATACCTATCAATTCTATATGCAGGTACTGTTTTGTTAGCATCTCAAACAATTTCACATTCATCATTTTGTGTTTGGATATTGGATCATTTGTCCAAAACAGTAAATCAGACTACAGGATACGTTTTTTCTCCAGCAAAAACATGTTTACTAATTTCATTTTCCATACCATCTGCTCAGTTGACTTTGAGGGTCACCTTAAACACTCACGACTGTTTGTAGGTATGAGATATTTTGTCAGTTTGAATAGTTCTGGTATCTTGATCAGCAAAATCCCACTGATAGTTGAGAATAGACTGATTGGACTTGACGACAAAATTCATAGGATTACCTCGAGTAGTAGCGATAGGAGCTACATAAATTTCAGGCCTGAGAGTAGATTGGACAGTAATATCTTTGCTAATCTCCGTGATTTTACCATAGTCATCTCTTGCAGTAAGTGTAACGGTGTGTTTGCCTATCGTATCAAATTGTACCTTTATACGTTGATTTGCATCTTGAGTAGCTACAATATGGGTATTGGTAGGATCAGAAAATGATCGTTGATAGGTCAGATTATCATAGCCATTGGATTTGTCTATATCAGAGCTCAATGAGGCATCCAATATAAATTCAGAAGGATATTTTCGAGTATTGCTTGGCGTGATAGTAAACTGAGGAATAGGATCTGTAGATTCTACATAGACAGAAATAGCATCGGTATTGGTTTGTCACAAATCATCTTCTATGGTCAATTTTACCGTATACACACCTGGCTTAAGAAAATGCTGCTCAATAGATTTACCCTGATAAGTTTGTATCTTGTCCCCCTTATCATCAAAGATTTCTCGAGTAAAAAGTTTGAGACTAGAGACAATAGAATAGGAAGTTGTCGAGTCAAAAAGATAAGTCATAGAAGTATTTCCCTCAGAAGGATTTTGTTTGATAATCGCAACAGGATCAGAGATAAGAATGTAGAATGTCTCAGTCAGTTTGTTGGCTTCATTGTCAGTAGTCGTCATTTCTAGTTTATATTCTCATTGTCCAGGCAGTACCAATCTCATAATACTAGGTTTACCATCTCCATCTTTGGTATATTCGAATCAATCAGGAGAAGAAACTCTCCAATTATGAGAAAGAATTTTTCTTCCTCCCATAGGCAACGTTGCCGACCCATCAAACACAATTCCTTTTTCTGCTTCTTGGATTCCCAATTTGATTTTGTTGTCTTTGATCAATTTTTGACCATTGGCATAAATAACAATATTGGCTGTCTTGGGAGTCACATCGATAGACAAAGTTTTTTCTCCATCAAAAATACCAGCAGCAACCTGATTGGAACTTCTCACGGTCAAATGTACTTGATAGGTACCTGCTTCGTCAAAGGTAGTATTGACTACCGGTCATACACCGATAACCCTATCTGTACCGTCAATATCTCTATAGTATCGATAATAATTTTGGCTTGGGATAGTATCATTGGAAGGATCCTTGCTTGCTCTAGCATCAAAGGTAACCGTCAAAGGAGCTGGTCCACTTTGTGGAGATACCTTGGCTGCAGCGACAACGGTATATTTGGTATTTACTTTGGTTACTATAGCACTAAATGGTTTGTAACAATTGGTCATAAAAGAAGACAACTTGGTTTGATAGTCAGTACTTGTATAAGTGGTCAATGCTTGAGTAATATCCAGACATTGTTGATACGTTACTTTGAATGCATAATCTTGAGGAAACTTAGGAAAAACAGCTTGGAAGCTAGCATTGAGCTGAGCAAAAGTAGTCTGAGGAATTTGTGTACCTACTTTGGCAGAAGCATCAATTTTGACCAAGAGTTCCAAAATAGTATTATAATCATGGCTGATAGCATAGTTGGCGACATACGTTGTAGGGATATCCGCTTTGATATACCCAATCAAAAATATAGCTCAACAGGCTAGACCCAAGAAAATAAGTTTGGAAATAGTTTTGGAAAACAAAGATTTCATAGAAAGCTATAAAGTAGTAAATCCAACAATGCAAATTTCTGAAACAATTTATAAGACGAATACTTAGGTCTAAACTATAGTTTTAGTATATCTATATATATCCTTTGTCCCATGTATACAACACAGAGAAACAACGGACAAAAAGCCAAAAAATGGCATACATACCGTATATAGTGATTTTTGGTGCATTTGCAAAAAAAAATGAAAAGAAAATACGAGTTGAAAACATCTTGCAAATACATAGAGTGAAACCACTTTTATTCTGATATATACACGGCCAATGAAAACAAAATTATCAATACTTATTTTATCATTATTAAGTTTAGGACTCATGGGATGTACAACAGACACAACAACAGTACAAAAAGGTAATAACGTTACCGTAGATTATGTAGGCAAACTACCTGATGGCACCGTATTTGATACAAGCAAAGAAGATGTTGCCAAAGAACATGGAAAATACACAACAGGCAGAAACTATGACGAAGGATTATCATTTACCGTAGGAGCAGGACAAATGATCGCAGGATTTGATCAAGGAGTAGAAGGTATGAAAGTCGGAGAAACCAAAACCGTCACGATCAAACCAGAAGACGCCTACGGCGCACGAAGCGAACAAAACCTCATTACCATCACCAAAGACAAAATCCCCGAAGCAGACAAATACAAAATCGGAGACAAAGTAATGTCAGCATACGGACAAGCATTTACCGTCTACAAGATCAATGACAAAGACATCGTATTTGACGCAAACCACGAATTAGCTGGCAAGACACTCATCTTTGACATCACAATCAAATCAATCCAACAATAAACATAGATATATTTTCATCAGACATCCACTACGTTCCGATAGGAATTTTAGGTGGATGTTTTTTTATAGACAGAAAAATGATGTATACTTGACTTATGATATAAAATAAATATAAGAAATGTATAAATCAAAAAAATAATAAACAAAAAAATAAAAACTATGAAACAAATAGTATTATACGCCATACTATGGTGCACACTCTCCGTACAAGGACAGCCATATTCATACTATGTAATGTATGACAGCACACATATTGTAACCATTACTGCAAGCCCTGCTGATGAAATGGGAGGAGTTGAATTGGACACACTACAGGTATATACTATATCGCCTGAGACAAGGTACTATACAAGACAACTCAACCAATGCCAAATAATGTCTTTGACACAAAATGGAATATATAACCTGCCAGACTCATTGGTCAAAAATTATATCATTGGCAAAACAGTCATACACCGACAGCTGTATATCCAAGACAAAACCATACACTACAAAACATCCATCAACGATTGGATATGGATACCGGGACAGATAACAAATTGTTGTATCTTACTGGTGCTAATATGTCTTGGATTATTAGTATGTAAAAACAAAAAAATTAAAAAAAATAATTAAAAATGAAA
>CAZECU010000038.1:0-9472 GCA_964510755.1 uncultured Candidatus Peribacteria bacterium | reverse complement strand
GCTGGGCCTTACTTGTCCACGAAGGTGGGCTTTTTTCCTTCCAGGTGCCCTCAGAATTCGCTGAGGATCAAAAAAAAGTAAGCAAAAAAACCCTCGTTGATTGTACTCTTTATGTTGAAAATAGAAATGGGCGTAAATATACGAATCGCTCTACAACCCCAGTGAATGACTGTGGGCCCATGTAGAGCTTCTATGTATATTACTTTCTCTGCATTGGCTACGACACAGAATATACAATCAACCTTTTCGTGATAATGTAGAGATTTATGTATAAATTTCACTTCACTACCACCTGCGGTTATAGTAGTAACTTTAGTACAAAATGCGCCATTACCAAATCAATAAGAAAGGTAGTCCGAGCCAGATATCTTATAAAATATGATAGAAAGGTATCAACGTGATACTGCCCAATGGCGCTTGATTTTTTTATCCAATATTTTTTGTATCAAGACAAAAATATTGGTCGGGGGTTTGGGGCGAGATAAGCCCCAAGAAGAAGTAGAGAAATTTATTGAGATTACTTCGAGCTACCTCTCGCAATGACTATAATTCTATATAAAAAAATCCGGATATCCGGATTTTTTGGTAGAAAATATTGAGAAATTATGATCCAATGATTTTGTCGATAAGTCCGTATTTGAGTGCCTCTTCGGGAGTCATCCATTTGTTTCTTTCCATGTCTTGAGCAACGATATCAGATTTTTGACCAGAATGTTTGGAAATGATATCGATAAACATATTTTTGACTTTGATCATCTCTTCTGCTTCGATTTGGATATCAGTAGCCTGACCAGTGATTCCCCCTCATGAAATGAGCGGCTGATGAATCATGATTTTGCTGTGAGGAAGTGCATATCTTTTGCCTTTGGTACCTCCAGCCAAAAAGACAGATCCCATAGAGGCAGCCAATCCGGTTGCAATGACACATACGTCACATTTGACTTGTTGCATGGTGTCATAGATAGCCATACCACTATAAACTTCTCCACCAGGAGTATTGATATATACGATGATATCTTTGTCTGGATCTTTCTTTTCCAAAAAAAGCATTTGAGCTACGACAGAATTGACCATATGAGAGTCGATTTGGTCTCAGATAAAGATAATTCTATCTTCCAAGAGTCTAGAATAGATATCGTACACTCTTTCTCCTCATTTAGTTTTTTCAATTACACTAGGAATCAATGACATGGTATACATTTAGAAAGTAAAGATTGCTTAGTAGCATCCTCAAAGTATAGCGTAAACAAACCATTTTGCAAATATCTACGAGCAATTTATGTATTTTGACAACCAAAATCAACTTGAATTTATATAATAAAAGTTTAAAAAATTAAGTAATTGAGCTTATTGTCTTTACTTTTGCACCAAAAGTGATAAAAACGTAAGTAATAAGCAATGCTCTGGAGAAGTACCTATTTAATCATTAAGTATCTACCGTATGGTCAAAAACAAAAAAAAGAGTCCAGGAAGACCCAAAAAAGAGTTTATATCAACCAAACCCAAAACCAAAATACAAACCTGACCGGGAAGACCGAGAAAAGAACAACATGACGTACATTCCCATACCAAGGTATCTCCTGCTATCAAAGGATTTGTGGAACATGCTCTCGATGATTCCAAAAAAAAAGATCTGATTATTCTTCTCTTATTTTTGTTGTCGTTTTTGTTGTTTTTGGTATCGATATATTTTACCTTTATCAAACAAAAACAACCAACAGAAGTGATACCTGCAGAACTGGCAGAGATTACCAATATACAAACAGGGGACATAGTATATACGCCGACCCATCAACAAGAGCAATTGATTGCTACATCAACGCCATCTACTACCACTCCTGAGCAACAAGTAGTACTCGATTTTTATCAAGCTGTAAATACCATAGATATAGATACGATTCGTACTATAGCAGAGGGACATTTGGAAACATCTAATGTCTTCAAAACTTATTATTCCAAGAATCGATTAAGCAAGTTTCTCCAAACTATTTTGGCTCCAAAACTTGTAGTCTCCAATATCCAAGAAATACCTACCAATTCTCCCAATCCAAACGTCAAAAACTTTACCTATACTCTCGAATATATCCTAGCACAAAATCAGCAAAAATTTACCGAAGAACGATCTACCGTTTTGATTTACAAAAACGACGCATGGAAGATAGGTAAGCTCATGTGTGAAACCAAATGATGCTCTACCATGCCATTTTTCAACCCAGACAAATACATAAATAATTAATAGTGAAGAGTGAAAAGTGAAAAGTGTAGGACTTTGTGTAGTATGATCTATTGTATATTACAATAGTCTATGAGAAGATAGTTCTTATAGTATTCATTATTAATTTTAAATTTTTCATTCATATACTATATGGAAATCCAAGATATTGTTCAAGAAGCCAAAGAAGAAATCGAGTCGTTTCATCAAAAGCATCCCGATGGAGTAGTGGTCATCCGATGAGCTACGGCTACTGGCAAAAGTAAACTCTCCATTTTGTTGTCAGAGTATTTTGATACGGAAATTATCTCTGCAGATAGCAGACAGATTTTTAGAAATATGAATATCGGTACCGACAAAGTACCTCAAGAGATTTTGCAAAAAATTCCTCATCATCAAATAAATATCGTAAATCCAGAGGAAACTTATACTTCTGGTCAGCGAAAAAACGATGTATACAAAATCATCCCTGATATCCTTGCTCGCAAAAAAATTCCGATGATCGTTGGGTGAACAGGATTGTATATCGATACGGTGTACAAAAATTTTTCTATGCCAGATATACCACCAGACAATACTCTCAGAGATGAACTGTTTGCCAAAGAGGCACAACAACCAGGTATTCTTCATCAAGAACTGATGCAATGTGATCCTGGAGAAGCTGCCAAATTACATCCCAAATCTACAAGATATATCGTGCGTGCATTGGAAATTTTTTATAAAAGTGGAAAGACCAAAACAGATACATTTGTTTCTCAACCGCCTAAGCGACCACTATTGATGCTAGGATTACGACGTGAAAAAGAAGATACCAACAAAAAAATCAATGCAAGAATCAAAGAGATGATCAAGTGATGACTTATAGAAGAGGTGCAATGATTGCTAGCCACAGGACATTCTCAACCACCAAAAAAACAAGTGAAACGCAGTTCTTTTGGATGATTGAGTTGTACCGACGACTTGAGAAGCAGTAAGTACGAATGAAATGAAGTGATTGCCGATTTCGAAAGCAGTTCGGTATATACCAAAAATTTGCAGTCGATGCAAGGTATTGGTTACAAAGAAGTAGTAGAATTTTTGGAAGGAAATTATGATCTCCAAAATATGGAAGATCGTATCAAAATCGCGACACACCAATTAGCCAAAAAACAACGTAGTCGATTTCGTCGTTATATAGCAGAAGGTATACAATCTCCGAGAGAAAATGTGACCTACAAAGTATGGAAACTCTCTTAAATAAGTGAATAGTGAATAGTGAATAGTGAATAGTGGACTTCTAAATAGTGAATAGTGAAAAGTGAATAGTGAAAAATGTAGGACTTTGTATATATCGACTACAGTAATTTACGATAGTTTGTAAGTAAACAAGTCTTTCGTTATTCACTTTTAGTTTTTCGTTTTTCATTAATTTTATTGTTTTTCACTAATTTCATTATTTTGTAAGGTGTTTCATTTGTATTTTCAAAAATCATAGAATTTGTTTTTTGGTGTTTCTAGAGGTGTCTACTAAGACTCGTTCAAATATTTTGCGCAAAAGTTTGCCAATAGTCGGCCCTGCAGGGAGTCCACATGCTGTCATAATATCTTCACCATCTACGACAAGCTGTTTCATAGTAAATTGACCTTCTTTTTTGTGAAGTTTTTTGAGTATTTTTTTGATGTCTTCTACATCCGTTAAATCGTTGCTGTTTTGCAGTGGATTGTATTGTCCCAATCTATCTGCCATAGTAATATCTAGGATATGAAGTGCTCTGGCATAACCAGCTTCACTCAAAAATGTCCTGACTTTTTTTTCTCTATTTTCCGCTTTGGCAAAAATCATCTCTTCGGGAGTGTGATGATGCGCGATATACCGACAAATGTCAGCGATTTCTTTGCTAGAAAATCACAAATCTTTAAAATCTTTTTTGGCATATTCGGGCGAACTTCTCCTATGATTCAATGGTCCTGCAAGGATTTCTCTGATTTCTTCTTTGCTCAATCCTTCAGCGTATGCACCAAACTGATCGACTTTGCCTACATCGTGATACAACATTGCCAATCTGACGAGAGGATCTTTGTTGATCTTTTGTAACTCAAAAAGACAAAGAAGCGTATGGACATAAATATCAAAAGGATGATATCTGATCGGTTGTTCGATGTTTTTCGTCGCAAACAACGCAGGAAATAGATGTTCAAGAAGTTGTGCTTCGTCCAGTAAAGAGACAAAACCAAAGGGATTGCCTACCGTAAATGCTTTCATAATTTCCTCTTTGATCCTTTCTTTGGCAACATTTTGGACCAAGGCATGATTCTTTTTGACACTATTCCATGTCGCCTTATCAAAATCAAACAATACAACAGGTGCTATTTTTTCTCAATTTTTTGATTTTTGATTTTTGGCATCTTTTAATCTCTCGTTAAGTACATTGACAAATCTAATGGCTCTGACAATTCTCAGTGCGTCTTCCGTAAATCTTTTGTCAGGTTCTCCGACAGCTTTCAATTTTCTAGCCATACTATCATGAATCCCTTGGTGAGGATCGATAAGAATACGTAGCAATTTTCAGCGTTGGAGTTTGACTGCTCCATGTTTTTGTGCCGTGAATGTGGTAGCCGATTTGAGGAGAGTAGCGAGATGATGAGATTGGATCATACCGTTTTGGAAGAGCTGAGTAATATGTTGGTGATCTTGGATGATAAGCAATGCAAAATCTTGCAAGAAAATGTATCCTTGTTCGTCGAGTTGTTTGAGAAAAAATTCATCATCAGAATAGGTATGGATGTTTTTGGTCTGCAAGAGTGTAGCATAGTCCATAGTATAGGGTGTGTGGGTATAATACATACAGTTGATAGTAAAATCTCTTCTCTGGGAGTCTAGGAGGATGTCATTGCTTCGCTGGATTTCACCCGGGTGTCTAAAGTCATCATATTTACCTTCTGTTCTCAACGGGGTAAGCTCATATTTGAGACCTTCGATGTTACGGACTTTGGACTTTGTGGACTGATTCCCTTGAGGGATGAGGGTCATAGTGCCAAATTTTTCTGTCATAAAGTAGGACATCCCTTTTTTGTCGATCAGAGTATCTAATGTCTTGGGATCGCCAGCCATCGTAAAATCTATATCATTAGGATTTTTGTCCAATCACAAAAGAGGATCTCTCACGCAGCCACCCACCAAAAAAAGAGGATGCTGATCGGGGATCTTGCTGCGAAGAAAGGTAATATGGGTATCAAGATATTTAAGATGTTCAAAGGAGAGCATAGCAAGTATACAAACTAAATAATTTCTCAAAGTATAGACAAAGCATCTATCTTTTCAAGAAAATAAAATACCTGGAATTAGTCAACAAACTCTGTATACTCTGAGGATATATTTATCCAAAATGTGTTTATGCAAAAAAAACTTCGTATAGCTATTGTTTGTGATGCCATCGATGATACCAACCAGGGAGGATCATTTATTTCCTGAAAAAGATTTGGTGCTGGCTTAGCCAAAGCAGGACATGATATTGTCTGGATTACCTGAAAGTTTTCAGATCAGAAATATAGCCAACATTTTGCTTATGCCAAGCTCTATCATTTTCCTCGTTTGCCTCGTCTATGAGCGTATGGCATCAGATTTGCTTATACGAGTGTTGCTCGTTTGATGCGTATTTTCCAGCAAGAACAGATCGATATCATATATAGTATCCAGCCAACTATTTTGTCCTGGCAAGCAGTTCGCGCAGCCAAAAGACTTCATATCCCGATAGTGAGTCATTCTCATACATTGCCAGAATCATTTGTCCCATGAGCACCTACACGGATCCAGCGTATCATCAAAAAAATTGTTGTAGCAATGTACAAAACATATGATGGTATTGTTTCTCCTACAGAGTTTTTACAACAAAAATATCCAGAGCTAGAAGGTAAAAAACAAGTAGTGATAGGCAATGGAGTAGATACCTCGATTTTTTGCCCTGGTCCACAACAAGAGCATCCTTTTACTCTTGTGTATGTAGGTAGATTGGATCATGCCAAAAATCTGACCTTTCTCCTACAGGCATTGCAGAGACTCAAAACGCAAGAGAAACTTCACAAAGATATCCGTTGTATGATAGTAGGAGGATGATCTATAGCAGAGGAGTTGCATAGTATGACATACGAGTATGGATTGCAGCATCACGTGATATTTACGGGCAAAATACCAGCAGCTTCACCGCGTTTGGTCCAAATATATCAGCAAGCATCAGTGTTTGTGTTGCCATCGTTGTATGAGACAGAAGGGATGGTTGTGCTAGAAGCTATGGCATGTGGATGCCCACTCCTGATCGCAGACAGTCCGACCAGTGCAGCCAAACAGTTTGTCCAAGATAATGGATATACATTTGCTATCGATGATCCCCAGGATTTGGCAGACAAAATATATACCTTGTATGCACATCCGGAAATTTGTGAGCTGATGAGCAAAGTCAGTAGCAAACAGGCGCTCCAATTCACCTTTGAACAAAGTGTCAAACATATGGAAACATTTTTGCAATCTTTTATACATACACAAGAAAAAACCACATGGAATGAATGATAGCATTATTATTGCACTATAAATATTTCATTATGCTGGCCTTGATGTTTGTCGAGTGACCCATTGTGAGTTTTGTCTGTGCATTTATGGCAGCTCAGTGATTTTTTTCGTTTGGGATAGTATATGTGCTTTCTATTTTTGGTGATCTAATAGGAGATGTTCTATGGTACAGTGTAGGAAGGTTGGCAAGAAAACTGGGAGCAAAAAAAATGCTCGTACAGGAAGAAAAAGGTGTAGTAATAGATCCCAAAACGTTATCATGGAAAGGTCGCTTCAATTTTCGAGTAACCAACAAAATACACAAAATAAAAGATGCGTCACTCTCTACCTACATTCATGAACGTGCAACCAAAAACTTTTTCTTTACCTTGTTTTTGATCAAAATAACTCCACCGTTGTCCGTGCCTGGGCAGATTTCCTTAGGATTTATCAAGACTCCGTTCAAAAAGTTTTTGTTGCAGACAACGATCTTGATCATAGTATTTGAATCGGTATTTCTCAATCTAGGATATTTTAGTAGTATGTCGATCAATACCTTCAAAAACAATCTGGATACTATTGGATGGATAGTAAGCGTCGTCGTGATAGGATGACTTTCATTGTGGATAGGATTCCTCATCATCAAAAAAATGAGAACGTATTCCAAAGTCAGATAATTTTATTTCTCTGTAGCAAAGATGAAACAAAAAATACTTTTTTTGTATATTCAGGCGGGAGGAGGGCATATATCCACCGCAAAAGCATTGGCTACGTATCTCCAAAAGCATCATCCTGAAGTCGACCCTGTCTTGGTGGACGGATTTGCGCAAGCACCTCGATGGCTCAAGAGTATCGTTATCGATGGCTATAAAACATCACAAACCTATGCTCAATGGGTATTTTCATTTTTGTATCGATGTAACAAACGACGAGTAATTGCCAAAATAAGTCAGATAATTTTATCACGATTGGTAAGTCCTTATATCCAAAAAGTTATCCAGCAAGAACAGCCTTCTTATATGGTAATTTTACACTTTTTTTTGGTGAGACCTACAGTCAAAATGATTCAAAAATCCAAGCAAAAAATATTGGCTACGACGATTATTACAGATCCGTTTACTTTACATCCACTACGAAATTTGGATAGAACAATGGAATATGTCGTTTTTAGTGAACAAGCAAAACACACATTGATCCAAAGAAAAGTGCCATCCAATCAAGTAACTATTTTTCCTGTGATACTCAAAGAGGAATTTTCCACTCCACTGTCTGCATCACAAATTTTGGCGAAAAAACAGGAATTAGGATTTGATCCTTCCAAAAAAATTATTTTTATTATGTGAGCGGGGGATGGTATACCTCGTGGAGCTCAAATCGTACAAGGATTGATAGATATCCATGTTGATGCTCAGATTATGATTGTTTGTGGAAGAAATCAAAAATTGTATCAAAAGATTCATAAAATAGCTGCAAAGCATCCAGAATATACGATCAAAATATTTGGATTTGTAGATTTTATGTATGATCTCGTCAATATTGCAGATATAGTGATTACCAAAGGAGGTCCAGCAACCTTGATGGAGATTTTATTGATGCAAAAAATTCCAGTTATTAGCACCTATATCTGGGAACAAGAAAAAGGTAATATGGAGTTTGTAGTACATAATCATGCAGGTATCTATGAACCAAATACCAAAAAATTGGTCCAAAGAGTGAAAGCTATGGTACATCATGATATGTCGTATTATCACCAAAATATCCGTCAGCTTCATCTCAAAAATGGTACTGCCCAGGTGGCTGAGTATCTCATTCATAAGAAAAAAAAAGATTAAGATAAGAGAGTACGTAGTTGAGATAGAGTGCGTTGAAGAGTACGAGGCGCCTTTAGGTAGGTTTTGAGTGTATTCATATGAGGGCGTAGATAACTAACATTGGTTATATAACCACCCAATTTAGGTACACTAATATCATATTTATCAGGTCAAGTATAATTTTTTGGATAATCAATAGTATTTGGCTTACCTGTATTGGAATCTTTGCGAGGGATGAGTTTTTTGATAGTAAGTTGTCATTCATTTACTATACTTTGGGTAACGAGATAGTTGAGATGGTATGGTATTTTATCAACAATACTCATCAATGATTGCACATCGAGATTTTTTTTGATCAGACGTTTGGTTGTAAAGGATAAATGAGGTACTAAAGATGTTACTTGAGATATGAGGTAGCTGTGTTCTTTTACTGGATCAAAGGTTGGACTGTTAAAAGCATCCAAAAAGTGGAATCCAAGAGAGATAATATGCTGTCTAATTTTTTCCATAGGGAGTCCATACGATGCAATACTACCAATTTTCTCGTCTAGAACACCGTTTAAGAGCTTATCAGCAACAAGTCATTTTTTGAGATTGATTTGTGCAAGATTATAGATGTTTTTGGGGAGTAAAAGAGGTGCTTTTTGTCCATCAACTATCCATTCAATATGTTGGTGCTCAGCAGCAGATTCACTATGATTTTGTATAACTTCGTTTTTGAGGGTAGTAAGTTCAGCTTGATAAGACGATACATCAATCTCTTGTTCTGTGGTTTGTGATAATGCTTCTATAGTCATAAGAGCAATAAAACAAAGTAAAATATAGAGTATTGATTATATACATATCTTATTTTAAAGTCAAATAATAGTCAAAAACAATAAAAAAAATCTGAACTATATCAGATTAATTTTTGTTGATGGTAGTATG
>CAZECU010000037.1:0-9547 GCA_964510755.1 uncultured Candidatus Peribacteria bacterium | reverse complement strand
TCTTCTCTGGTTTGTGCCAGATCATACAGGGTAAATTCTTGTATCTCTGGGGTATGAGCAACGCAGCAATCTTTGATCACCGTTACGTGAAAATCCCTATCGTAAGCATCTTGTATAAAACTTCTCACACACAGATTGGTGAGTATCCCACAGGTAATAACGTGTTTGATACCTACTAGCTCCTGGTCTAATGATGTATTGTAAAATGGACTTATTTTGTTCTTGATCAAAACAGTATCATCTTCTTGTACTTTGAGAGATGGTATCAGCTGAGAATCAGGTCCAAACCAGTCTAATGAGTCTATCTCTCTATGCTTGGTAAAAATAATCTTGAATTCTCTAGCTCTACAATACTCTATCAAATAATTTATTTTGGCAATCACTTCTTGTATCTCTCCTACATAAAACTCGCTTTCTTTGTCGGTCCATTCTGATTGTAAATCTATAAGTACCAAAGCAGTTTCTGTCATATATCCTCCATAAACAAATAAAGCTGTTGTGCATAGATTACAGATTGTGTAGTAGAAATCAACTATGTTTTGCTGTATAAAAAAAAGAGACTGGATATACCAATCTCTTCCTAACTATCTAGGCATTATTTTCTTCACTAATTTGACATGGATTTCTCCATGTTGTTTCACTTCTTCCCAAAATTGAGTAGGAAATATTTGCTCACATTGAGCATACTTCAGCATTCTGTCCGTATATGAACACGAACGATGAAAATGTTCTCTAAATCTTTCCATACCCTCTTTTTTTTGTATCACAGCAATACCTTGATAACAATCAAGACTTCTTGCTTCAATACTTTGAATAATTTCATGTTTATGATCTTGTGAATCAAACTTGATAATCATCATTTTGTGTTGAGCAAAAAATGTTTGTACTTCTGGCTGTGTCATTTGGGAAGAAGAAAAAACCCCCAACTCATTTTCTGTTTTTATATCCATAATTTTTTATTTTGTTTTTTTTATTTTTTTATTTTGTATTGTTTATCATATCTATCTGTCTGACAAAATCAAGTATTTATCCCCTTCTCAAGCTTCTTAATTGTCTGATACCTATATAACATATTCCTCCACTTATTACTAATATCGCTCCTCAAAAAACACCTACATAACTCCAATAGATCAGATATCGTGGTTTTTGAAAAAAAACAGTTTTGAGCGTAGGCATATTTCGATATGTTTGCACTATTTCGCCTAGAGGAAATGATTCCTTTTTGCCGATAGCAAGTGAATATTTGCCTTGATTGCTAGGATTGGTTACGACAATAGTATACGTTCCTGGTCCAACACTACGTTCTCGCCGTGGTCACTGGAGATATTCATCTCCTCCAAATGGTTCAAAAAAATTGGTCCATATAGCATCTTTGCCTTGTAATCATGTAAAGATAGCATCATTGCCCTCCATAATATATACGGTAAAATCTGTGGTCTGCCCAGACATATTGGGCACGACAATATTTACGTACAATAAAAATCCCGTCTCTGTAACTATCTGATAGGTATCTCTTTGCCCTGATAATATCCCATAAAATGCTTGAGAAATTTCTGGATTTTGTATATGTATGGTTTGCCCTGCGGGCTGTTTGAATACCAATCTTGGCTGATGTGCTGTGGAAACTCATAGTGCTAATACGACTAAGATGAGACTGAGTACAATTTTTTTCATGAGTACAACAGATAAGCTAAAGTCATTAGTGCGATAATGTTTGAATATACTGAGCAAACAGATTTCCTTTTTCTTCAAAATTTTTTCGGACACTATAACTTGGAGATGCTGTAGAAAGTAAACATATCTTGCCTGGTCCTGTATGAGTATATGCAAATTTTACTGCCTCTTGCATATCCGATGTTTGCAAAATATTTCTCTCATGGGTGGAGTGTGTCTGCAAAGCCGAGAGTATCCTTGTTCCAGAATCTGGAAAGAGTACAATATTTTGGATTTTATAGTGATCAAGCTGTTTGACTAATTCATCAAAAACATATCCTCTATCTGTACCTCCCAAAAATATCGTATCTATCTGATGACCAAATGTTTGGATGGCTTGTATGGTACTTTCTGGAGTCGTAGAAATAGCATCATCAATCCGTGTAATATCTTTGTATGTGCCTATATTTTGCATTCTATGCGGCAATCACTCAAATGTCGTTAACACTTTTCGGAGATGCGTATAGGAGATATCCATACTATCACATACTCCCAAGACCGCACAAATATTCATCATATTATGCTCTCCTTGCAACGAAATTGCTGGTAGTGGAGGTAGCGGTTGGTCGTTGAGATAAAATATTCCCGATTGATATCTATATGTTCCCGTATGACCAAATATTTTGCTTTGTTCATTGACTGCTTCTGGATATTTTTGAGCCACTTCATCTCTCAAGAGCATATGTTCACTGCCTTTGATTAGTGATAATTTGGCTTGCAAATAATTTGAGAACCCCTGATGCCAATCAAGATGATCAGGATAAATATTTACCAATATACTGAGAAAATTTTTCTTTTGGAGCCCTTCCAGCATATAACTCGATACTTCAAAGACAACATATTCCTCCTCATCAAGAGACTCCTGTGACAAATACTCCAATACAGGATTGCCTATATTACCTATCAATTGCACCTTTTTGCCAGCCTCCTGCAATGTCTTGTATATGAGTGTAGCTGTTGTAGATTTTCATTTGGTCCCAGAAACGGCGATAATCTTGCCTGGATAATAGTCAAAAAACAATTGTGCTTGAGTTGTTATTTTGCTTTTGTATAGCTCCAATTTTGGATGATAGAGAGAAATTCATGGTGTTTTGATGATACAATCGTAGCTATCGAGATCATCCATATATGTTGTCCCTCCTACGACCTTCAAGTCAGCATATTGGTTAAAATCCTGGAAATTGTCTTGATATACCGTTGGATTTGCATCTAGAATGGTGATATTTTTGGGTTCTACTTTGTTGTTTATCAAAAATGTAAGCGAAGACTTACCTTCTTTGCCATATCACAAAATAGCTATCTTTTTGTTGTTAAATCTCTCATATAGTCCCATTACTTTTTTCGATAGTAAAATAACTGCTTTGAGGATACCGTTTTGAGAAAAAAATGCAATGTAATCATAGTTAGGAGCATCTCGCCTTTTGCTTAGGCATTATCCTTGATTTTTGGGAGCCAATGGCTATCTTTATAGTACTTTATATTTGTGGCTTCCTCTATGAAATCTTTTGAAACATTTTATATCACGTGATATGATTTTGACCCAAAAACGCTCAAAGCATCATTTTTGTATAGTTTTGATCATGAGGTTAGTTTTACGGAAACGATAAATTTTGCTTGTGATGGATTTGTCCCTATTGCTCATATTGATCCTGAAGTCATGAATACCCTGTTGTTTCATCTTTCACTAGCGCTTGGTATCAGTTATTATAAGCTCTATCCTACCAAAAATTTGGTGGTAGAAACAGGAACACTTACTGCCGATCAAAGCGATTTTTGGCATGAATTTTATCTCCACGGACTAGGAGAATACTTTTTTAGAAACAATATTTCGCCCGCGTGATTGATCAATTTCGTTAATGGAAATATCCCCGCTCCTCAGCATCAGTTTCACTCTACTTCTGGTACTCCTTTGGTAGCACTTGGTGGAGGAAAAGATAGTTTGGTGAGTATAGAACTTGTCAAACAATTGCAGATACCATTTTATACGGCTACATTTGGCAAAGATTATTACCTTCATAGTGTTGTTTGAAAACAAATCTGAGTCCCTAGATTGCTCATCACGAGAACTATGGATCCTCTGCTTTTTGAGATGAATCTCCAAGGATATTACAACGGTCATGTGCCTATTAGTGGAATTATCGCTTTTGTCCTCGTTACAGCGAGTTATCTCTATGATTATACCTATATCGTCATGTCCAATGAAAAAAGCGCCAATGAAGGCAATACTGTCATGGATGGTATCCAGATCAATCATCAGCGAAGCAAAAGTGAACAATTTGAATCAGCCTTTGGTCAATATGTAGCCAAATATATCTCTCCTGATATCAAATATTTTAGTCTCCTCAGGGGGATGTATGAAATCAAAATTGCCCAGTTATTTAGCCATCATTTCCCTTATTTTGATACTTTTAGTAGTTGCAACAACAATTTTAAGCTCATAGAAGAGCACAAAACTACACAACTTCGTCGATGTGGAGTATGCCCTAAATGTGCTTTTGTCTATAGCATTTTGAGACCATTCTTGGATGATGAAGATATGCTGACTATTTTTGGACAAGACTTGTATGCTAATCCTCAGCTTATCCCTCTCTACAAACAACTCCTCGGTATCGATGGCATCAAACCTTTTGAATGTGTAGGTACCAACCAAGAAGTTGTGTATGCTATGTATCTGTATTATCTGTATATCAAAGATACGTGAGTATTTCCTCCTGTCATAGATCTGTTTATCCATGATATCTTACCTACTTTGTCTGAGGAAACACTTGAGAACCTAGAACATACGCTTTTTTCTATTGCTCCCTCTTCTGCTATTCCTCAGCTATTTCAAGAGCTACTCGTTATGTAAGTTTTTTGTATATATCATACTGTATACATTTATAAAATACTGTCAACTCTATTGCCGTGGATATGATAGTATTTTTTGATTATTTTCTACGTGAGACTATAATAGTACTATACAATTCTTTATTACTTGAAGTAGTAGTATGACTAATTATGGCAATCCTTCTCATCGCAGATCATCTTATCTTACCAAGCTCTTGACCTGAATAGTGTTGGCTTTTGGCGTATTTTTTGCGCATAGTCAGATTATCCATGCACAAGGATTTAAACTTCCTTTTGCAGATGATATCTTGACTATTCTTGATGCAGAATGGTATTCTGGATATTTTGTACCAGGGACTAATATACCAGAATGTATGGAATTTCACTATTCTACTCCAATTTTCAAATATGGAGGCAACAACTTTGTCAGTACCATTTTTTGGGAATATACGGAAGTGCTTCAATTACCACAAGAGATTTCTATCGTTGTCAATGGCGAAGAACAAACCATCCTTTGTGAAAAAAAGTTTAATGGAATTTATTATAACAACCAAAGAGGACGAAGAGTTCGACCTTTGGATCAAAAAAATCTAGAAAGACTTCAAGATTCTCCTCTTGCTTCATGATATGAAAATATGACGGTATCGGGAGGTATTTATACGTATTGTTCCAAAGTAAATGGAAGTTATACACCAGGTTTGTTTGATGTTTATGGGCAAGTAGATCATACTCTTGCAGGTACGCCACAAACATTTCGTCTTATTATAGGAGTCGATTATAATTTTACAGGCAATCGCATCCTCTCAGGAACCGCACTTGCTCCGACCCTACAACTTTCCAAAAATCCTGTAATTACGTGATATATGTTTGATACCAATGGTGGTATTGCAGAACTAGATCTTAGCAAACATGGTCAATGTAAGCCCGGTGCGTGTAATCTCAAAGGAGAAATCGGATTTTTTTCACGCTACAATAGCAACGTCATCACTACCTCTGTAGAAACTTATTATACCAACAATCGTGATATTTCTCTTCACATAAGTGCTACTGATCCTGCCTTATTTAATGTTACTGGTGATTTTACTAGCTCACCATTGACCGGTTTGTATGATAGTGCACCCGTATTTGACTATATAGAGACAGGTATTACTTTGCGTTATGAAAACAAATGGAACTATATCTCCGACAATTATGTCACTATAGCCACCATGAATAGTGAAGAAGCCAAAAAATGTAAATATACGGATTACCTCAAAAGAGTCTTTGTAGATACTATTTCACCAACCGTCCCAACTATCCATCCCGATGTGTTGCCTGATTGTCAAAACACTTCATGAACCATCACACGAACAGGATCTGTAGATACCTGAGCTGGACTTCTCCACTACAGCTATGAAGTATACAACAATTCATGAATGCTCACAGGATTGGCACTTCATGGAACTACAACAGGAACATCTCTTACTCTTGATTTTTCTCTGCTTGAACTAGGAACCTATTACTTCAGATTGGTAGCGGTTGATAAAGTAGGTAATGTTTCTACAGGAGATATTTTCACCTTTGCTATCACTACTCAATTTTGTGATATCCAAAGATGATGTAATCCTTCATTCCAATGAGAAATAACCTTTACACCGCTCAATGATACTACTATATATATGCCTTCACGTGGAATTTATTATGCAAATACTACCTGAGTAAATCTCCAATTGTGAGCTACTGATCCTAATATTTATGCAGTTTCTGGAGATTTCCTTGAATCACCTTTGACTTGAAGTTATACAGGAGACAATATCTATACTGATCTGATCAACACTCCGATACACCTCACCAACATAAATCAGTGGAATATTTTTAATAGTACGTATACGGTCCACCAATGTACCTACAAAGATGCTGAAAAAAAAGTATATGTCGATACCTTAGCACCTACACTCCCTACTATTATTACACCAACTACTTGATCTACTGTATGTGCATCTGCTGCTCTCCCTGTAGCTTGGAATGCTGCTTTGGATAGTGGTGCAGGACTTGCGTACTATAGATATGAAGTATACAACAATAGTAATATGACTATGGGATTGATGTTGCATAGGGATTTACCAAAAACTACTACAGGTATCAACTTAGATGTATCTCGTCTCCCTATGGGCACGTATTATATGAAGATATTGGCGGTAGATAATGTAGGTAATATATCTGAGTCTACTGGCATCAAATTTACGCTTGATACTGCTTCTTGTACAAGTCATGGTACCGGAATACAGATTGTCACTCCGACTATCTGGCTGAGAAATGTAGAACTAGATACTATTTATCAATCTGATCCTATTCGAATTCTTGGATTAACTACTTCTACCCTCCTCCAAATCGACAAAGGTATGCTTATCATCAACGATGAAGAAGTTGGGACAACAGGTATGGTAGACTCCAATGATGATATCACTATTGAGCTAGTATCCAGTGATGAATATGATGAAACCGTTACCTCGACGATGACTATTGCGTGACTGACAGGAGCATTTAAGCTTACTACCAAAGACAATGACTGCTCTTTGAGCACTGCAGAGAAGTTGATGATCGAAAATATTTATGAAGAAATGAGAGACGAATACGATGATAATGTCTCTAAATATGCAGAATTCTTAAATACCTTCCAAAATATGCTAGAAGATGAATCAGACCTGAGCGATAGTTGTACTTTAGAGTATTTCCTTTCTCTTATTGATCCTAATAATAATCTAATTGATACCAGTGACCACATCACCCCAAACTGCAAGAGTTATACGATTTCCTATAATTATGATGAACAGGCGTATTATGCTCCACAAATGGTCCAAAAATATTATTTCGTTAATCGTGAATCATTGATAAGACATCTTGATTATTACAATCCTGGAGATTGTCATATCAACACCTACAATACCAATGAGCGAGATCCTTATGATGATGACCTCATGAAACATATTGCTCCTAATGGAAAGCTTTATCATTTCAAACAAGCAGGAACGAAATATTATGCTCAGGAATTTGTAACTATCAAATATTTTGATTCCCTCTCTAGTATCATTGCTTACATCGATACGAGAAATCCTGCAAAAGAAATCTGGACCCATGATATAGATAGTTCCTTTACTCCTATCGTGTATGCAGCACCTAATGGTAAAGAATATAAAATCTACAAAACTAGTAGATGATATATGTCATACAAACTTATGAGGGTCAAATATTATGATACTCTTTCTGCACTCAAAGCATATATCAACAAGAACAATCCTAGCAAATGGTAATACATTAGCCCATTTATATTCACTACACTCACATCGTCCACCAATCGGACGATGTTTTTGTTGTAAAAAAAAATGTATCCTGAGATACATTTGGATGATCGTAGTGATATTTTACTCAGCGTTGAATACCTTATGTAAAATTCCATTGATAAGTTTGGGTGATCCTGCATCAGAATATCTTTTGGCCATCTCGATCATTTCATTGAGCAGCACTTCCTTGGGCGTACCTAGCTCTTTCCATTCGGTATATCACAAGAGAAATATTGCTTGGTCTATAGGATCCATGACATCATATTTGAATGTTTGTGCATAGGTATCTACTTGTTTTTGTATTTCTTCCTGATACTTGGGAAACGATGATCATACACTCAGGACATAATCAAAATCTATCTCCTGCATAGTCCGTTCGTCAAAAAAGCACGCGATAAATTCTTGAAACTCTTCTGGAGTATATACGTGAATAGATTCTTGTATCTGAGACATAAGTTTGATTTTGGCATCTTCGTAGAGTTTATTATCTGTCTTGAATATATAATCTATAAACAATGATTCTGTCAGTACCTTGTCTTGTTTGAGCAGATTAACAAAAAAACAGTACTGGTATAAATACGAAAGTACTATTTTTCTTGCATAAATTCTATGTTTAATATTCATATACGCAATAATAAACTAAAGATCATACTTCTCTCTTGGATAAGGGACTATGCATCTATTACTTTATCTTTGGCTTTGCTTTTGATAGTCAATACTTGTTTGCCTTTGTAATACCCACATACTGGACATACTCTGTGAGAAAGTTTTTTGGCTCCACAGTTTTTGCACGTAGAAATTTTGTATGTTTCTACCATTCTGGTGATATTTAATCTTTCCCATGTAGAATGTCTCTGACGTCCTTTTGCTTGGGAAATTTTCTTTTTTGGTCCGATTGTCATAACTCAATTGCCTAAATGATTAAAAAATTATTAAGATTTGGAAGAGTAAAAGATTTTGCTTAGATAACTCGTCGATAAATTCTTTACATCTTTAATGTATTGATACCGTACTATTATTTGATATCTACGATAGTCTTGAGATATTTTCTTCCATCAAATCTTACTATTTTCTTTTTGCTGAAAGTAACGGTTCCATCTACTTTTGCGTGAACAGAAAAATCACTACCTACATAGGTGTTTTTGCCACATTCGTATTTGGATCATTTTTGTCTGATGATGATATTGCCCGCTGTAGCAGTTTGTCATCAGAATACTTTGACTCATCTATACTTTGGTTGCGAATCTCTCAGATTTTTTGCCGATCAACCGGCCTTTTTGTGTGCCATTTTAAAACATAACTAATAATTAAAAACTAATAGTGAAAAACGAAGATAGTATATTTTTATTCACTATTATATCTACAATAGTTCATATCAAAACAAATGATTCATTTTTCATTCAGTGTGTCTGTATATAGTAATTTGGATACTATTTTCAAGTCTTACTTTGACTTTATGCTCTTATATCGATTTATTCTTGGATATCTACTCCATGATCTTTTCTGTATATTTCACCTACTGGCAAGAGTCTTCCGATAATTACATTGGATTTGAGATCAGCTAACTTGTCTACAGAACCCTTCAATGATGATGCTACCATAACTCTGATAGTTTCCTGGAATGATGCTGCTGACAACCATGAATCTGTTTCTTTGGCTATATTGGTCAATCCAAGTGCCAATCTTTT
>CAZECU010000036.1:0-9599 GCA_964510755.1 uncultured Candidatus Peribacteria bacterium | reverse complement strand
ACCAGAATATGCTGATCTCCTAGATGACATCGTAACCGATATGATCAGCGAAGAAATAGTAGAAGAATAAAAGATTTTATACATTCATAATAAAAAATGGCAGTAACTAACCCTAACCTCTTACAAGAGTTACAAACGTTTAACGAGGCATTGAATACATCAAACGCACAAGAGATCCAAAACAAAGTGTCTGATCGTCTTTTTGGATTATTTGATAATAAGCCAAGTATCATACTAAATCAAGAATTTCTTGCTGAATTAGAAAAAACAGGAGATCTAGCTAATCTAGCTAATCGTATCACCACAACCAGAAACAAACTGAATCAAAATACTATTTCGATAAACAACACTGCTATTGCAAACACTGTAGTCAATCCAGGAAACACACATACCACACAAAACATACAAAGGGAAATCGATACCATAACAAATACAAATATCAGAAATTTGGATGATTTACCAAATCAGATAACAAGAATAAGAGAAAGATTAAATCAGAATCGCAACATTCTGACCCAGATAGAAGACATACACACAAACACAAACAATATAACAAACCCCAACGCGACAGTACAAGCGATACAAAACAACACAAACACGATCCAAAGGCAGCTTAACGCATGCACAAGCATCCGCACTATCTTGGAAAATATAGCAGATGTTGAGGCAAAAATAGCAGCATACACAGGTGGGACATGAAACAACAATCTACAAGGACAGCTTGCTAGCCTCAGACAGAGCCTAACAAGACAATTGACAGCACAAAGAGTAAATTTACCACCAGCAGTACGCAATATAAACGTAAATGCTACTAATACACAAGCAAACATAACAGTATTAACGAATCAAGAAATTATATTAACACAACAACTAGAAAACTTAAGACAGAATGCTATAGATGCGCAGGAATTATTACGCCTAAATAAAGAACTTCAAAGGGTAACAAGAACACTACCACAACAAACAATGAATATTCCGCAGAATATAGGACTAAATATAACAAACACTGTCATACAGGCAGCAAATGTAGGAACACAAGCAAACACAAACACAGCAATCACTCAAATCGACACAGAATTGCAACAATTGGACAATCTAGAAAATGCAATTCAACAACTTCGTGACAGATATCAACAAAATATAAATACACTCAATGCCTTACTTCCACTCCAAAAGTTGGAAGATAGTCTTCAAAGATTAGGATTTACACCAGGAATCATCAACACCAGAGCAGCAGAAATACAAAATTTTATACATATAGGACAACAGATTCTTCTTATAAGACAACCAAGATTTATACCAGAAATTGGACAAATTACGGTAGATTTCGGAGGAAATAATCCAGCAATAAATCTACAACCAATATTCATCCCAAACAACAATCTAGGAAATCTTCGCTCTGAATATGCTATCTGCAACAATACAGGAGAAGAACTCAAAAGAACAGGTCAAGAATTAGATGGACAATTGGGAGGAGGTCAAAATGTAAAGATCAGATGATTGGCCATCAGTAATACAACCAACCAGCTAACCGTCAATAATCTACAAATATCACCTTTGGAAGGAGTAAATTTTCCTGCTAATTTAACATTGAACGTTAGAATCAGGGTTCAAGATCCAATAACAGGTATAAACCTCGATCATTTCAAAAGAGTAACCATCACCATAAATAGACCTATTTTCGATCAACAAGCACGTCAGACAGAAGTTAATACAATTAATGGAATAGGAAACACTATTACAAATTCTATGACTGCAAATTACGATGTTTTGGCAGCAAGACTAGAAAGAGAAGCAATATTTAGAGCACTAGAAAAAGCTGATGGACCAAAATTTAACAAACTAAAGGACAAACAAAAAGAAGATCTCTATCAGGAAGTCCGCAATATGTATTGGACAGCAGCAGGAATACCAAGAGCATGAGCACAATTTGCACGAGCAACCAATTTAGCAGATATCAATAATTATGATAGACCGATACAAGGCACACAATCATTTTTGGAACGAATCACAAACGAAAATCATGAGTCCAATAATCCTGAATTTACAATAAATCCAGAAGCATACAGAGCATATATTCACAACAATCTCGAAGAACAGATCAAAAAATATTTTGAATGGAGATTAGACGAAGTATTTTCAGAAAACCTAGAATGAAATACCTACCTCAAAAAACAACTAACAGATTATCTCACAGAAATCGAACATCAAAAAGTAGATACCAACGTTCATCAAGATATCGAACATGACATTACCGATGAAGATGAAATGATCAATAGAAGAAGATGGTGAGTTATCGGTCGTAGAGACGTAAACTATCTTAGATTTTTTGCAGGAAAGGATTCACAAACAAGCATCAAAGACCAAATAGTGAATATAAATACCAACACACATCCAGAAGATTTGAACAATCCACAACCCGTAAAATACGATATGGATGTGGAAATTTCAGGAAAACAACAAATATTGGTAAATATAAAGATAGATAAGCAAAAGAATTTATCACTCAAAGCGGGAGATCCTATCGCACTCATAAGAAAAATACTCAGATGTGAAGATATCCCATATGGCAAAGTAAGAGCACATATCGTCTATAATATCATGAAATGATTTATAGAAATGGCACAGAAAAAAGACATAAGTCTAAGATATCGTGATCCAAGAAATGGACACAATATGGTAATTAGAATGGATGGAAAGAATATAGTAATGGAAGATCAAGATGATACTACAAATTATGGAGGAACAAATAGAAGAGTTACATCAGTACTTTTCGATCATCAATATTTTGAAAATACCAATACCTTCGATTCTGCAATTCCTGACGACAACAGAAGCTTAAGAATTGGTATCGATAGACTTATGGGACATTTCAATTATGCAATGGAAGAAGTTCATCTCCAATACAGACAAGCAAGCGAAAAAAGACGAATGGGACTCAGAAGAGGGGCGACAAGAATGACACTTCCGACATCATTTTGGCTTAGTCCAATCAAAAAAATAATGAATCTGAGAACTACAACTACATTTGATTTTGCTACAAACGTACAATCCAACTGAAAAAACATCAGCATCGATTTCAGCAAAAATACATTTACGCTAAATATAGACGGACTAAAAAAACCAATTTCATCAAAAACACTAGGAAAGCTTCTCAGACATAGACAGTGAGGAATCCGTTTATTTGATGGTATGGAAAGAGATATCTGTGGAAAAATTTATGAAGAGCTCATCAAAAATATGAGAAAAAATAGTAAGATAGCCAAAACAAATTTTGGTGTAAAAGATACTATCACCGGAAGAACATATATTCTAGATGCTGATGGTCAATTGGGATATGTAAGCGCAGAAGAAGCGAACGCAAATCCAAACATGATTCGTAGAGGAATAGTAAGTAGAAGAGCATATGGAGTAGTAGATAATCCTCCAGCAAGCAGACATGTTTGTGATGAAAGTGAAACAAGAGAAGTATACAAAAATCCTTTTCTTATGGGAAGATTGATCAAAACCATGAACAATAGAATGGGAATAGTTTCATCTACTAGAGCATTATTTAATTAATAAAAAAATATTACAAAACTTTTATCAAAAATACAGACAAAAAACTGGCTCATTACCAGTTTTTTACATTACAAAAAAACACAAAAAAAACAGGCAAAAATTTGCTTTTTTTTACGTTTACGGGTATAATTAAGATATCACAATCAGCAAAGTGGTAATACATCAAAAATATAATAACAAAAAATGCATTATTTATACCTTTTTCATACCTATGGAAAACAAAAAAATCTTAGAAACAGCTGGTAAGGAACTCGAAAAAAGAGTTTCAGCAGTTTCCAATCTTCAACAAACAGTAGAATGAGTGAGATCCAATCTTTTGGATATGTTGTTAGAAGATACAAATCCTAAAAATCGCGAAGATTTGGGAAATCCAATCAAAGAAGAATTGAAGAAAAAATTGCAGATAGCCCAGGCACATATACCACCAAGAGAGATCTATATAGCCAATATCCAAAAAGTAATGAAAGATCTTGATAATAGGATACAAGGAAACAAAACTGATGACACAAGAAAAAGTTTGCTTGATCTCAACAAAAAGAATAGCTTCAATGATGCAGTACTCAAGCAGTTTGTCAAAGAGATTTTTGAAGTAGCAAAAACCACAAAAAACATAAAAAAGGAAATCATATATACCAAACTTATGAGTGATCCAATATACAGAGAAGATACCTTATGGTTATTGGAGCACAGAAAAAACACTATCAGTGATCCAGCACAAAAAGCAAATATAGAAACAATCATAAACCAGCTCAAAAACCACGTACAAACCAACAAAACCAAAACAGAAAATATATTAAAAAATGAATTATTGAAAGAAACTAAAACAGATACAGATATTTCATGAGAAAAAGAAAAATTAGATGAAAAAGATATCTCTGATGAAAAAGATATCTCTAATGAAAAAGATATCTCTGATGAAAAAGATATTTCAGATGAAAAAGATATATCCAACGAAAAAGATATTTCTGGTGAACAATATGTTTCAGATGAAAATCCTGATGTGGATAAACAAGAGGAAACAGTAGCTACAATATCAAATACCATTGAAGTAAACCGCATCATTGCAGAGCGTAAAGCAGGAGAACAAATCAGAGAAAGATACAGTAAAACAGGCGGACGAAATACATTCGATAAACTTAATCTGTTTTTGAGAAGAAAATCTATAAAAGATAATATCGTCAACAAAGAGTTGAGTCATACTGATCGAGAAAAAAGAAAAACACTCAATCGAGATCCACAAAATCAAAACGCTGCAGATAGACACGAAATGGAACAAGAAGCTGGTTTTAGCCAAAAAATAGAAAATCTTGTAGGTTCTATGATGGGTATAGAAAAAGACTATCCACAAACATATGCAAGAATAGTTAATTTAGCAGATAGATTTATCGGTACTGCACCAGATTGGAAAGACAATATGACGCCTGCACAATTTCAGACGGAATTTGATTATATCATGAGAAACTCATGAACAGGTTTTGATACAGCAAGACCAGGATCAGCAACTATGACAAACTGGAAACCACTCAATAAACTTTTAAAATCTAATGATATGGAACAGATCAGTACAAATATTTTGATCAAAATCACAGGATTCAAAGCACATCAAAAACTTGTATGGAATATTGCTGATATTATCGATAAAGGAGAAGCTCAAGTACCACCATTATCAGATATTGCACTTGATGCAAAATGCAGACCAATGATCAGCAAATATATTTGAGATTATAGTAAAATGCCTGATTTTCTAAAACAGTTGGGAATTAAATTCGATGATAAAAATGCACTCAAAGAAATTAGAAATAAACAAAAAAACGATCGTGCACTCCTCCACATTGCAAAACAAACAATCAAACTCAAAATACAGATTCTCAACAAAGGAGAAGAAGCATATAGTGTAGATGAAAAACTCAATACTGCAGCAAAAATTGGAAGATGGATTGATGATCCTGTCAGAAATTCAAAACGGTTCAAAAAACATCCTGGATTTAAAAAAATGTTCTGACGAATGCGAGGAGCTACCAAATTCGGATTAATGGTTGCTCCAGGTGTGACAGCAAGTTTGGCAGGTTTACCATTAGCTGGAGCGGCAGGAATAGTTGGTTGAGTAGCATTTACCAAAACATTACTTGCAAAATATTCACATTATAACAAAGAACATAGCTTATATCTAAGAAAACAAGCAGTAGAAGTATTAGATACTCGTGCAGAACGTGAAAGAATAGCAAATGCGGTAGGGGGTATGAAACGACATGAATGACGTTTTCGAGGTAAAAAAGCAAAAGACAGAAAACAATGGAATTATTATGTGAAGACATCACATGACCAACTCGATCTCACAGAAGATCTAACTTCTGATATTACAGGACTTTTAGAAAGCAAATATGTTTTAACTACATCACAACAAAATACACTTAAACAATACGTCTGTGAAGGATTATCGCGTTTGGATCACCACAAAAAGACCGGACAGAATTTCTTAGGTTCACAAAAACCAAACATAGCAGAAGTAGAATACCAAAAACTCCAAAGAGTGGTATTAGCTGGAGCATGAAGAATAGGAATGGATCTCGCAACATTGAGAGCAGAACCAAACTATGATGCAACAAACAACTTAATAAATAAAGGTACAGGAGATACATTTGAAACACAAGGATACGAAAAAGCAAGAAAAAGATTTAAGACAAGACAACATGCGCAAGCAGTACTCGGTGCGGCTAAGGCATGAGCTATCGCATTCGGTATCTCTTATGCAGCTGGATTGGCAACAGCAAAAGACGCAATAACAAATACAGAAACAATAGGCAGAGAAAGAATAGGTCATGCAGAATATAACCTAGGTAAATATCAACAAACAGGATATGCTTCAGGAAACGACCTCACTCCAGGATTGGATGGATTTATCAACAACACCAACAATGTACAATCATGAGGTACTTTAAGTCTTACGGTGACATCAGGCACTGATGCTACACAAGTAGTAGCAGGACATTTGACTCCAGCAGAATTAGCATCACGACATAAATCTGTCATAAGCGACATATCAACCAATCCAACATTAGCACCTTCATATAAAACACAACTATTGAATTGGTTATCAACCAACAATCCATCAACACTTGCTACAAGCAATATAGGACATACAAATCCTGAACTAGCAAGCATGAGAATTTATACAGGAGTTCAAGAAATAGCAAATTCATTATCAACAAGTACCAATCCAGCAGTAACAAGCGGTGGATTAACATTGGATATCAATGCTATATACAGCACACCAGGAAACACAGTACTTACGCAAGCAGATAGATTCGTAGATATAGGAATAAAAGCAACAAACAATGTAACAACTACAGGATTCGAAGGATATGCTATAGGCACAGGATTTGACAATACATTTGCACAAAACAATCTAAAAGACCAGCCAAAAGATAAAGTAAATAAACCGACAAAAAATCAAAAAAACAGATTACCGGTGCATGGCGAAAAACAAGGAAAATTTCAAACAAATATTCCTTTAGAAAACTCACAACAGCAAATAGACACAAGAAGAAGACCTGATTTAGGAAGATATAACAGATAATATTTTAAACCAATGTCTGAAAACATATGATCAACAAGATTGACAACAAATACGAGAAAGTACTCAATATTGCAAAAAAACAATTAGCTGCTCAACAAGAGAAAAAAGAAATAGCTGATATTTTATCTGATCTTTCAGAAGAAGAAAAAAACGAGTTATCCAAAAAAGTAAATCAAAAATATCTTACAACACAAGATTCAGAAGAAAAAGTAAATCTCAGCGGAATGGGGATTTACATCAAATGAGCAAAAGGCTGCATACAAAGCACAGAAAAAAAACAAGAACAAACAAAAGAAACAATAACAAAAAATGTAGAAATATTGAGAACGGGTGTAATAAAAATTTCATATACAACAAACAAAAGAAACTTTCAAATAGTAGTATATAGAGAAAATAACGGGTTTAAGATAAGAATAAATGAACAAATAGGAAAAGAACGAAAAAACATCAGAGAAAAAGAGCAGAATCTTCCATATCAGAAAAAAAATACTATCAACGACAATCCACAAGAGCTACTTATAGGAATAGGAAAAATACTCGATTATCATGTAGGGACAAACAGAAAAAAGATTCCTGAAGAAGTACAAAAAGCATATCAATTATTGAAAACATGAACTAATACAGAAATAAAAATCAACAAACCAACAACAGAAAACATCAAATACCAGAAAGAATATTTAGAACAAGGTTTTCGTGAAAATATAGGACAGAAACAACTTTTAGAATCCTATTATCAAAAACAGAAACCAATGAAAAAAGAAACGAAGATAGTGGTTTCATTTCCCGTAAATAAATACGAAGACATAGAAAAAACATTAGAATCGTATACTACAGGACAAACAAATATCAACAAAAACGAATACGAAATAGTCATACTCTTCAACAGACCAAACAAAGAGACAAAGTTCAATCAAGAGACAAAAAACAAAATAGATGAATTCATTAAAAAACATCCAGAATATAATATCACTCTATTTGAACACACCTTTGATTTTCCAAAATGAGAAAAAGTAAATATGGGAAAAATATATAAATTACTCGGAGATATGATCCTCTATAGAAATATACAAAGATTAAACACCTATCCCGATATAGATTCAAAACGCGTCGACCAACTGATCATGAGAATGTGAGGTGCTGATTCGACGAAAAAAAATCCTGAATTTTTAAAAAACATTATAAATGAATTTGATACAACACCAAATCTTGCAAGACTAACCACAGAAAGCAGACTCGATCCTGAGCTTGTGCAGAACTTTCCATTATTACAAATAGATGCAACACTCGAAAGCGCATACAACAGATTTCGATCAAAAGGGAAGGCAAATAGTGTAGTAGGGAACGGAACTTTCAAAGCACATTTGTATGCAGAAATATGATGACACAACGCTCAAGCAAATGTGTCTGAAGATGTAGATATGGTCACAAGAATGTTCAAAAAAATCAAAGAAAAAAGATATCAAAAAAAACATCTACTAAATAAAAATGCCATCGATAATAGTGCAGATAGACCGATACATGTAATGATACAAGGAAAAACATATTTTGACAGGTATAATAGTGAAGGATTCTGAGAAAACGACAAAACCAAAAACATTAATTGGGAAAAACGAGCAATAGACAATAAAGGGAAAGATACAAGACTCAACAATTTAGCCTTCACCAAAGAAAATGTGGAAAGAGAATTTAGTCGTTTCTACACGTTGAAATTTTTGGATATGCAGAAAAAATCAGAAACATATAGAGTGTTTTTACAAAACTATAAAAGTAAATTCGGTAAAGAACCTACCACAGAAGAAAAAGTAAAAAAAATCAGAGAAATAGTAGATAAACTAGTATCGAGAGCAATGGTACGATGATTGGGTATTCCACCAAGAATGTTTAAAATCACTCATGGAGATATAGAAGTAGGGATATATGGAGGCAAACAAAGAATATATGCAAAAAAAAACAATAATATAACAATTAGTAATGAATGAATGAAAACACTTCAACAAAAACGAAAAGAAAAAGTAGAAAATAATGGTTTTAGGTATCGATAATATAACAAACATACATAAGTTCAAAAAATATATAGTAAAAAACTAATAATAATAAATTATCTTGTTTTTCGGAGCAAGATAGATAAGGTCAAAGTACTCTTTTACTGATATAAAACAAACAATGTTTGATAACGATGCCTTTATAGACCAACTTATTATCAAAGCTTCACCAGACATGGATGATACAGGTATTGATATGCTCAAAGACGATATAGAACCTATGGTATTTGATCGAGTAATGACGAACATAGCAGACAAAATGACAGACGATCAGGCAGAATGATTTATGGAGTTGGTACAAAAAAAATCCCCAGAAGAAGAAATTTATAAGTATCTCAACAAGATAATCCCAAATTACGAAAATTTTATAGAAAAAGTATACAATGAGTTTGAAACCATGTATCTCAAAGAATTCAAAA